>NZ_SOFZ01000021.1:0-59319 GCF_004402435.1 Cryobacterium sp. TMB1-7
GACGGCCGCGAGAGTGCGCCGCCGCTGGGCGGGGCGCGGACGGTCGGCGCGGGTCGGGTCGGCGCGGGCCGGCGAAGCAGCGGTGCGGGCGGCGCCCGACTCCCGACGTTGGCGGCGGGCCGGCTGAGCGTCCACGGAGACCAGGCCGGTGATGCGGGTCTGATCGTCGGCGTCCCCGGCGGCCTGGGCTTCCCACTCGGCCGTCGCGAGCTCGAGCGGAGTCTGGGCGAGCCCGAGCTCGGCCTCTACGGCCTGCAGCTCCCGGATCAGCTCGAGCGCACTGGCCTGGCGCCGCTCGGGGCGTTTGGAGAGGGCCCGGGCCAGCACCAGCTCCAGGCGCTCCGGCACGTCGGGCCGACCGATGGGCGGCAGGGCCATCTTCTGGATGCGGGCCATCAGCTGGGCGGGCCCGTTGCGATCGCCGGGTAGTTCGAACGGCGACCGGCCGGCCAGCAGCGTGTAGAGCGTCGCCCCGAGTGACCAGACCTCGGCGGCCACCGAGCCCGGGCTCTCGTCGAACAGCACCTCGGGCGCCGACCACGGGATCGAGAGCCCGACCTGGTCGCTCTCCTCCACCTCACCGAGGGTGGCCGCAATGCCGAAGTCGGACAGGACCGGATGCCCGTACGCGGTGATCAGGATGTTCGACGGCTTGATGTCCCGGTGCAGCACGCCGGCCCGATGGGCGGTCTCCACGGCGCTGGCGATGGTCACCCCGATCCGGAGCAGTTCGGACACCGGCAGGCGGCCCGACCGGTAGCGCTGCTCGAGGGCGTTGGAGCAGTACTCCATCACCAGGAACGGGCGGCCGTCGGCGGACACCCCGGCCTGGAACACCGTGAGCACCGACGGGTGGGCTGACAGCTGAGCCATCAGGTTCGCCTCGGCCTGGAACAGACGCCTGACCGGGTCGCTGACAACCTCGGCGATGAGGACCTTGACTGCCACCTGGCGCCGCGGCAGGTTCTGTTCGTACAGGAACACATCGGCGAAGCCACCGGCACCCAACGGCCTCAGGTAGGAGAACCCCGGCAGGGCCGGGGGCGTCGACGGCAGTCTTACCGCCATGGCGCCTCCCGTGAATCGTCTCGAACGGTCGAAGGAACCGACCGGATTGCCTGCTTGCCCTGCCTGATCGCAGGATGTGGTCGTCGTCACGGGTATCGACGACCCTGCACAATTCTACGGCTGCGGGTCGTCAGGCCCCGGCAGCGGCGTCGGCCGCGTCGTCATGAACACCGGCGTCATGAACATCGTCGTCATGAACATCGGCGTCATGAACACTCTCGTCATGACTACCGTCGAGATCGTCGACGCTGAGCACGTCCAGGACTATCGCGGTCACGTTGTCGCGGCCGCCGTTCTCCAGCGCCGCGGTCACCAGGGCCGCGACGGCGTCCTCGGCCTTCGGGTTCGACAGCAGAAAATGCCGGATGCCGTATGCGGTCAGCTCCTTGGTGAGACCGTCCGAACAGACCAGGATGCGCTGGCCCGCCGTCAGCGGCAGGATGCGATAGTCGGGCACCGGTGGTTCGTGGAATCCGACGGCCCGGGTGATGACATTTCCGTGCGGATGCACATCCGCTTCCTCACGGGTGATCCGGCCCGCGTCGACGAGCTCCTGCACCACCGAATGGTCGACCGTCACCTGCTCCAGGACTCCGGAGCTGAGCTGGTAGACCCGCGAGTCGCCGATGTTGTACGCGATGAACTGCGGGGCATCCGAGACGATGGCCACGGCAACGCCGGTGACGGTGGTGCCGGTGCCCAGGTCGGTGACGCCTTCGCCGGCCTTCATGTCGTCAACGGCGAGGGCGAGGGCCCGGTTGATGGCCTCTGCCGTCGTATCAGCGTCGCTGCCCAGTTCGGCGAGCCGGGTCACCACGGCCTTGCTGGCGACATCGCCGGCGGAGTGGCCGCCCATGCCGTCGGCCACCGCAAAAATGGGTGATCGGGTTACCAGGCTGTCTTCATTGACTTCGCGGCGATGACCAACGTCGGTGAGCGCGGACCAGGCCAGGGTGACGGATTTCTTCACCGCGGGGAGCGCGATCGTGTGGCTGGGTGAGCCTTGACCTATCTGGGTCACGGGTGGTGCCTTCCGAATACAAACGTGCGGCAACGCAGCGAACGACGGTCAGTCCGCTGGCAGTATCTCGATCAGGTTACCGTCCCCGATGTCCACCGTTGTACCGGGCAACACCGTGAGCGAGGCTCCGAAGCGCAACCGCTGGGTGCGACCGAGGGGAAAATGAACCAGTGTGCCGTTCGTCGAACCGAGGTCGGTGACGACGACGGCGTCGCCGTCCTGCCGGATTTCGAGGTGATTCGCCGAGACGAGCGCTGTCGTTGAGGCCACCACGATCAGCTCCAGCCGCTCACCGGGCTGGATGCGCCGAGGCCGGGGGCTTCGCCCGATCCGGTACACCGCGCCCAGTCGCACCACCTCGCCGGTGGCCAACCTGAACCCGTGGGGCCCCGGCCGGTCGGCGGGTTCGTCGGCGGCAGATTCGGCGGCGGATTCGCCGGCGGATGGGTCGGCCGGTTCGCCCGACGGCTCGACGGCCGGTGCACCGGCGGCCACGACGACAACACGGTCACGCATTCGCCGGTCGAGCACGACGGTGTCGTCCACGATCCGCCTGGGGCGAAGCACAGTGTCAGCGGTGCCGTCCGGTTCCCCGGCGACCGACCAGAACAGGGTGTCACCGGCGTCGATGCCCGTGCCCAGCATCCGCCCGGCACCCAGCCGGTCGGCCCGAGCGACGGCGGCCAGCGGTGAGCCGATCACCAGCCCGGTCACGGACTGGAACTCCGCCAGCAGCCAGGGCCTGATGTTGCGGTCGGTGAACCGGCGGGATCCCCCGATCGAGAAGACGTCCACGGCGATGGCTCCACGCACGACGGCGTGCACGGGGATGCCGTCTTGCGTCGGGTCGTCTCCGTTTGTCCCGTCGCCGGCGCGGCGGACGCCCGGCACGATCACCGCGAACGCGTCCGGTTCTCCAGCACCGCCAAGCGGGATCAGCGACACGAGCGCCTCGAGTGTGACGGCGGTCTCAGCGGCGAGGGCGTGCAGGGCGGCCACGACGGGGCTGGCGGTGCTGGCGGGCACAACGGCCAGGAACCCGCGGCCCACCACGAACGTCCATTCGGCGCTCTCCAACGGCGCGGTCTCGCAGCCGACCCGTCCCAGTTGCATCAGGCTCCCTCGTTCCTTTGATGCTAAACCCGACGGCCGAGTCGACTCAGCCGATGTAGCTCATCACGTGCTTGATCCGGGTGTAGTCCTCGAAGCCGTACATTGACAGGTCCTTGCCGTAGCCGGAGTGTTTGAACCCGCCGTGCGGCATCTCGGCGACGATCGGAATGTGGGTGTTGATCCAGACGCAGCCGAAGTCCAGGCGCTTGGCCATCCGCATGGCCCGCCCATGATTGGAGGTCCACACCGACGAGGCCAGCCCGTACTGCACGTCGTTGGCCCAGGCCAGGGCCTCGGCTTCATCGGTGAAGCTCTGCACGGTGATCACCGGGCCGAAGATCTCCCGCTGCACCGCCTCGTCGGTCTGCCGCAGCCCGCTCACCACGGTGGCCTCGTGGAAATAGCCGGTGCTGCCCTGCCGGTGGCCGCCGAGCTCGACCACGGCGTGGTCGGGCAGCCGGTCGATGAAGCCGGTCACCTGGTCCAGCTGGTTGCGGTTGTTCACCGGTCCGAACAGGATGCCCGCCTCGCTCGGCGGCCCGGTGCGGGCGTTCTGGGCGGCGTGGGCGGCGAGCGCCGCCACGAACTCGTCGTGGATGCCGGCCTGCACGAGCACCCGGGTGGCTGCCGTGCAGTCCTGGCCGGCGTTGAAGAAGCCTGCCGCGCTGATGCCCTCAACGGCCTGCGCGATGTCGGCGTCGTCGAAGACGACGACCGGCGCCTTGCCGCCGAGCTCCAGGTGCACCCGTTTGAGGTCGGTGGCGGCGGCCCTGGCCACCTCCATGCCGGCGCGCACCGAACCGGTGATCGAGACCAGTTGCGGGATCTTGTGGTCGATCATCGCCGCTCCGGTGCTGCGATCCCCCATCACCACGTTGAACACGCCCGGCGGCAGGAACTCCGCAGCCACCTCCGCCAGCAGCAGGGTGGCGCTCGGGGTGGTGTCGGAGGGCTTGAGCACCGTGGTGTTGCCGGCGGCGAGCGCCGGGGCGAACTTCCACACCGCCATGTTCAGCGGGTAATTCCACGGTGTCACCTGACCGACGACGCCGATCGGCTCCCGGCGGATGAAAGAGGTGTGGTCCTTCATATACTCGCCGCCGCTTCTGCCCTCGAGCACCCTGGCGGCACCGGCGAAGAACCGGATCTGGTCCACCGACACCAGGATCTCGTCGTCGACGAGGGTGCTGCGCGGTTTGCCGGTGTCCCGGGATTCCGCGTCGGCGAATTCCTCTGCGCGCGCCTCCACGCCATCGGCGATGCGGAACAGGGCCAGCTGGCGTTCGGCGGGGGTGGATTCGCCCCAACCCTCGAACGCGGCCGCGGCGGCCCGGTAGGCCGAATCCACGTCGGCGGCGGTCGACACCGGGCTGGAGCCGTAGCTCTGCTCGGTGGCAGGGTCGATGAGGTCGATGGTGGTCGCTGAGGTGGACTCGACGTGGTCGCCGTTGATGAAGTTGCGTAGCGCGCTCATGCGCGTCAGCCTAGCCGCCCGGAATCCGTTGTGAAACTCGTGTTTCACGACTGATTCACTTGCCGCATAGCCCCTTCACTGTCACAATCGGGTGATGAGCAGCAATGGACGCGGCAGTGCGGGTCGGCCCGCGCAACTGGACGATGTGTCCAAGAAGATCATCGAGCAGCTGCAGGTGGACGGCCGGCGGTCCTACGCCGAGATCGGCAAGGCTGTCGGTCTGAGCGAGGCCGCGGTGCGCCAACGCGTGCAGAAACTCACCGAGGCCGGGGTCATGCAGGTCGTCGCGGTGACCGACCCCATGCAGCTGGGCTTCTACCGGCAGGCCATGATCGGCATCCGCGCCACCGGAGACACCCGGGTCCTGGCCGATCAGCTCGCCGCGATCGCCGCCGTCGACTACGTCGTGCTCACCGCAGGTTCCTTCGACATCCTGGCCGAGGTCGTCTGCGAGAACGACGACGAACTGATCGCCCTGCTCAATTCACAGATCCGCGCGCTTGAGGGGGTCGCCTCGACCGAGACCTTCGTCTACCTCAAGCTTCACAAACAGTTGTACGACTGGGGAACACGGTAACCGCGATGACCATCACAGAGCCCACCATCGGCCCACGCGTCTACACCGACGCCGAGAACGCCGACCTGCAGCAGAAGGCGAAGGACCACCTCTGGATGCACTTCGCCCGCCAGTCGGTGCTGGAATCCGGTGCCGGTGTTCCCGTCATCACCAAGGGGCTGGGCCACCACATTTGGGACTCCACCGGCAAGCGCTACATCGACGGCCTGAGCGGGTTGTTCGTGGTGAACGCCGGTCACGGCCGCAAACGCCTCGCCCAGGCGGCCGCGACGCAGGCCGAGGAACTCGCGTTTTTCCCGCTCTGGTCCTACGCTCACCCGAGCGCCATCGAGCTCGCCGACAGGCTGGCCGAGCATGCCCCGGGCGACCTCAACCGGGTGTTCTTCTCCACCGGCGGTGGCGAGGCCGTCGAAACCGCGTTCAAGCTGGCCAAGTACTACTGGAAGTTGCAGGGCCGGCCCACCAAGCACAAGGTGATCTCCCGCTCGGTCGCCTATCACGGCACCACCCAGGGTGCCTTGGCGATCACAGGTATCCCCGCGCTCAAGGAGATGTTCGAGCCGGTCACCCCCGGCGGGTTCAGGGTGCCGAACACCAACTTCTACCGGGCCGATGAGATGGGTTCGGGGCACGGCGACGACGTGGAAGCGTTCGGCCTGTGGGCCGCGAACCGTATCGAAGAGATGATCCAGTTCGAGGGGCCGGAAACCGTGGCCGCGGTGTTCCTGGAGCCCGTGCAGAACTCCGGCGGCTGTTTCCCACCGCCGCCGGGCTACTTCAAGCGGGTGCGCGAGATCTGCGACACCTACGACGTGCTGCTGGTGGCCGATGAGGTCATCACGGCGTTCGGCCGGATCGGCAACATGTTCGCCTCGACGACCTTCGGCATCGAACCGGACATGATCACCTGCGCCAAGGGCATGACCAGCGGGTACTCTCCGATCGGCGCGACGATCATCAGCGACCGCATCTACGAACCGTTCAAGCACGGCGACACGGCGTTCTATCACGGCTACACCTTCGGCGGCCATCCGGTCTCCGCAGCGGTGGCGCTGGCCAACCTCGACATTTTCGAGGAGGAGAAGCTCAACGAGAACGTGCGGGAGAATTCGCCGGTGTTCAGGGCGGAGCTGGAGAAGCTGCTCGAACTGCCGATCGTGGGTGATGTGCGCGGCGAGGGGTACTTCTTCGGCATCGAGCTGGTCAAGGACAAGGCCACCAAGGAGACCTTCAACGACGCGGAGTCCGAGCGGTTGCTGCGCGGATACCTGTCCGGTGCGCTGTTCGAGGCGGGGCTGTACTGCCGGGCGGATGACCGGGGCGACCCCGTCGTGCAGCTCGCACCGCCGCTGACCATCGGCCCGGCCGAGATCCGCGAGATCGGCGACATCCTGCACGGCGTGCTGTCGGAGGCGCCGAAGCACCTCTAGCCGGTCGCTCGGCCCGGTGCTAGCGTGAAATGGTGACTCCGCAGGAACTCGAGATTCTCGCCTGCCTGCGCCGGGCCCGGGACCTGATCGATCGGGAGTACGCGAACCCGCTCGACGTCCCCACCATGGCGCGCCGGGCGCTTATGTCGCCCGCGCACTTTTCCCGACGGTTCCGGGCGGCGTACGGCGAGACGCCGTACAGCTACCTGATGACCCGCCGGATCGAGCGGGCGATGGCGTTGCTCCGCGGTGGCGCGAGCGTCACGGATGCCTGCATGAGGGTCGGCTGCACCTCGCTGGGCTCGTTCAGCACCCGGTTCGCCGAGATCGTCGGCGAGGCTCCGAGCGCCTATCGGGCGCGCACGCACGCGTCCGTGACGGCCATGCCGGCCTGTGTCGCCCAGACTCACACCCGCCCGGTTCGGCGCCCGCCGGGCACTGCCCGCGAATCGAGCAGGATCCAAGAAGCGCGCCGGACGCTAGCGGCCTAGATTCGTCGCATGACAACGACAATCTCACTCCAGTACTGCAACATCACCGTCAACGATGTCGACGAGGCGATCGCGTTCTATCGGGACGCGCTCGGGCTCGAGGTGCGCAGCGACGTGCCGTCCGGAAAATTCCGCTGGGTCACGCTCGGCAGCGATGCCCAGCCCGGTCTCGAGATCGTGCTGTCGGAGCCGCACGCCGGCCGGTCGCCGGCCGACGGCGATGCGCTCCAGGAGCTGCTCGCCAAGGGGGTCCTGCCGATGCTCGTGTTCCGCTCGGACGACGTCGACGCGACGTTCGAGACCGTGCGTGCGTCCGGCGCCGAGGTGCTCCAGGAGCCCACCGACCAGCCCTGGGGCCCACGCGACTGCGCCTTCCGGGATCCGTCCGGAAACACCGTGCGCATCGCGCAGGCCCCGGCTGCCTGAACGGGCTCAGAGGTCCGTCTCGTCGGGCACCTCGAAGGCCCACTCCGGCAGGTGGCCGCTGCCGATCAGCTGCAACAGCAGCCGCGCCATGCCGTACTCGCCGTCGATGTCCAGGGCCGTGTCGATGTAGATTCCCGCGACCGACCCGCGGCCCAGCGTCCAGCTCAGCCAGGCCAGCATGCACAGCGGCGCCGGCCTGGCCGACCGGGGTGCCATCGCCACGAGCAGCTGGAGCAGCCGGATGCCCCGGCTGACCCGTTCCGGGTCCGGCCGGTCCCGACTGAGGCCGAGCATCAGGTCCCCGGTCGTCGGCGAGTCTTCCTGCAGGGCCCGGCCGGCCGCCATGTCGGCCTCGACGACGTCGTCCATGCTCAGGCCCGTCTCCCGCTGCCGTCTGGCGTAGTGCCGGTTCAGCGCCAGGCTGCGGTGGCCCTCGGCCTCGCCGAAGGCGAACTGCAGCATCATCTGGTCGCGGGTGGCCGGACCCTGAATCAGGAAGAGCAGCGCGGCGGCCTCGTCGATGCTGAGCTCGGCGGGGTTCACGCCCAGCGCGGATTCCGCGGTGCCGACAGGGTCGAGCATGTCGCCGACCATCTCGATCAGCTCAGGGACCGGCCCCAGGTCGGGGCCGAGCCGTTGGTAGCGGGCCAGGCGCCTGGCGCAGCGTTCCCGGGTGGCGAGGTCCACCCTGGGCAACTCGGCGCCGGTGTGCAACCGGCCCAGTTCACGGCGGGCGTCGCCTGGGAATCCCTCGCTGACGCTGGAGTCCTTGATTTCGCGGAGCGGATGCCGCAGCGGTTGCTTGCGTGGCCGGCCACGGTCAGGTGCGGCGTCCAGGTAGGAGGCCCAGCCATCCGCGGCCACGCACAGGGCGTCGCGCACCAGGAAGCCGGCCTGGCCGGCGCGGGTGAGGATCGCCCGCAGGAACGCGCCCTGCGGCAGGTCGGCCACGTCGGTCGCCGGGGCGTCGCCGATCGACTCGTCGGTGTAGCTCACCGGTACGAGGGCGTCAACGCCGGGAATCTTGCACAGGGTGCCGAGCAGGGCGCCGGCGATGCGTCGGAGTTCCTGCGGACCGGCGTCGGGGCTGGGGAGGTTGAACCGCAGCGCACCGCAGGTGCGGTTGCCGCGGAACGCGACGAGCACCAGGCTTTGGGCGGGGTGGAAGCCCACAAGTTGGGGCACGAGGGCGAGGAAATCCTGGGGAGTCGGGGTCTTCACGATTGTCTTCTGCATGCCTCGACGGTGCGCCGGATCCGGCCAGGGCGACCGGACGCCGGCCGACCTGTGCAGAACCTGCCGGGCCGGTGGCCTGTGCACTACTCGGTCGGCGGGGTGGGGCCGGGTGCGGCTGATAATCTCAAAACAAATGAATCAGATCAATACGACGTATCCGGAGGCCCCCGCGGCCTCCGCGACAGCACCCGCCGCACCCATGTCCGCAGCCCCCGCAGCCCCGTCCCACGGCCCCCTCGCCGATCCCGGCGCCCTCGGCCTGGGCGCGTTCGCGCTCACGACCTTCGTGCTCAGCATGTCCAACACCGGAATCGTTCCCTCCAGCGTCGCCGTCCTCGGCCTCGCGCTGTTCTACGGCGGCATCGCCCAGGTCATTGCCGGCATCTGGGAGCTGCGCAACGGCAACACCTTCGGCGCCACGGCGTTCACCTCGTTCGGTGCGTTCTGGCTGGCGTTCTGGTACCTGGAGAGCACCGGCGGCAACGTCGAGGCCGGTGCCGCCGGCATGGGCACCTTCCTGCTGGCCTGGGCGATCTTCACGCTCTACATGACCGTGGCCGCCAAGAAGACCAACGGCTCGATCTTCATCGTCTTCGTCGCCCTCTCGATCACCTTCGTGCTGCTGGCCATCGGCGCGTACACCGGGATCACCGCGATCCACCAGCTCGGCGGCTGGTTCGGCATCCTCACCGCACTGCTGGCCTGGTACGGCTCGTTCGCCGTGGTCTACAACTCCACCGCCGGCCGCGCCGTCCTCCCCGTCTGGCCCGCCAAGTAACCCACTCCCTCCCCCTCGCGAACTGTGAGAAAAGCCCCAGAAACTCGACGTTTCTGGGGCTTTTCTCACAGTTCGCGGGGCCGGGGCTACTCGATGGCTGCTGCGAATTGGGAGTCGTAGAGGGACCTGTATGCGCCGTCGGCTTCGAGCAGCTCGGCGTGGCTGCCCTGCTCCACGATCTGGCCCGCCTCCATCACCAGGATCAGGTCGGCGTCGCGGATGGTCGACAGTCGGTGCGCGATCACGAAGCTGGTGCGATCGGCGCGGAGTGCCTTCATGGCGTGCTGCACGAGCACCTCGGTGCGGGTGTCGACGGAGCTGGTGGCCTCGTCGAGGATCAGCACGCTGGGCCGGGCCAGGAACGCCCGCGCGATGGTGAGCAGCTGCTTCTCCCCGGCGCTGACGTTGCCGCCCTCGTCGTCGAGCACGGTGTCGTAGCCGTCCGGCAGCGAGTGCACGAACCTGTCCACGTAGGTGGCCGTCGCGGCCTCGAGGATCTGCTCCTCGGTGGCGTCCGGCCGGCCGTAGGCGATGTTGTCGCGGATGCTGCCGCCGAACAGCCAGGTGTCCTGCAGCACCATGCCCATCCGGCCGCGCAGGTCGTTGCGGGTCATCCCGGCGATATCCACACCGTCCAGGGTGATCCGGCCCCCGTCGAGCTCGTAGAAGCGCATCATCAGGTTCACCAGGGTGGTCTTGCCGGCGCCGGTAGGGCCCACGATCGCCACGGTCTGGCCGGGTTCGGCCACCAGGTTCAGGCCCTGGATGAGCGGCTTGTCGGCGCTGTAGCTGAACGACACGTCCTCGAACACCAGTCTCCCGCGGGTCTCCGCGGGCGTCTCGGCCGGGTCGGCGTCCGGGGTCTGCTCGTCGGCATCCAGCAGCTCGAAGACCCGCTCGGCGCTGGCGACGCCGGACTGCAGCAGGTTGGCCATCGAGCCCAGCTGCGCCAGCGGCTGGGTGAACTGCCGGGAGTACTGGATGAACGCCTGCACGTCACCGAGCTGCATGGCCCCCGACGCCACCTGTAGGCCACCGACGACGGCGATGGCCACGTAGACCAGGTTGCCGATGAAGGTCATGGCGGGCATGATCATGCCGCTGACGAACTGGGCGCCGAAGCTGGCCTCGTAGAGTTCGTCGTTCTTCGCGGCGAAGCGCTGCTCCACCTCCTTCTGCCGGCCGAAGACCTTGACCAGGGCGTGCCCGGAGAAGGTCTCCTCGATCTGGCCGTTGAGCTCCCCGGTGTGGGCCCACTGCGCCACGAAGAGCCTCTGCGACCGCTTGGCGATCAGCACCGTGGTGACCAGGGTCAGCGGCACGGTGACCAGCGCGATCACGGCGAGCAGCGGCGAGAGAAGCAGCATCATCACGATCACGCCGATGACGGTGAGCAGTGACGTGACCACCTGGCTGAGCGACTGTTGCAGGCTCTGCGAGATGTTGTCGACGTCGTTGGTCACCCGGCT
Source organism: Cryobacterium sp. TMB1-7 (assembly GCF_004402435.1). NCBI lineage: Bacteria > Bacillati > Actinomycetota > Actinomycetes > Micrococcales > Microbacteriaceae > Cryobacterium > Cryobacterium sp. TMB1-7. The sequence continues at coordinate 11,084 of NZ_SOFZ01000021.1, forward strand.
GAGCAGCTCACCGCGCTTGACGGTGTCGAAGTAGCCCAACGGCAGCCGGTTGATCTTGGCCTCGATTTCCTCGCGCAGCCTGAACACCGTGCGCTGCACGACGGCGTTGAGCACCAGCGCCTGCAGCCAGCTGAACACCGACGCGAGGATGTAGAGCGCCAGCACCCAGAACAACACGGCAGACAGGGCCGCGAAGTCGATGCCGAGGCCGGGGGTGAGGGTCATGGCGCTGAGCATGTCGGCCTGCGCGGTGTCGCCGGATGCCCGCAGTCCGGCGATCACCTCGGCCTGAGTGGCCCCGGCCGGCAGGGCCTTGCTCACGACGCCGGAGAAGATCAGGTTGGTGCCCTCGCCGAGCAGTCGGGGGCCGATCACCGAGAATGTGACGCTGATCACGGCGAGCACCAGCACCAGCACCAGCCACACCCGCTCGGGGCGGAGCGTGCCGATCAGGCGTTTGGCGCTCGGCCCGAAGTTCATCGCCTTCTCGGCCGGCATGTTCATGCCGCCGAACGGGCCGCCGCCCCGCGGTGGGCGTGCCGGTACCTTGTCGTCGGCGGTTTCGGTGTCGCTCATGAGGTGGCCTCCGCTGCCAGCTGGGATGCCGCAATTTCCTGGTAGGTCGATGAGGTCGCCAGCAGCTGTTCGTGGGTGCCGCTCGCGACGATGCGGCCGTCTTCGACGACGAGGATCTGGTCGGCGTCGAGGATCGTGGACACCCGCTGGGCCACGATGATCATGGTGGCGTCGGCGACGTCCGCGGCCAGGGCCGCCCGCAGCCGGGCATCCGTGGCGAGGTCGAGCGCCGAGAATGAGTCATCGAAGATATATAGCTCCGGCCGTTTCACCAGCGCCCGGGCGATTGCGAGGCGTTGCCGCTGCCCGCCGGAAACGTTGGTGCCGCCCTGGGCGATGGCGGCGTCGAGGCCACCGTCGAGCCGTTCGACGAAGTCGCGGGCCTGCGCGGTCTCCAGCGCCTGCCAGATCTCGGCCTCGGTGGCATCCGGCTTGCCGTAGAGCAGGTTGCTGCGCACGGTGCCGGAGAACAGGTAGGGCTTCTGCGGAACCAGGCCGATGTGGCCCCAGAGCAGGTCGGGGTTCAGCTCGCGCACGTCGACACCGCCGAACAGCACGGTGCCGCTGGTGGCATCGAACAGGCGCGGCAGCAGGTTGACCAGGGTGGTCTTGCCCGAACCGGTGCTGCCGATGATGGCGGTGGTGAACCCGGGTCTGGCCACGAAGCTGATGTCGCTGAGCACGGGCTGTTCGGCGCCGGGGTAGGCGAAGCTCACGCCCCGAAGCTCCAGCTCGCCGTGCCCGTGCGTCTGGTTCACGGGGTTCTTTGGCGGACGCACGCTGGAGGCGGTGTCGAGCACCTCGCCGATCCGGTCGGCCGACACTGTGGCGCGGGGAATCATCACGGCCATGAAGGTCGCCATCATCACGGCCATCAGGATCTGCATCAGGTAGCTGAGGAACGCGATCAGGGTGCCCACCTGCATCGATCCGTCTTCGATGCGGAACGCGCCGAACCAAATCACGGCGACGCTGGAGACGTTGAGCACCAGCATCACCACGGGGAACATCAGCGCCATCAGCCGGCCGGCCTGCAGGGCGGTGTGGGTGACGTCGGTGTTGGCCTGGCCGAAGCGGCGGGTCTCCACGTCTTCGCGCACGAATGCGCGAATGACCCGGATGCCGGTGAGCTGTTCGCGCAGCACCCGGTTGACGGTGTCGATGCGCACCTGCATCACCCTGAACAGCGGCACCATGCGCACGATGATCAGCCCGACGGCCACGAGCAGCACGGGCACGCTGACGGCGATCAGCCAGGACAGTTCGAGGTCCTGGCGCATCGCCATGATGACCCCGCCGATGCAGAGGATGGGCGCTGAGACCAGCAGGGTGCAGGTGGTGAGCACGAGCATCTGCACCTGTTGCACGTCGTTGGTGGAGCGGGTGATCAGCGAGGGGGCGCCGAATCGGCTGACCTCCTGCTCGGAGAATTCGCCGACCCTGGTGAAGACCGCCCCGCGCAGGTCACGGCCGAGGGCCATGGCCGCCTTGGCGCCGAAGTAGACGGCGATGATGGCGCAGATGATCTGGCCGAGGGTGATCATCAGCATGATCCCGCCGACGCGGAGGATGTAGCCGGTGTCGCCGGTGGCCACGCCCTCGTCGATGATGTCGGCGTTCAACGATGGCAGGTAGAGCGACGCGATCGACTGCGCCAGCTGGAAGACGACGACGGCCACCAGCAGGCGCCAGTGCGGCCGGAGGTAGCGAACGAGCAGGGTCCAGAGCATCAGGCGAAGAGGGCGGAGATGTAGGCGACGTCTTCAGCCGTGGGCCGCCAGGTGGTGGCGGCCTCGGCGTTCTGCACGATCTGCTCCGGCTTGGTGGCGCCGGCGATCACGCTGGTGAGACCGGGCTGGGCCAGGAGCCAGGCCAGGGTCGCGGCCAGCATGCTCACGCCGCGGTCGTCGCAGAACTGCTGGTAACGCTCGATGGTGTCCCAGGGGGCGTCGTCGAGCAGGTGCCGGCGGATGGTCATGATGCGGCTGTCCGCCGGGCCGCCCTCACGACTGAACTTGCCGGTGAACAGCCCGTTGTAGAGCGGAAAGAACGGCAGGAAGCCCAGGCCGTAGGCGTTCACGGCGGGCAGGACCTCGTCTTCGGCGTCGCGCACGAGCAGGCTGTACTCGTTCTGTGCCGAGATGAAGGCCGGGTGATGGTTGATCCTGGCGGTGAATTCGGCTTCGGCGATCTGCCAGCCGGCCAGGTTGGAGTGGCCGATGTAGCGGATCTTGCCCTCACGGATGAGGTCGTCCAGGGTCTCGAGGGTCTCCTCGATGGGGGTGTTGGCGTCGGGCCGGTGCAGTTGGTACAGGTCGATCCAGTCGGTCTGCAGCCGGGTGAGCGACGCTTCGACGGCCAGACGGATGTAGCGGCGGGAGCCGCGGGCGTCCCAGTCGGGGCCGTTCGCGCCGGCCATGTCCATGCCGAACTTGGTGGCGAGCACGATCTGGTCGCGCTTGCCGCGCAGGGCGTTGCCCATCAGGGTTTCGCTGAGTCCGCGTTCCGCGCCGTAAATGTCCGCGGTGTCGAACAGGGTCACACCGGTGTCGATGGCCGCATCGATCACCAGGGAGGTACCCGCCTGGGTCTCGGTGCTGGTGCCGTTACGGCCGAAGTTATTGCAGCCCAGACCGATCGTCGAGACGACGAGGCCGGAGTTGCCGAGAGTGCGATAGTCGATCTGAGCCATTGCTACAGACTATTCCTGTGCGGCGATGATGTGACCACCTGCGGCCCCTCCTCCACAGGCCCCTGACCGGCCGGATATTCCCCTGTCCGAAAACCGCCGGAACCGTTCGGGACCGCCGACTACAGTCACACTATGACCAGCGCAGCCCCCACTCCCCCGAACCTGATCCGCGTGCAGAGTCCCCTCGGCGACCTCGAGCTCACGGGCGATGACACCGAGGTCTGGTCCCTGGCCATCGTCAGGGACGGCCACCTCCCCCTGGAAGGCCTGCCGGAGGCTCCCAACGCGCTGCTTGGACGCGCCGCCGCTGAACTCGGCGAGTACTTCGCCGGCGCGAGGGTCACCTTCGATGTGCCGGTGCGGTTGAACCGCGGCACCGAGTTCCAGCAGAGCGTCTGGCGGGGTCTGGCCGCCATCCCCTTCGGCGATCATCTTTCCTACGGTGAGCTGGGCCGTTCGATCGGCAGGAGCGGCGCCGGCCGGGCGATCGGCGGCGCCGTCGGCGCGAACCCGGCGCCGATCCTGGTGGGCTGCCATCGGGTGCTCGCCTCTAACGGGCGCATCACCGGTTTCAGCGCCGGCGAGGGCATCCCCACCAAACAGTGGCTGTTGCGGCACGAGGGCATCGAGTACGTCGGATGACAACCGAGGAAACCGTGATTCCGCGGCCATCCGTCGTCGTCGGTGACGACGGAGTCGCCCGGTGCGGCTGGGCCGCGAACGACGCCGAGTACCGGCGCTACCACGACGAGGAGTGGGGCCGGCCGCTGCGCGATGAGCAGCGCCTGTTCGAGAAGCTGTGCCTGGAGGGATTCCAGGCGGGGCTGTCCTGGATCACGATCCTCCGGCGCCGGCCGGCGTTCCGGGCCGCGTTCGCCGGTTTCAACGTCGATGCCGTCGCCGCGTTCACCGAGGCGGATGTGGAGCGGCTGCTCACCGATGAGCGCATCATCCGGCACCGGGGCAAGATCACCGCCACCATCGACAACGCCCGAACCACCCTGGCCCTGGGCGAGAGCCTGACCGAGCTGATCTGGAGCTTCGCACCGGCACCGCGGAGCACGCCGCTCACTGATCTGGCCGAGGTGCCGGCGATCACGCCGGAGTCCACCGCGCTCAGCACGACACTCAGAGCCCGCGGCTACAGGTTCGTGGGCCCGACCACCATGTACGCGCTGATGCAGTCGAGCGGGCTCGTGAACGACCACGTGCTCGGCTGCCACCTGGCGCCGGCGCCGGCCTAGGCGGATTCTCGCGGGCCGAGCAGCCCCAGGGCACCGACGGCGGCGCGCTCCGCCTGCAGTTCGGCCACCGAGGTGTTGATCCGGGCGCGGGAGAAGTCGTCAACAGCCAGCCCCGGCTCGATCGCCCAACGGCCGCCCAGGGAGCGCACGGGGTAGGACGACACCAGGCCGGCCGGCACGCCGTATGACCCGTCGGAGAACACTCCGGCGCTGGTCCAGTCGTGACCGGTGCCGTTCACCCAGTCGTAGACATGGTCGACCGTGGCGCTGGCGGCAGACCCCATCGAGGACGCTCCGCGCACGGCGATGATCTCGGCGCCGCGGTTGGCCACCCGCGGGATGAACTCGTTCACCAGCCAGGCCTCGTCGACGAGCTCCCGCACCGGGCGTCCGTCGATGGTGGCGTGGGACACGTCGGGGTACTGCAGGGCCGAGTGGTTGCCCCAGATAGCCACGCCACTCACCGAGGTGACCGGCACCGACAGGTGCGCCGCGAGCTGGGCGACCGCGCGGTTGTGATCGAGCCTGGTCAGGGCGGTGAAACGGTCGGCGGGTACATCCGGCGCGTGGCTGGCCGTGACCAGGGCATTGGTGTTGGCCGGGTTGCCCACCACCACCACCCTGATGTCGTCGGCGGCGCCGGCGTTGATGGCGGCGCCCTGCGGGCCGAAGATGCGGGCATTGCCCTCGAGCAGGTCCGCACGCTGCTGGCCGGGTCCGCGGGGCCGCGAGCCCACGAGGATGGCCACGTTGGCGCCGTCGAAGGCCTGCACCGGGTCATCCGTCACGAGCACCTCGCGCAGCAGCGGGAAGGCGCTGTCCTGCAGTTCGAACGCGCTGCCCTCCGCGGCCCGGAGACCGCTGGGGATCTCGAGCAGGCGGAGCGCGACGGGAACGTCAGGTCCGAGCAATTGGCCCGAGGCGATGCGGAACATCAGCGCATAGCCGATGTTGCCTCCGGCGCCGGTGACGGTGACGTTTACTCGTTGTCTCTGCACGAATTCATACTAGAGGTGACCGGCGACGACGAGTTCGAGTTCGCCGACAGCGCCGGGCCGCAGGGCGAATCCGGCCGTCGGCGCCCAGGCGAGGAGCGCGTCGACGGTGTCGAAGGCCTGGCCGTGCTGCAGCAGCGCCCTGGTGAAGTCGCCCTTGGCCTTTTTGTTGAAGTGGTTGAGGGCGCGGGTGCGACCGTCGGCGCTCTCGGTCACCACCCGCAGGTAGAACCGCCGCGGATGCCCCGCCGCAGGTCCCAGCGACACGTACCCTTCCGAGCGCAGGTCGAGCAGCAGCCCGCCCGAACCATCGGACGCGGTGGCCTCGAGCGCCGCGGACACGTCGGCAGCCCAGTGCTTCTTGAGGGGCAGGCCCGGCAGCCGGGAGTCGTGCGAGAGCCTGTAGGCGGGTACGAGGTCGAGCCCCCCGACGGGTCCGAGCAGCGCGGAGTGCACCAGCAGGTGCCTGCCTGCGAAGTCGCGGGCCGCCGGCGACAGGGTGTCGGCGGCCAACGCGTCATAGAGCACCCCGGTGTACCTGTCGATAACCGGGGTCGTCGGGGAGGACAGCAGGGCGGCGTTGCGGTCGATCTCGGCGAGTTGGGTGCGGCCGAGCTTGAGGGCGCGCACGGTGGCGTCCTGATCGGCGGCCAGCGCGGCCAGGGCGGTAGTGAGCACGTGGCGGCGACCGGTCAGCGCCGGGAAGGCCAGGGAGTCAATCGCCAGGGGCATGCAAACGCCGCCGGAGCGTTTCGTCTCCGACGGCGGTAGCAATACAAACACGAGGATCCTAAATCAGGCGGCGCCTAAACGAGTGCGGCCCGGCGGGCGACAATGGAGATGATGTCGTTGTCCACGGACAGGAACCCGTCGTCAGCCTCGGCGACGACCTTGGTTCCGTCCAGCAGCGTGATGCGAACCTCGCCGCTGGACAGGATGGCCAGCAACGGCTCGTGGCCGACAAGAATACCGATCTCGCCTTCCACCGTGCGCGCGACAACCATGGACGCCTCGCCGGACCAGACCTGCTGGTCCGCCGAGACGAGAGTCACGGTGAGCGAAGCCGAAGCCATGCTTAGCCGTTCTCCTTCTGGATCTGAGCCCACTTCTCTTCGACGTCGTTGATGCCACCGACGTTGAAGAATGCCTGCTCCGACACGTGGTCGAAGTCACCGTTGGCGATGGCCGTGAACGACTCGATGGTGTCCTTGAGCGACACCGTCGAACCCTCGACGCCCGTGAACTTCTTCGCCATGTAGGTGTTCTGCGACAGGAACTGCTGGATGCGCCGGGCGCGGGCCACGGTGACCTTGTCCTCTTCAGAGAGCTCGTCAACACCGAGGATCGCGATGATCTCCTGGAGTTCCTTGTTCTTCTGCAGGATCGCCTTGACGCGAACGGCCGTGTTGTAGTGGTCGGCGCCCAAGTAGCGGGGGTCGAGGATACGGCTGGACGAGGTGAGCGGGTCGACGGCCGGGTACAGGCCCTTCGACGCGATCTCACGCGACAGCTCTGTGGTGGCGTCGAGGTGCGCGAACGTGGTCGCCGGAGCCGGGTCGGTGTAGTCGTCGGCAGGCACGTAAATGGCCTGAAGCGAGGTGATCGAGTGGCCACGGGTCGACGTGATGCGCTCCTGCAGGATGCCCATCTCGTCGGCCAGGTTCGGCTGGTAGCCCACGGCGGACGGCATGCGGCCCAGCAGGGTCGACACCTCGGATCCGGCCTGGGTGAAGCGGAAGATGTTGTCGATGAAGAGCAACACGTCCTGCTTGGCGACGTCACGGAAGTACTCGGCCATGGTCAGCGCGGAGAGCGCGACACGCAGACGCGTTCCCGGCGGCTCGTCCATCTGGCCGAACACGAGGGCGGTCTTGTCGAAGACGCCCGCCTCTTCCATTTCGCCGATGAGGTCGTTGCCCTCACGGGTACGCTCGCCGACACCGGCGAACACCGACACACCACCGTGGTCCTGCGCAACGCGCTGAATCATTTCCTGGATCAGGACGGTCTTGCCGACACCGGCACCACCGAAGAGGCCGATCTTTCCACCGAGCACGTACGGCGTGAGCAGGTCGATGACCTTGATGCCGGTCTCGAACAGCTGGGTCTTGGACTCCAGCTGGTCGAAGGGCGGCGGCTTGCGGTGGATGGGCCAGCGCTCGGTGATCTCGATCTTCTCACCGGGCTTGGCGTTGAGGACCTCGCCGATGACGTTGAAGACGCGGCCCTTGGTGACGTTGCCGACCGGAACCATGATGGGCGAGCCGGTGTCCCGGACCTCCTGGCCGCGGACGAGGCCGTCGGTCGGGTTCAGGGCGATGGCGCGAACCAGGTCGTCACCGAGGTGCAGGGCGACCTCGAGGGTGATCTCGGTCGACTCGTCGCCGATGACGATGGTCGTCTTGAGCGCGTTGTACATGCCAGGGATCGAGTCGTGCGGGAACTCGATGTCCACGACGGGGCCCGTGACGCGTGCGATGCGGCCCACAGCGCCGGCTGTGCCCTCTTCGAGGACTGGCGCGATTGCGGTGTCAGTCATTGCTCTCTCTTCTCTGGATTAGTTCTTGGCGGATGAGAGCGCGTCGGCTCCACCCACGATCTCGGAAATCTGCTGCGTGATCTCGGTCTGGCGCGCATTGTTCGACAGCCGGGTGAAGTCCTTGATGAGCTTGTCGGCATTGTCGCTGGCCGACTTCATCGCCTTCTGGCGGCTGGCGTGCTCCGAGGCCGCGGACTGCAACATGGCGTTGAAGATGCGGCTTTCGATGTAGACCGGCAGCAGGGCGTCGAGCACGGTCTCGGGGTCCGGTTCGAATTCGTAGAGCGGCAGCGTGGCGGGCACGTCGCCGGCTTCACCCTCGACGACCTCCAGGGGCAGAAGGCGCACAACCTGGGGAACCTGGGTGACCATGCTCACGAAGCGGTTGTAGACGATGTGGATCTCGTCGACGCCACCGTCATCGGCTTCGCGCAGGAAGGCCGACAGAAGTGCGTCGCCGATCTCCTGGGCGGTGTCGAACTCGGGACGGTCGGTTCCGCCGGTCCACGACTGCTCGGACACACGACGGCGGAAGCTGAAGTACGCCAGGGCCTTGCGGCCGACGAGGTAATAGACGACGTCCTTGCCCTGGTTGCGCAGCAGCTCGCTGAGCTGTTCAGCCTCACGCAGTACCTGCGAGCTGAACGCGCCCGCGAGTCCACGGTCCGAGGCGAAGATGACGACCGCGGCACGGTTGATGACCTCGGGTTCGGTAGTCAGCACGTGCTCGACGTTCGAGTAGGTGGCGACGGCCGACACCGCCTGCGTGATCGCACGCGAATACGGGGTGGAAGCCGCGACTCGCGCCTGCGCCTTCTGGATGCGCGAAGCGGAGATCAACTCCATGGCCCGAGTGATCTTCTTGGTCGTCTGGGCAGACTTGATCTTCTGCCGGTAGACCCGAAGTTGCGCTCCCATGTGTCTCCTGTGCTTGCTTAGATATCGTGTCGATGAGTGTCAAGTACCCGGTCCGAGCCGCCTGCGGCGGCTCGAACCGGATGCGCGGTCAGCGCTTGTGCTTGACGATCTTTTCCTGGTTGACGTCTTCTGCCTTGGTTGCGACGAACTCTTCACGGCCGACGGAAGCCAGGGGCTTGCCCTCACCGGTCTGGAATTCGCGCTTGAAGGTGTCAACCGCGGTGGTCAGTTCGGCGACGGTGTCGTCGCTGAGCACGTTGGTGTCGCGGAGCGTCGTGAGGATGCTGGTGGTGCGACCGAGGAAGTCGAGCAGTTCGCGTTCGAAACGCAGGATGTCCTCGAGGGGAACCTCGTCCAGCTTGCCGTTCGTGCCGGCCCAGATCGAAACGACCTGGTCTTCCACGGGGTACGGCGAGTACTGCGGCTGCTTGAGCAGCTCGGTGAGACGGGCGCCACGAGCAAGCTGGCGACGGCTGGCCGGGTCGAGGTCAGATGCGAACATCGAGAACGCTTCGAGAGAACGGTACTGGGCCAGTTCGAGCTTGAGGGTACCGGAGACCTTCTTGATCGACTTGACCTGGGCGTCGCCACCAACACGCGAAACCGAGATTCCCACGTCGACCGCGGGGCGCTGGTTGGCGTTGAAGAGGTCGGACTGCAGGAAGATCTGGCCGTCGGTGATCGAGATCACGTTGGTCGGGATGTAGGCGGCAACGTCGTTGGCCTTGGTCTCGATGATCGGCAGGCCGGTCATCGATCCGGCACCGAGCTCGTCGGAGAGCTTGGCACAACGCTCGAGCAGACGGGAGTGCAGGTAGAACACGTCGCCGGGGTACGCTTCGCGTCCCGGCGGGCGACGCAGCAGCAGCGACACCGCACGGTAGGCCTCGGCCTGCTTGGACAGGTCGTCGAAGATGATGAGAACGTGCTTGCCGGCGTACATCCAGTGCTGGCCGATGGCCGAGCCGGTGTACGGCGCGAGGTACTTGAAGCCGGCCGGGTCGGACGCGGGAGCCGCGACGATGGTCGTGTACTCCATCGCTCCGGCATCCTCGAGCGCACCCTTCACCGAAGCGATGGTGGAGCCCTTCTGGCCGATGGCGACGTAGATGCAGCGAACCTGCTTGTTGGAGTCGCCGGACTCCCAGTTGGCCTTCTGGTTGATGATGGTGTCCACCGCGATGGCGGTCTTGCCGGTCTGGCGGTCACCGATGATCAGCTGGCGCTGGCCACGGCCGATCGGGATCATCGCGTCGATGGCCTTGATGCCGGTCTGCATCGGCTCGTGCACGCTCTTGCGGTGCATGACGCCGGGAGCCTGCAGCTCGAGGGCGCGGCGACCGTCCGTGGCGATCTCACCGAGACCGTCGATCGGGGCGCCGAGCGGGTCGACGACACGGCCGAGGTAACCGTCGCCGACGGGAACGGAGAGGACCTCGCCGGTGCGGTACACCTCCATGCCTTCGACGATGCCGGCGAACTCGCCGAGGACGACAACACCGATCTCGTCTTCGTCGAGGTTCAGCGCAAGGCCGAGGGTGCCGTCCGCGAACTTGATGAGCTCGTTGGCCATCACGCCGGGGAGACCCTGCACGTGGGCGATGCCATCGCCCGCGGTGGTGACGTAGCCGACCTCGGTCGTTGCGGCCTTGTTCGGCTCATAGGACTTGACGAAGTCCTGGAGAGCGTCACGGATCTCATCGGGGCTGATCGTTAGTTCTGCCATCATCTTCCCTTTTCTGTACAGCAGTACAGGCTTTGTCTTTTCGACACGTTACCGTCTCGAGATATGTGTGTTCTGGCAACCCGAAGGTTAGCCAGCAAGCTGCAGTCTCAAGTCCTTGAGACGGGTGGAGACGCTGCCGTCAATGACGTCATCGCCGATCTGTACCTTGAGGCCACCGATGACGGATGCGTCGATGACCTGGTTGAGGGCGACGTTGCGTCCGTACCGGGCCGAGAGCGTCGCGGCGAGGCGGTCCAACTGCCCCTGCTGCAGCGCTGCCGCCACGGTGACCGTCGCAAGGATGCTGTCGGCCTGATCGGCGACGATGGTGGCCGCATCCGTGAGAAGCTCGCCGATACGGCGGCCGCGAGGCTGCTGCACCAGGTGGCGAACGATGACGAGGGTCTGGGGCGACACCTTGTCGGCGAGGAGCGCCTGGATGAGTCCGACCTTGGCTGAGGACTTACCCAGCTTGCTGGTCAGGGCCAACTCGAGTTCGGCATCCGAGGACACCGCCGCACCGAACTGGAACAGTTCGGATCGGATCGACACGTTCGGCTCCGCCGAATCCGCCGTCACCCGCAACGCCAGCTCTTCGAGCGCGGCCAGCAGATCCTGGTGGCTCGACCAGCGGCCGACAGCCACGCTCAGCAGCAATTCGAGAGCGGCGGGCGTGACGGTGGCACCGAAGACCGCACGAACGAGCGCGATCTTGTGTGACTCCTCCGCAGACGAATCGCCGAGAGCGGCGAGAAGCTGAGACGACTCACCGATGACCCGGCCGGCGTCGAACAGGTTCTCACCCGTCGCCAGATCAGCCCACTCGGCGTGGGCGGCGAGTGCCGCCCGCGACGTGGCCAAGGCTTCTCTGGTGGCGCTTCCCATGTGTCTTAGTTCTTTCCGGCCGAAGGGGCCGTGTTCTCGGTGGCTTCGATGTCAGCGAGGAACCGCTCGACCATGGCGCTTGCACGCGCATCGTCGTTCAGGCTCTCCCCGATCACGCCGGAGGCGAGGTCGATGGCGAGGGATCCGACTTCACTGCGCAGCGACTGGACAGCGGACTGACGCTCGGCCTCAATCTGTGCCTTCGCAGTTGCCGTGATGCGGTTGGCCTCTGACGTGGCCTGTTCCCGCAGCTCGGCGAGAATGCGCTGACCGTCGGCGCGTGCCTGCTCGCGGATCTGGCCGGCTTCGACGCGGGCAACGGCCAGCTGGGCGGTGTACTGCTCGAGAGCAGCTTCGGCCTTGCGCTGGGCGTCGTCTGCCTTGGCGATGTTCCCTTCGATGGCCTCCGCACGGTCGTCAAGGATCTGACGGAAACGCGGGATCGCGAAGCGTACAAAGAAGACCATGACAACCAGGAGGACGACAAGCGACCAGGTGATGTCGTAGATGGCAGGAAGAAACGGGTTGGTTTCCGCTTCCGCTGCGAGAACAAGCTCAGGCATTGTGGTAATCCCTAGACGAAGATGAAGAATACGGCAACACCGATGAACGCGAGGAGCTCGGTGAACGCGATGCCGAGGAACATGGTGACCTGGAGACGGCCGGCGAGCTCGGGCTGGCGAGCCATGGCTTCAACGGTCTTTCCGGCGACGATACCGATGCCGATACCGGGGCCGATCGCGGCAAGGCCGTAACCGACGGTCGCGATGTTGCCGGTGATCTCGGCGAGGATGGTGGGTTCCACTAGGTGTTTCCTTTCAATCGAAAAACGACGTCGGTCGACGTAGCCAGTTCAGTTGTGTCAGTGCTCTTCAGCCACGGCTTGTTGCACGTACACGGCGGTCAGAAGGGTGAAGATGTACGCCTGGAGGATGTAGACGGCGAATTCAACAAAGGTGAAGATGAACCCGAACGCGAGTGTTCCAACGCCGAAGAGTCCGACCCATCCACCGGCAGTGAAGAAGAAGAAGTTCGTGGCACTGAAGCACAGCACGAGCAGCAGGTGCCCGACCATCATATTGAGTAGGAGTCGCAGGGCCAGCGAGAGCGGCCGGACGATGAAGATGTTGATGAACTCGATCGGCGCGAGCAGGATGTAGATCGGCCACGGCACACCGGCGGGGAAGAGCGAGTTCTTGAAGAACTTGCCCGGGCCCAACGCCTTGATGCCGGCGTAGATGAACACGACGTAGGCGACGAGGCCGAGCAGCAGCGGCATCGCGATGATCGATGTTCCCGAGATGTTCATGAACGGCACCACACCGGTGATGTTCATCGCCAGGATGCCGAAGAACAGCCCGGCCAGGAGGGGCAGGTAACGCCGGCCCATGTCCTTGCCCAGGATCTGGTCTGCGATCTGCACCTGGACGAAGCCGAGGGCGAGCTCCGCGATGCTCTGGTTGCGACCTGGGACCCGGGTGGGCTTGCGCAGTGCGAACCAGAACAGGAACAGCATGAGCGCGATGGCCAGCAGTCGAACCAGGATGATGCGGTTGATCTCGAAGGGCGTGTCTGCGAAGAACAGCGCGGGGAGGCCCAGGAATTCGCCAATCCCCGGAGCGTGGAATTCGCCCTCCTCGGATGCCATGGGAATCAGCAAGTACGCAGCGTTAGACAACAGCGCTATCTCCTGTTTCTGTGCGGACGCACATAGGCGACAGTGGGGGAATTCGGTCTACGGCTCGGGGGCGCACACTGCCACCTGAGAGTGTTTTCACTTTACCAACAATCGCTCTTGGGGACTAATCGACGTGACCGGTGCGCGGTCAGCGCGCGGTCTCATCCGGTGCGCTCGGAAGCATGACATTGCTCGCGTAGCCCAGGCGTGATTTGAAGACCACGATCACGTCGATGAGCATGGTGCCGACGGCCCCGGCGATCACCGTGAGGAAGAGCACCATCGTCTGCACGAAGGGGGCATCGCGCAGCAGGGCCAGGATGACGATGAAGACGACGATCTTCAGCAGCCAGGCACCCATGACGATTCCGAAGAACGCCGCGATGTCGAACCTCATCGCCCCGATGATGCTGGCGGCGGTGATGGACGCGAACAGAACAGCCAGCGCGGTGCCGATGAGGGCGCTGATGAGGCCCTCCGTTCCGGCGAACAGGTAGCCGAGGCCGCCGCCGATCACGGCGATCGCGATGGCCAGCAGTCCGGTGTACTTGAGGACCTCGGTGAGGATCTTCTTGGCATCCACCGGCGTCGTCCTGGTCGGTGTGGCTGGCGCGCCTGCGGAGTCGGGGGAATCGGGTGCGGGGGTCATACGGGCTCCTTGGCGTCAGACGCTTCGTCGAGGGGATCAAGCCGGGCAATGGTGGGGACGCCGATGGCGCCGGTCGCCGGGGCGAGCTGGCTGGCGGCCTCGATGGCCTTGCGGCGGCTCAGCGGGGCGAGGGTGACAACCGTGCAGATAACCAGGGCGCTCACCAGGAAGACGGTGGCCCACCAGGTGGGCAGACCGAAGAACACCGGGAGCAGGTAGTAGAGCAGGCAGCCCACCGATGCGGCTGCGGTCCAGGCGTAGAAGATCAGCACGGCGTGCAAGTGCGAGTGCCCCATGTCCAGGAGCCGGTGGTGCAGGTGCTTGCGGTCGGCACTGAACGGCGACTTTCCGGCGCGAACCCGCCTGAACACCGCCAGGCCGAAGTCGAGCAGCGGGATGATGAGGATCGCCACCGGCAGGATCAGCGGGATGAAGGCCGGGAACAGCTGGGACCGGTTGACGGCCGTTGGGTCGACCTGGCCGGTGATCGCGATGGCCGAGGTGGCCATCAGCAGCCCGACGAGGAGGGCGCCGGCGTCGCCCATGAACATCTTGGCGGGGCGCCAGTTCACCGGCAGGAACCCCACGCAGGCGCCGACCAGGATCGCGGCGATCAGGGAAGCGAGGTTGAAGTAGTTGGTGGGCGAGGTGTCGCGCACCAGCAGGTAGCTGTAGATGAAGAACACACCGTTGGCGATGAGCGCGACCCCGGCGACCAGCCCGTCGAGCCCGTCGATGAAGTTGATCATGTTCATCACGATGACGATGGCCATGACCGTGATCACGATCGACATCCAGGACGATCCGACGGTGAGTCCGCCGATCGGCAGGGAGAAGACCTGCACGCCCTGCCAGGCCACCAGGCCGGCGGCGATGAACTGGCCAAGCAGCTTGGTCATCCAGTCGAGATCCCAGATGTCGTCCGCGACACCGAGCAGCACGATGAGCAGGGCCGCGCCGAGGATGGCCATGATCTGGTGCGGGTCGGCGAAGATCAACCGAAGCGGCGCGAACTGGGAAGCCACCAGGTAGGACACCCCGAAGGCGACCAGGATGCCCAGGAACATGGCGATGCCGCCCAGCCGCGGGGTGGGCCGGGTGTGCACATCACGTTCACGGATCTTGGGGTACAGCCGGTACTTGTGGGTGAGCTTGAGCACCACGATCGACATGACGAAAGTCACGACCGCCGACACCACAGCCAACAGGAAGAAAAGGGTCATTACACGTCCACTGGGGCGAGAGCGTCGCCGATGACGGCCTCGATCGCGGCCCGGGAGATCACACCGTTCCGCACGATGACCAACTTGCCGCCGTTGGTGGCGAAGCCGGTGGCATCCACGATTGTGGAGGAGGTGTCGCCGGCGCGGTCGCCGATCGGCTCGTAGTCCAGTCCCGCGACTCCCCCGTCGAGGTAGACGGCGACACTGATGCCGAGCATCTCTTCTGCGCCGATGACGTCGATGGCCGAGGGCAGGCCGCTGGTGTTGGCGCTCGAGACGGCGAGTGGGCCAGTCTCGGCCAGCAGGTCCAGGGCCACCTGGTTGCGGGGCATCCGCAGGGCGACGGTGCCTTGGGTCTCGCCCAGGTCCCAGACCAGGGAGGACTGCGCGGTGAGCACCACGGTGAGACCGCCGGGCCAGAACTCGGCGACCAGGGCGCGCACGGGCTCTGGCACGTCCTGGGCGAGGGCGTCGAGGGTGGGGATGCCCGGGATGAGCACCGGCGGGGGCGACTGGCGGCCCCGGCCCTTGGCGTCGAGCAGTTTTTGCACGGCCTCGGGGTTGAATGCGTCCGCGGCGAGGCCGTAGACGGTGTCGGTGGGGATGACGACGAGCGCACCGCGGCCGATCGCCGAGCGTGCCAGTCTCATGCCCGTCGAGCGTTCCTCATCGACCGAGCAGTCATAGATACGTGTCATCGGGCACGATTCTAGTGCAGCCAGCCTGTGAGGGCCCGTCGACGGAGCCGGGGCGGGCTCTAGGCGCCGCGAACTGTGAGTCAAGGCCCGGTTTCGGCGGGTTTTGGGTGCTTTGCTCTCAGGTCGCGGGGTCGGTGAGGTGTTTTTCCATCACGATCTTCGTGGGCGCGTACGCCAGGGATGCGTAGAGGGCCCGGGCCGTGGCATTGCGCGCGAAGACGTTCAGGGTGAGCTTGGCCGCACCGTGCCTGGCGGCTTCGGTCTCGGCCAGCTGCATCGCCAGGCGGCCGTGTCCACGGCCCCGAAACTGCTCGAAGACCACGACGTCCAGGATCCACCAGTTGGTGGGGTCATCCGCCGGCCCTGCAGAAAGCCAGATCACGCCAACCTGCTCGCCCGCCACCGTGATGGCGTAGACGTGCTGACCGGCGGCGGGCACTCCACCCGGGAATTCGCGCCGGGAGGATTCGTTGGCCTTGTTCTCGGCCGCAGCCCGGCTGAGCCCGCCTGCCTCCAGGTCGTTGACGTAGTCGGCGGTGCTCGAGAGTAGCCAGCCCGCGAGTTGCTCCTTACCGAGGAGCGCGAGTTCGCCCGTCGTGTGCACGCTCACGGGCGCAGGGCCGTGGTGCTGCGGTCTCGGGTGGTGAGGTCGCGGTGGGTAGCGGTGGCCCGCCAGCCGTCGGCGTCGAGGAGGGCACGGATCTCGGCGCCCTGCAGTTCGCCGTGCTCGATCACGAGCACTCCCCCGGCGCGCAGCAGGCGCAGGCCCGTCTGGGACACCAGGCGCACGATGTCGAGGCCGTCCGGCCCGCCGAAGAGGGCGTGGGCCGGGTCGAACAGCCGCACCTCGGGGTCGCGGGGGATGGCGTCGGCCGGGATGTAGGGCGGGTTGGACACCACCACGGAGACGGTGCCGTTCAACTCGGTGAAGGCGCCCGCGAGGTCGGCGAAGACCAGGGTGGCGTTCTCGGCGGCCACCTCGGTGAAGTTGCGGCTGGTCCACGGAAACGCGTCGGCCGAGTTCTCGCAGGCATAGACGCGGGCGTGCGGCACCTCGGTGGCCAGGGCCAGGGCGATGGCGCCGCTGCCGGTGCCCAGGTCCACCCCGATCGGCTCGGGGTCGGCCATCGAACGCAGGGCGTCGATGGCCAGCTGGGCGACCCCCTCTGTTTCGGGGCGCGGCACGAAGACCCCTGGTCCCACGTTGAGTTCGAGACCGCGGAACGGCGCCCGACCGGTGATGTGCTGCAGGGGTTCGCGCTTCTCACGCCGCTGAACGAGGGCGACGATGGCTGCCGCATCGGTGTCGCTGAGGACGGTGCCCATAATGGCGCCGGCCTGAACCTGCCCGCGGCTCTGGCCGAGGACGTGACCGATCAATAGGTCGGCGTCAATCTCGGCGCCTTCGATTCCCGCTCCGGTCAGGGCCGAGGTGGCGAAGGCCCGCATCCGCTCGATCGTCGTTGGAATATCGGACAAGGAGCCGGAGTTGCTAGGGGAAGGCGTCACAAACTGGAATCTTACGCAACTCCGGGGCACCCACTGGGTATCGTCGGGGCTCTAGGCTGAACGAGGCGCGCCAGAGCACGGCTTTCGTTACGGCACCACCCACCTGCGGAGCATCCGCACCAGTCGGCTCCAGGAGAGCCCCAGGAAAGGTCTACCGATGTCCGCACGGATTTACTCAGACATTACCGAAACTGTCGGCGGCACCCCGCTGGTGAAGCTCAACCGCTTGCCCGGCACCTCCACTGCGACGGTGCTCGCGAAGCTCGAGTTCTACAACCCGTCCAGCAGCGTCAAGGACCGCATCGGCATCGCCATCGTCGACGCCGCCGAAGCCTCCGGTGAGCTCAAGCCCGGCGGCACCATCGTGGAGGGCACCAGCGGCAACACCGGCATCGCCCTGGCCATGGTCGGCGCCGCCCGCGGCTATTCGGTCATCCTGGCGATGCCGGAGACCATGAGCAAGGAGCGCAAGATCCTGCTGCGCGCCTACGGCGCCGAGCTTGTGCTCACGCCCGGCTCAGAGGGCATGCGCGGCGCGGTGGAGAAGGCCAAGGAAATCGTCGCGGCCACCCCCGACGCCATTTGGGCCCGGCAGTTCGACAACCCGGCGAACCCGGCCATCCACAAGGCCACCACCGGGGTGGAGATCTGGGACGACACCGACGGCGCCGTGGACCTGCTCGTGGCGGGAATCGGAACCGGCGGCACCATTACCGGCGCCGGCCAGCTGCTCAAGGAGCGGAAGCCGTCCGTCCGCGTGATCGGTGTAGAGCCCAAGGACTCCCCTATCCTCACCGGCGGCGCCCCCGGCCCGCACAAGATCCAGGGCATCGGCGCCAACTTCGTGCCGAGCGTCCTCGACACCCACGTCTACGACGAGGTCACCGATGTGACCCTCGCCGACTCCGTCGCCACGGCCCGCGCCCTGGCCACCGAAGAGGGCATCCTCGCCGGAATCTCGGGAGGCGCCGCAGTGTGGGCCGCTCTGGAGCAGGCCAACCTGCCCGAGAACGCCGGCAAGACCATCGTCGTGATCGTGCCCGGTTTCGGCGAGCGGTACATCAGCACAGTCCTGTACGAAGACCTCGTCGACTAGGCACCATCCGCTGCTCGATCGACTACAGACAGGTGCCCGGCATGGGAGTGTTCGCACGCGTTCGCGAGGATATCGCGATGGCGCAGAGGCACGACCCTGCCGCGCACAGCAAGGCGGAGGTCGTGCTCGCGTACAGCGGCGTGCACGCCGTGTGGGCCTACCGGATCACACATCGGCTGTGGCTGGCAGGCCTGCGCCTGCCGGCCCGGCTGTTGTCGCAGTTCACCAGGTTCCTCACCGGCGTGGAGATCCACCCCGGGGCGACCATCGGCCGGCGACTGTTCATCGACCACGGCATGGGCGTCGTGATCGGTGAGACCGCCGTGGTCGGGGACGACGTGATGCTGTACCACGGGGTCACCCTGGGCGGGAAGAGCCGGCACGGGGTTGTTGTCGGTGCCCGGCGGCACCCCCATCTGCACGACGGGGTCACCGTGGGCGCAGGCGCCAAGATCCTCGGCCCCATCACGCTGGGCGAATGGAGCACCGTGGGTGCCAACGCCGTCGTCACCAAGGACGCCCCGGCCCGGTCGATCCTGCTCGGAATCCCCGCGCGCGCGCAGCACGGCTCCGCCGAGGAAATCAAGGCAGCGCGGGGCCTGCTCAAATTCGGCAACTGAACCCGGCTCGCCGAGGTTTTCTGCGAACACGGGCGTCACCGCGGACGTTCACCCGCAGATTCTTCGACCTCGGCAATCCGGTGTAACACCGGCCTGAATTCGTTTGGTTGTTGGCAGAATAGTTGTCATGACAACCTCAGCCGCCGCACCGACGCTCCCGATCCTTGACTTGTCCCGCCTCGACGCCGGAGCGGAGGAAGCCGAGGCCTTCCGCGCCCAGTTGCGCGAAGTCACCCACGAGTACGGGTTTTTCTACCTCACCGGGCATGGTGTGCCGGCCGATCTCATCGAGCGGGTGATGACCACCTCACGGGCTTTCTTCAACCTGCCCGAGGACGACAAGATGGCCATTGAGAACCTGCAGAGCCCCCACTTCCGCGGCTACACCCGGGTGGGCGGCGAACTCACCCAGGGCAAGGTGGACTGGCGCGAGCAGATCGACATCGGACCGGAGCGCCCCGCCCTGGAGCTCACCCCGGACAGCGCCGACTATCTCCGCCTGGAGGGCCCCAACCAGTGGCCGGTGAACCTGCCCGCGCTGGAAGAGGTCATGACCTCCTGGCGTGAGGAGCTCAACGCCGTGGCGCTGCGCCTGATGCAGGCCTGGGCCCTCTCCCTCGGAGCCGACGAGCACGTCTTCGACGAGGCGTTCGCGGTGAAGCCGTCCACGCTGATCAAGATCGTGCGTTACCCCGGCAAGTCAGACCCCACCCCGCGGCAGGGCGTCGGCGCCCACAAGGACTCCGGCGTGCTGACGCTGCTGTTCGTCGAGCCGGGCAAGGGCGGGCTGCAGGTGGAGAAAGACGGCGAGTGGATCGACGCTCCCCCGCTCGACGGCGCCTTCGTGGTGAACATCGGCGAGCTGCTCGAGGTCGCAACCGACGGTTACCTCAAGGCGACGGTGCACAGGGTGATCTCGCCGCTGATCGGCGACGACCGCATCTCGATCCCGTTCTTCTACAGCCCGGCGCTGGATGCCACCATCCCGGTGCTCACCCTGCCGGAGGAACTGCACGCCCCCGGCATCACCGTGGACCCGGAGAACCCGATCTTCCCCACCTACGGCGAGAACTCGTTGAAGAGCCGGATGCGCGCGCACCCGGACGTCGCGGCCATCCACCACGCCGACCTGCTCAAGTAGGCAGCGGTCAGCGCAGGTCCTTCGCGAACCAGTGTTCGGCGTAGGGTTCGGTGTTGAACGGAACGACCTCCGCGTAGCCGGCTCTGGCATACAGGCGCCGGGCCTCGATGAGGTCTGTGCGCACCGTGAGCCGAAGTTGGGTGAGGCCGGCATCCACCGCCAGCTCGCTCAGATGATCGAGGAGCGCGGCCCCGGTGCCGGTCCCCCGCGCCTGTGCGGCCACGTAGACGCGAGTCAGCTCGCCGATGCCGGCGCCGACGAACCGCACACCGCCGCACGCGACCGGGACGCGGTCCAGCATCCCGAGCACGAGCAGACCGGTGCCGCCCTGCAGGTCGTGGCTCGGCTCATCCGCCATCGCGGACTCGACCTCAGCGGGCAGCGCGAGCCGCCCCCAATAACGGCCGACGATGTCCTCATAGTAGGCCCACAACATGGCGGCGGCAGCGGCTGAACCCGGGTCGGTAGTGACAAAGGTCGGCCCAGGCATGATTGAGATCCTAGCGCTCCCCGACCGCACCGCTTTCTTAGGGCGGCGGGCCACCAAAAAAGGGCGCCCCGGCCGAAGCAGGGGCGCCCTTTCTGGTGCAGCAGGTGTTAGTCGTGATCGCCGATCTCGGCGAGGCGCGTGGCCTCGTCCGCGGTGATGCACGAGTCGATAACGGCATCCAGGGCGCCGTTCATCACGGTGTCCAGGTTGTATGCCTTGTACCCGGTGCGGTGATCCGCGATGCGGTTCTCCGGGAAGTTGTACGTGCGGATGCGCTCTGACCGGTCCATGGTGCGGATCTGGCCCTTGCGCACCAGCGAGGCGGCCTCGTCGATCTCTTCCTGCTGCCGGGCGAGGACGCGGGCGCGGAGGACCCGCATACCCGCTTCCTTGTTCTGCAGCTGGCTCTTCTCGTTCTGCATGGCCACCACGATCCCGGTGGGAAGGTGGGTGATCCGTACGGCGGAGTCGGTGGTGTTCACCGATTGGCCGCCGGGGCCGCTGGAACGATAGACGTCGATCTTGAGGTCGTTGGGGTGCAGCTCGACCTCTTCGGGCTCATCGACCTCGGGGAAGACGAGAACGCCCGCCGCCGAGGTGTGGATGCGTCCCTGCGACTCGGTGGCCGGCACCCTCTGAACGCGGTGCACGCCACCCTCGTACTTCAGGTGCGCCCAGACACCCTCGGCGGGGTCAGCCGAATTGCCCTTGATGGCCAACTGGATGTCCTTGATTCCGCCGAGGTCGCTGGTGGTCTGCTCGATGATCTCGGTTTTCCAACGCTTGGACTCCGCGTAGTGCAGGTACATGCGTAGGAGATCGGCGGCGAACAGCGCGGATTCCGCACCGCCCTCCCCCATCTTGATCTCCATGATCACGTCGCGGGCGTCCAGCGGGTCACGCGGGATCAGCAGGCGACGCAGCTTCTCGGCTGCCTCCTCCAGCTGGTCGGTGAGACCGGGGATCTCGTCGGCGAACGATTCATCCTCGTCGGCGAGTTCCCGAGCGGCCTCGAGATTGTCGCCAATCTCTTTCCACTCGTTCCACGCCGCGATGATGCGGCTGAGCTCGGCGTAACGACGGTTGACCTTTTTGGAACGGGCCGGATTCGCGTGCAATTCCGGGTCCGCCAGCTGGGACTGCAGTTCGTCGTGCTCAGCCTGCAGAGTCAGGACAGACTCGAACATCAGTGATCCTTGTCTGACCCGTTCGGGGTCGGCATCGACTTCTGAACCTGCATCAGGAACTCGACGTTGGACGAGGTCTCCTTCAGCCGGCCCAGGATGACCTCGAGAGCCTGCTGCTGTTCGAGTCCGGCCAGCGCACGGCGCAGCTTCCAGGTGATCTTGACCTCATCGGCGCTCATCAGCATTTCTTCGCGGCGGGTGCCGGATGCGTTGACGTCGACGGCCGGGAAGATCCGCTTGTCGGCCAGGTGGCGCGACAGGCGCAGCTCCATGTTGCCGGTGCCCTTGAACTCCTCGAAGATGACCTCGTCCATCTTGGACCCGGTCTCCACCAGTGCGGAGGCGAGGATGGTGAGCGAGCCACCGTTCTCGATGTTGCGGGCAGCGCCGAAGAAACGCTTGGGCGGGTACAGCGCGGATGCGTCGACACCGCCGGAGAGGATCCGGCCGCTCGGCGGGGCCGTCAGGTTGTAGGCACGGCCCAGACGGGTGATCGAGTCGAGCAGCACGACGACGTCGTGACCCAGCTCGACGAGACGCTTGGCGCGCTCGATGGCCAGTTCGGCGACCGTGGTGTGGTCCTCGGCGGGACGGTCGAAGGTGGAGGCGATGACCTCACCCTTCACCGTGCGCTGCATGTCGGTGACCTCTTCGGGGCGCTCGTCGACCAGGACGACCATGAGGTGGACCTCGGGGTTGTTCGTGGCGATGGCGTTGGCGATCTGCTGCATGACGATGGTCTTGCCGGCCTTGGGCGGCGCGACGATCAGGCCGCGCTGGCCCTTACCGATCGGGGCGACGAGGTCGATGATGCGCTGGGTCAGCTTGCCCGGCTCGGTCTCGAGGCGCAGTCGCTCCTGCGGGTAGAGCGGGGTGAGCTTCTGGAACTCGACGCGGCTGGCGGCTTCCTCGACGGTCAAGCCGTTGATGGAGTCGACCTTGACGATCGCGTTGTACTTCTGGCGACCGTTCTGGTCACCCTCGTGCGGCTGACGGATCGAGCCGACGACGGCGTCGCCCTTGCGCAGGTTGTACTTCTTGACCTGGCCGAGCGAGACGTAGACGTCGCTGGCACCCGGCAGGTAGCCGGAGGTGCGCACGAAGGCGTAGTTGTCGAGCACGTCGAGGATGCCGGCGACCGGGATGAGCACGTCATCGTCGGTCAGCTCGGGCTCGAAGTCGTCGTTGGCGGTGGCGCCGCGACGCTTGCGGTCACGGAAACGGCTGCGGTTGTTGCGACCGTTCAGCTCGTCCTCCGGGCCGGAGTTGCGGTCCAGGCCCTGGTTGCGGTCCTGGCCCTGGCGTTCCTGCTGGGCGCGATCGCTCTGCTGGCGGTCGCCCTGGCGGTCCTGCTGCTGGCGATCCTGCTGCTGGCGGTCCTGGCCGCGGTTGCCGGCCTGGCGCTGGTTCTGCTGGCGGTCGTCGCCACGCTCGGCACCACGGTCATCCGACGTCTGCGGGGCACGGTCACCCTGGGCACGGTCAGCCTGGCCACGGTCGCCCTGGTTGCGGTCGCCCTGCTGGTTGCGGTCGCCGCCGCGGCTGCGGTTGCGGCTGCGTCCCTGGCGGGGCTGCTCGGCCTGCTCGTCGGACTGCTCGGTGGAGCTGCTGTCGGACTGCTCGGCCGGTTCAACCTGCTCAGCCGGTTCAACCTGCTCGGTCGGTTCGGCCTGCTCAGGCTGCTCGGCGCGTGCACCGCGCTGGTTGCGCTGGCGTCCGCCACGCTCGGAGCGTTCGGCACGCACGACGCCCTCCGGACGCTGGATGCGCGACTCGGTGCTCTCGGCGGAGTCGGCCGAGTCGGTCGCGGCCGGTGCGGCCGGTGCGGCTTCGAGTTCTTCAGGAGCCTCGTAGCCGTCTTCGGCGTTCTGGGCGTCGATCATGCTGCGCGCATCGAAGGCGTTGCGGGCGGTGGCGGCGCTGTTGTTGTTGTTGCGGTTGTTGCCGCCGTTGCGTCCGCCGTTGCGCGATTCGTTGCGGTTTTCGTTCCGCGATTCGTTGCGGTTCTCGTTGCGACCGTTGCCGCGACGGTTGCGGCCGGAACCGGCCTGCGTCTCGGTGGCGGGCTCTGCGGCCGGGGCGGCGACGGCTGCGGTGGTCTCGACGACCGGAGCAGCGGCCTCGACGGCGTTCGCGGTTGCGACGGCCTCGGCGATGGCGGCCTCGGTGATGGTGGCGGTGCTGGCGCGCTTGCGGGCCTGGCGGACCGGCTTCTCCACGACGGGTGCGTCGGCGACGATGTTGTCGGTGGCACCGGCGTAGGTGGTGGGGGCCGTGGTCTTGCGGGTCTTCGCGGTCTCCGGGACGATCAGGCCGAGGCCCAGATCTCCGTCGGCGTTGACGTGGGCGACGGCGGGAGCCGACGTGGCGGTGCTCACCCGGCGGGAGACCCGCTTCTTGGGCGCGGTCTCGGCGGGGGCGTCGGTGACGACAGCGGCGGCCTCTACCGGGGCAGCCTGCGCGGGTACGTCAGTGACGGCGGTGTCGATGACGGCGGCGTCGGTAGCTGCAGCCGACTCGGTCGTGTGGGACTGGTTCGCGGTGATTGCGTCCACGAGCTCTCCTTTACGAAGTTTGGATGCGCCCTGGATACCCAGTTCGCCCGCCAGAGCCTGAAGCTCGGCGACGCGAAGGGTGGTCAGGCGTGAGATGTCCACGCCGTTGGCGTGGAGGTTGACGTTGGTCACGAAGTTTTATCCTTCCCCCTGGCTCTTACGAATTGGCCAGAGAAGATGTTGCAGCGCCGGTGGGCTGCGGGTGATCCAGTCCCACACAGTGGCGGACTGGAGTGAACACACACAGCCACGCACAAAAACGCGATAGCAGTGAGTTACAGGGAATACACCAGAGAACAGATCCGCGGTGGCGGTTTCTATCGGGTGCGCAACCACTCTAGCAGGTTCGGTCGGCAGCGCGCGTGCGTCGACACGCGAGAAGAGCCCCTTCCCGTCAGGCGGGAAAGGGCTCTGGTCTCGGCCGAAGCTAGGCGTCGGTGCGGATGACCGTGGCACCCTTGAAGTCGACGGCCAGCATCAACGTCTCCCAGGGCGTCTCGCTCGTCCGGGCCACCAGGTCGGCGGCCACCAGGCGCTGGCCGGGGTCGCTGGCCAGGACCAGGATCGACGGGCCGGCGCCGGAGACGACGGCCGCGAAACCGTGCTCGCGCAACAGGGTGATCAGACGGTTGGTCTCCGGCATCGCCGCGGCCCGGTAGCTCTGGTGCAGCTTGTCCTCGGTTGCGGCGAGCAGCAGCTCCGGGCTCTGAATGAGCGCGGCGATGAGCAGCGCCGAGCGCGACAGGTTGAAGACGGCGTCCTCGTGCGGCACCGACTCCGGCTGCAGGCTGCGGGCCAGAGCGGTGGACATGGCGTGCACGGGCACGAAGACCATCGGCGAGACGCCGCGGTGCACCATCAGTTTCTTGTGCTTGGGGCCCTCCGGCGTCATCCAGGCGATGGTCAGGCCGCCGAACAGGGCGGGCGCCACGTTGTCCGGGTGCCCCTCCATCTCGGTGGCCAGCACGAGCAGCGCGTCGGAGTCGATCTCCACGATGCCCTCGAGCAGGCCTTTGGCGGCCATGATGCCCGAAACGATGGCGGCACCGGATGACCCCATGCCACGCCCGTGCGGGATCACGTTCTCGGCGACCAACTTGAGCCCCGGCAACGGGATCCCGTAGGCGGCGAAGGTGTGCGCGATGGCGCGCACCACGAGGTTGGTCTCGTCGGTGGGCACCTCCCCGGCGCCGACGCCGTGCACCTCGACGAACACGCCGGACTCGTCGGTCACCTCGACCTGCAGGTGGTCGTAGTGCGCCAGGGCCAGGCCGAGGGTGTCGAAGCCTGGGCCGAGGTTCGCGGTGGTGGCCGGAACCTTCACGACGACCGAACGGCCCGCCAGCGCATTGCGTCCCACGACGGGGAGCGCCGTGGTCATTTCTGGCCCAGACCCAGCAGCTCGGCGATGGCGACGGTGTCGACGGGAACGATCGTGGGCTTCACGTCGCTGCCGTCCGCGGTGCGAAGTGCCCACTGCGGGTCCTTCAGGCCGTGGCCGGTGACGGTGAGCACCACGGTGGCGCCCTGGGGGATCTGGCCGGCGTCGGCACGTTCGAGCAGACCGGCGACGCTGATCGCGGAGGCCGGCTCCACGAAGATGCCCACCTCGGCGGAGAGGATGCGGTACGCCTCGAGGATCTTCTCGTCGCTGATCGCGCCGAAGTAGCCGTCGCTGACCTCGCGGGCGTTCAGGGCGAGGTCCCACGACGCCGGGTTGCCGATGCGGATGGCGCTGGCGATGGTCTCCGGGTGCTCCACGCGGTGACCCAGCACGATCGGGGCGCTGCCCGCAGCCTGGAATCCGAACATCCGGGGCAGTTTGGTGGTGGCGCCGCGAGCGAGTTCTTCGCTGTAGCCGCGGAAGTAGGCGGTGTAGTTGCCGGCGTTGCCGACCGGGACGATGTGGATGTCCGGGGCGTCTTCGAGGACCTCGACGACCTCGAACGCGGCGGTCTTCTGGCCCTCGATGCGGTCGGGGTTGACCGAGTTGACCAGGTGCACGGGGTAGTTCTTGGCGAGGTCGCGGGCGATGTCGAGGCAGTCGTCGAAGTTGCCCTGCACCTGCAGCAGCTGTGCGTTGTGCGCGATGGCCTGGCTGAGCTTGCCCATGGCGATCTTGCCCTCCGGCACCAGCACGACGGCCTTGATGCCGGCGTGGGTGGCGTAGGCGGCGGCCGACGCTGAGGTGTTACCGGTGGAGGCGCAGATGACGGCCTTGGCACCGTCTTCGACGGCCTTGGAGATGGCCATCGTCATGCCTCGGTCCTTGAACGACCCTGTGGGGTTCATGCCCTCGTACTTGACCCAGACCTTGGCGCCGGTGCGCGCGGAGAGCGCGGCGGCGGGGATCAGCGGGGTGCCGCCTTCGCCGAGCGTGATGATCGGGGTGGCGTCGCTGACATTCAACCTGTCGGCATACTCGCGCAGCACACCGCGCCACTGACGGGACGGGGTCTTGACCATTTGGTGCTGACCGGTCTCTCGTTCGCTGGACATCAGACTCCTTCAACTCTCAAAACGGATGCGACATTGGTGACGACACTGTTCGCGGCAAGGTCGTTCACGGTCGCGGCAAGCGCAGCCTCCGTGGCCTCGTGCGTTCCAATGACTAGGGTAGCTGTGCCCGACACGGGCTCGTGACTGGCGGTTCCGGGCTGCTCGAGCGTCATCGACTGTTCGACTTGCGCGAGCGAGACGTGGTTTTTGCTGAACACTCCGGCGATCGTGGCGAGCACGCCGGGCTCATCCGTCACCTCGAGGGTGACGGCGTATCGGGTGGTGACCTTGCCGATGTCGAGCACCGGCAGGTCGGCGTGGCTGGAGGCCGCGTAGCCAGGGCCGCCCATCACGTGGCGGCGGGCGACGGAGACGAGGTCGCCGAGCACGGCGGAAGCGGTCTGCACTCCCCCGGCCCCGGCGCCGTAGAACATCAGCGGGCCGGCGGCCTCGGCCTCGACGAAGACGGCGTTGTTCGCGCCGTGCACGGAAGCGAGCGGGTGGCCGCGGTGCACCATGGCCGGGTAGACGCGGGCAGAGACACCCTGTTCGCCGGTCTCCGGGTCGATGAGGCGTTCGCAGATCGCGAGCAGCTTCACGACGTAGCCGGCCTTCCGTGCCGACTCCATCTGCTGCGGGGTGACCTGGGTGATGCCCTCCCGGTAGACCTTCTCGAGGGGCACGTTGGTGTGGAACGCCAGGCTGGCCAGCAGGGCGGCCTTCTGCGCGGCGTCGTAACCTTCGATGTCGGCGGTGGGGTCGGCTTCGGCGTAGCCGAGTTCGGTCGCGGTGGCCAGGGCTTCTTCGAGGCTGTCGCCGGCCACATCCATCCGGTCGAGGATGAAGTTGGTAGTGCCATTCACGATGCCGAGAATCCGGTTGACGGTGTCACCGGCGAGGCTGTCCCGCAGCGGCCGCACGATAGGGATGGCGCCGGCGACGGCGGCTTCATAGTTGAGCTGGGCGCCCACCTGGTCGGCGGCTTCGAACAGCTCGGCGCCGTGCTGGGCGAGCAACGCCTTATTGGCGGTCACGACGTCGGCGCCGGAGTTGATCGCCGTGAGGATGTAGCTGCGGGCGGGCTCGATGCCGCCCATCAGCTCGATGACGATGTCGGCGCCGAGGATCAGCGAGTCCGCGTCGGTGGTGAACAGCTCACGGGGCAGGTCGACGGTGCGTGGGGCGTCGAGATCGCGCACCAGGATGCCGACGAGTTCGAGGCTCGCGCCCACCCGGTTGGCGAGCTCGTCGCGGTGCTCGAGCAGCAGGCGGGCCACCTGGGCACCGACCGAACCACCGCCGAGCAGGGCGACACGCAGATTGCGGTATTCGATCATCGGGTAGTTTCCTTCATTTGATTGGTCGAGCTTGTCGCCCCAGTTCCGTTGGTCGAGCTTGTCGCGACCTTGTGAGTCGACCTCGCTAGACCTGCGTCCCGCGCCAGTAAGTCGTCAATCGTCTCCCCGCGCACGATGACCCTGGCCTTTCCGTCTACGACGGCCACAACGGCCGGCCGCCCCAGATAGTTGTAGTTGCTCGCCAACGACCAGCAGTACGCTCCGGTCGCGGGCACCATCACCAGATCTCCCGGCGCCACATCCCCGGGCAGGTAGTCGGCGTCCACGACGATGTCGCCGCTTTCGCAGTGCTTGCCGGCGATGCGTACCAGCGCGGGCTCGGCATCCGACACCCGGTCGGCGAGCCGCACCGAGAACTCGGCGCCGTAGAGCGCGGGGCGGGCGTTGTCGCTCATGCCGCCGTCGATGCTCACGTAGAGCCGGGTGTTCTCGCCGATGCACACGGGCTTGGTGGTACCCACCTCGTAGAGGGTCACGCCGGCCGGTCCGATGACGACCCGTCCAGGTTCGATGGCGATCACCGGCACCGCGATGCCGCGGCGCGCGCATTCGGCGGCGACGATGTCGGCCAGGCCGGCGGCCAGGTCGGCGATCGGGCTGGGATCGTCGGTGCTCGTGTAGGCGATGCCGAAGCCGCCGCCGAGGTTGAGCTCGGGTACCGGGCCGTCGGTCAGCAGCTCGGCGTGCAGGCTGAGCAGGCGCGACGCCGACTCGGCGAAGCCTTCGACGCCGAAGATCTGTGAGCCGATGTGGCAGTGCAGGCCGAGGAAGTTCAGGCTCGGTTCGGCGCGGATCGCCGCGACCAGGGCCGGGGCGTCCTCGAAGACCACACCGAACTTCTGGTCTTCGTGCGAGGTGGCCAGGAATTCGTGGGTGTGCGCGTGCACGCCGCTGTTCACGCGGAGGCGCACGTTCTGCACGACCCCGTGCCGGGCGGCCGCCGCGGCGACCCTGTTTATCTCGACCGGGCTGTCGATGATGATCGTGCCCACACCCAGGCGGGTGGCGTCGTCGATCTCGGCGTGCGACTTGTTGTTGCCGTGGAAGCCGAGCCGGCCGGGTTCAACACCGGCGGCCAGGGCAACGGCGAGTTCGCCGCCGCTGCAGACGTCGATGTTCAGGCCGGCGTCCACCATCCAGCGGGCGACCTCGGTAGACAGAAATGCCTTGGCGGCGTAGTACACCTTGACGGTGGTGCCGATGCGGGCGAACTCGGTGTCGAACGCGGCGCGCAGCTCCGCGGCGCGGGTGCGGGCATCCGTCTCGTCGATCACGTACAGCGGGGTGCCGAATTCGGCCGCCAGCTCGGGGGCGCTGACGCCGCCGATCGTGATCGCGCCGGCGTCGGAGCGGTGCGCGGAGGAGGGCCAGAGGCCGTCGGCGAGCGTGTTGGCATCAGCTGGAGAGCTGAGCCACTCGGGGGCGAGTGGATTATGGGCCACGGGTGAAAACCTCACAGGAGTCAAGTGGGTGTCTCACGAAGTGGCGAGCGAACCCGGATTGGTCCCTGAAGCCAGCGAAGAGACGCGCCGAAAGAGGCGCGGGAATCTACCGGAATTCTAGCGACTGCGAGTTGCGCGCGCCGAATCAAGCGGTGGAACAGCTGCCCAGGGTGGTGAGCGACTGTTCGGTGAGCGTCAATGTGCTCGACTCCAGCGTAATGCGTGCGCGCTCCGCTGTGGTCTGCACATCGCTGAGTGTGACGCCCTGCGGCAGGTAACCGGCCAGGCACACGCTGATCGGCTCGTTGCCGAGCACCAGGTCCAGCAGTCCGCTCACGTCCAGGCCACCGGCACCGGAGGTCACCCGCGCGTCGGTCGGGGTGAGCACGAGTGAGTCGTCGGTGACGCTGGGGGTCGCGGTGGCCTGGTAGCCGACGGCCAGGCCGAACACGCTCAGCTCGCCGGTGTAGGTGACCTGGTCGGTGCCGAGCTCGAGTTCCGCGTTGCGCGCGGCAGGGGCGGCATCCGCTTCGGCCAGTGCGGACTGCAGCAAGGTGTTGAGGGCGGCCTGGTCGAGGTCGATGGTGCCGTTGACATGGTCGATGGGCTGGGTCGTGTCGGTGGGCACGCCGGTGGCGACGATCGAGACGGATGCCGGCACGTCGTTGACGGTCAGGGTCGGCGCGGTGAGCTCCACACGTTCGAAACTGCCGGTGAGGTACTGCGCGATCACCGAGGTGCCACCGATCGCCGCCTCGACGTCGCCGGTGACACCGGCGGGCAGGCCGGCATCGATCTCGCTGGCGATGCGGTCTTGCGCGTAGCCGCGGAGGCCCGCGTCGGCGGCGAAGAAGATGCCCACCAGCGCGAGCAACACCACCAACGTCACCAGCAGCCGGCGAGCGGGCCGGCGGCGTTTGGGCAGTGTCGAGCTCGTCACGAAGGAGTGCTCCGGCCTACATGCGCTCCGGCGCGGAGACGCCGAGCAGACCCAGGCCGTTGCGGATGACCTGGCCGGTGGCGTCGTTCAGCCACAGCCGGGTGCGGTGCAGGTCGGTGACCGGCTCGTCGCCGAGCGGGATGACCCGGCAGTTGTCGTACCAGCGGTGGTAGTAGCCGGCGACCTCTTCGATATAGCGGGCCACGCGGTGCGGCTCGCGCAGTTCGGCGGCCTGGGCCACCACGCGCGGGTACTCCTGCAGCACACCGAGAAGCGCGGACTCGCTGTCGTGGGTGAGCAGTTCAGGGGCGAACGCACTGCGGTCCACGCCGGAGTCGGCGGCATTGCGGCCGACGGAGCAGGTGCGGGCGTGCGCGTACTGCACGTAGAAGACCGGGTTCTCGTTGGTGCGCTTGCCGAGCAGGTCCAGGTCGATGTCCAGCTGGGAGTCGCTCGAGGAGCGCACCAGCGAGTAACGGCCGGCGTCCACGCCAACCGCGTCGACGAGGTCGTCGAGGGTGACGATGGTGCCGTTGCGCTTGGACATCCGCACGGGCTCGCCGCCCTTGAGCAGGTTGACCATCTGGCCGATGAGGATCTGCAGGTTCACGCCGGGCACGTCGCCGAACGCCTCGACCATGGCCATCATGCGGCCGATGTAGCCGTGGTGGTCGGCGCCGAGCATGATCAGGTTCTGGTCGAAGCCGCGCTCGCGCTTGTCGAGGTAATAGCCCAGGTCGCCGGAGATGTACGCCGGTTCGCCGTTCGAGCGGATGATGACTCGGTCGCGGTCGTCGCCGAAGGTGGTGGTGCGCAGCCAGATGGCGCCATCTTCCTCGAAGATGTGGCCGAGTTCGCTCAGGCGCTCGATGGCGCGGTTGACGGCGCCGGATTCGTGCAGGGAGTCTTCGTGGAAGAACACGTCGAAGTCCACCCCGAAGCCGTGCAGCTTCTCCTTGATCTCGGTGAACATAAGGTCCACGCCGATGGAGCGGAAGATTTCCTGCTGTTCGTCGCGGGGCAGGACGGCGATGTCACCCTCGTAGATCTCGACGACCTTGTCGGCGATGTCACCGATATACGCTCCGCCGTAGCCGTCTTCTGGGGTGGGCTCACCCAGGTAGGCGGCCAGCACGCTGCGGGCGAACCTGTCGATCTGCGAGCCGTGGTCGTTGAAGTAATACTCGCGCGTCACATCCGCGCCCTCGGCGATCAGCACGCGGGCGAGGCTGTCGCCGACGGCTGCCCAGCGCACGCCACCCATGTGGATGGGGCCGGTGGGGTTGGCCGAGACGAACTCGAGGTTGATCTTGATGCCGTCGTAGAGGTGGCCGGTGCCGTAGACCGAGCCGGCGTTGACGATGGTCTGCGCGAGTGCGCCGGCGGCGGATGCCTCGAGGCGGATGTTGATGAAGCCGGGGCCGGCGATCTCCACGGAGGCGACCTCTGGCATGGCTTCGAGGCCGGCGGCGAGTTCGGCGGCCACGGCGCGCGGGTTGGTGCCCAGCGGCTTGGCGATCTTCATCGAGACGCTCGAGGCCCAGTCACCGTGGTCGCGGTTGCGCGGGCGCTCCAGCGACATGTCGGCTGCGACCAGACCGAGATCTGCGATCTCCGCCCCTTCGCCTCGTCGGCGCTCGACCAGGGAGTTGACGAGGTCGAGCAGGGACTGGGAGAGTTCGGCAGGGGTCACGGCGAACAAGCTTACCCGCCGTCCCGGTTGGTAAGGTCAACGAGTGACCCACTCCAGCTCGTCCTCCTTCGCCACCGGCCGCCGACTGCGCGCCGCACTCGCCCTCACCGGCGCTTCGCTCGCTCTGATCGCCCTGGCCGGATGCGCACCGGCAGGCGACACGGAGCCCACCGCGTCAGCCACGGCAAAGCCGACCAGCACTGCCACGTCGGAGCCCACCGCCACGGCGGAACCCACGGTGTCGGCCACGGCGTCGGCCACCCCTGCGCCGGCAGCCGAAGGCACCGCCGTGGACAAGAGCTGCGACCAGGTCCTCACGGCGGACGACGTCTACGAGATCAACCCCAATGTGAGTGTCGACCCGGGCTATTCAGCGTCGAGTGACACGGCCGTGACCGCGACCACTTATAACGGCATCGCCTGCGGCTGGATCAACAATTCCAGCGGCGAGGTCATCGACGTGTCAGTGACGATGCCGAACGAGGCGCTCGCCAATACCTTGAAGGATGCGGCCCTGGCCGGCGGCGAAGTCGTGCCGACCTACGGCAGCGCTCCCGACGTAGAGGGCTACTTCAGTGCCGATACCGGCACCGCTCAGGTCTTCACCGGTGGGTACTGGGTGGCGGTCTCCTCCCCCGCCATGATCGAGCCCGGCGATGCCGAGCGCGTCATGAGCACGGTTATCGGCAACCTGTAGGGCTCTTCGGGAGGATCGCTCCTCCTCCACAGGCCGGTTTTTCTGGACCTTTCCACAGTTTGGTTTCTGGGCCTGGGAGTGTCGGTGGTGGGTGCTTCACTGTGCCTATGGCCACCTCAGCTGCCACACCCGATCACACCCCCGATGACCCTGCGGACCCCGCGGTGGATCCTGTCGCGGCGGCGATCAGCGCGGTCATCGACCCGCTGATCGAGAACGAGAAAGTCATCGCGGCCGGCTACGCCGAACGCACCCGGCTGCTGACCGAGCTGGACCGGCTGGGCCACGAACCGCGCATCCTCGCGGGTCTGTGTGGTGACCCTGCCGAGTCCGGCCGGAACGACCCCGACACCGGCGCGCACGGCCCGGCCTGGGACGACGAGGAGCTCGCCCGCCGCAGCATGGCCGCCGAGGCCGCCGGAGCGCTACGGCTGACGGCCACCACGGCGGGCATGATGATCTTCGACGCCGCCCGCCTCACCGGCCAACTGCCCGGCTTCCACCAGGCCCTGAGCCGCGGCAGCATCACCTGGGGCCACGCGGTGAAGATGCTCACCCTCACCGACGGGGTCCCGGAAGAAATCCTGCCCGCGTTTGAGGAGAAGGTGCTCCCGGCGGCGGAGAAGCTGACCTCGACCCAGTTCGTCCGGGTCGCCGGCCGGATCCTGGAACGGATGCACCCGGTGCCGTTGCCGGACCGCGCCGACGCCGGCTTCGTCAAGCGCCGGGTGGTGCTCAGCCCCGACGCCGACGGGATGGCCTGGCTGAACGCCTACCTCAAAGCCGAAGACGCTCAAGCGATCTACGACCGGCTCAGCCACATCGCCACAGACCTCGACACCGACGCTGACGCCGCCCCGGCGCCCGGCTCCGACTCCCCTGTCCCCTGCCGCAGCAAGGACCAGCGCCGCGCGGACGCGTACCGCGACCTGCTCCTGGACGGTGTCGGGCCCAGTGGCCTCGGCCACGGCATCCGCGGCACGGTCAGCATCACGGTGCCGGCGCTGACCCTGCTGGGCCGAAGCGACGAACCCGCCATCCTCGACGGCTACGGCCCCATCGACCCCGAGACCGCCCGCCGGATCGCGGGCACGGCGACCAGCTGGTCCCGCATCCTCACCCACCCCGAAACCGGCTGTCGACTGAGCATGGGCCGCGACACCTACAACCCGCCCGCCGACATGCGCCGCTACCTCGACGCCCGCGACCAAACCTGTCAGGGCATCGGCTGCAACCGGCGAGCCACGCTCAGCGACATCGACCACACCCGGCCCTGGTGCACCGGCGGCCCCACCGACGTCGACAACCTCGTACACCTCTGCAAGGCCTGCCACCGCCTCAAACACCAATCCAGCTTCACCACCCGCCAAGGCCCCGGCGGCGCCCTCACCTGGACCACCCCCGCCGGCAAGACCTACACCTCAGCGCCCACCAACACCGACCCCACCACCTACGACCCCACCACTTACGACCCCACGACCTACGACAGCCAGCCACTCGGCCTCAGTAACTCGGCGGTCTCGCCACCGACGCCACCGGAACCAAAGCTGCCGGCCGCGTCCAAGCGGTCGGCCTCCGCGTCTCGACGCAGCGGCGAAGAGCCTCCCCCGTTCTAACCGCTCTGTCCAGCTGCGCCTGTTCGTCACCCGCCCAGCAACCGGCGCACCAATCGGCGCAAAGACGTCCGCCCAGGGATGCTAACCTAGAGGTTCCTGGGCCCCCATAGCTCAGGGGATAGAGCACTGCCCTCCGGAGGCAGGGGCGGCAGTTCGAATCTGCCTGGGGGCACATTTGTCACGTGACATGCCAGTTCGGACTTCTGCCACCCAGTTCGGACAATCGGCATGCGAATTCCGGGAGTTCATCCCGCGGCAGTCCATGAAACTGTTGCGATGACTCCGTTCCATTCCCCGTCGGGTAGGAGCGGATTGCTCCTCGTTGCGTCGATTCCTGTGCCGTTGACGCGGCCCCCAGCGAGTGTCACCATTAACACATGGCTCGAACCCTTGAAGCCGACTACCTTGTGGTGGGCGCGGGTGCCATGGGGATGGCATTTACCGACACGCTAATCGACCACGCCGACGTGCGCGTCGCGATGGTCGACCGCCGTCACGGGGTCGGCGGGCACTGGCTGGAGGCGTACCCGTTCATCAGGCTGCATCAGGCCTCGGCGTTCTACGGCGTCGCCTCGAGCATGCTGGGTGGCGGCAAGCTCCAGGTGAGCGGACCGGAGACCGGGCTTCAGGAGCGGGCGAACCAGGCGGAGATCACCGCGTACTACGGGCAGATGCTCGACCGGATGCTGGAGACGGGCAAGGTCGACTTTCTGCCCAACAGTCACTTCGACGGCGACCACACCGTCGTCTCGCATATCGCAGGGGTTCAGTTCGAGGTGCCCGAGTCGTGCCGGATCGTGAACGCCCACTACCTCGCTCCCAGCATCCCGGCCGAGACGGCACCGCCGTTCGATGTCGCCGACGCGGCTCGCGTCCTGCCCATCAACGACCTCGCGCGGCTGGAGGAGGCGCCGAGCCGGTACGTCGTCGTGGGCGCCGGCAAGACCGCGAGCGACGCCTGCATCTGGTTGCTTGCGCGCGGCGTGGACCCCGACGCGATCTGCTGGGTCCGGCCTCGCGACCCGTGGATGTTCAACCGCGCGCTCATCCAACCTGAGCCCGCAATTTTCCTCAGAATGGCCGCCGACGTCATGCAGATCTCCGAGGGCGCGGCCTCGCTCAGCAGCTTGTTCCTGCAGCTCGAGGACGCCGGGATCCTTCTGCGTATCGACCGCTCGGTCATGCCGACGATGGCCAAAACACCGACTCTCGCGTCGTGGGAGCTCGACCAGCTTCGCTCCATTTCAAACGTCGTCCGCCGCGGGCACATCGCGTCTGTGGATCGCGGCAAGCTCACCTTCGCCGACGGCGCCATGCAGGTTGCGGATGATGCCCTCGTCGTGCACGCCGCGGCGGACGGCCT
This sequence comes from Cryobacterium sp. TMB1-7, assembly GCF_004402435.1. NCBI lineage: Bacteria > Bacillati > Actinomycetota > Actinomycetes > Micrococcales > Microbacteriaceae > Cryobacterium > Cryobacterium sp. TMB1-7. Next base: position 47,113 of record NZ_SOFZ01000021.1, read on the forward strand.
GAAATACCCACCCCTCGTCCCAGTGTGGCGGCAGGAGGACATCACGCTTCAGCCGATCCGGACGGGCTTCCCGTGCTTCGGCGCCGCCCTGATCGGGTACGTCGAGGCCACCCGCGCCGACGATGCCGAAAAGAACCGGCTTTGCCCGCCTTCGAACTACGGCAATTCGATGTCCCAGTGGGCGAAAGCGACCGTTCTCGGCACCCGGGCCGCGATCAACTTCACTGCCCAGCCCGACATCAAGGCGTGGTCGGACGGGGTTGCGCTCAACCCGGCGCGAGTGCCGCCGGGATACCCGCATTCCGCTGCGTTGGACGACGCTCGCGAACGTCTTGCGATCCACACCCGTCCGGCGCTGGCGAGGCTCGTCGAGCTGATGTGAGCTCAGCCTGTGCTCGGTCGCTCTTTCAGTCGCGCCACCGCCCGAGCTGGCGTGCGGGGCGGCGCGCTTCTGCTCACTGTGGGGTGAGCAGGATCGCGTGTCCGATGTACGGTGGCAAAACCATCGACCTTGCACGGAGCTACTTCCGCGTAATTACGCGTGTCCGACCTTGGCAATTTGTCCGGACTGGACTGTCACGCGACAACATTTGTCACGTGACACGCAACTTCGGACTTCTGCCATCTAGTTCGAACACACCGCAGACCAGCTTGTGGGAGTTCTGTACTCGTCAACTCGCACCGTCACTTTCCGGGGTCTCGTCACCGGACTGATCTGGCAACAGTCCCAGGGTGCGGGCCCGGCGGTAGAACGTGGCGCGGGACATCCCGAAGTCGCGTGCGACCTGTGCCGTTGGTTCTCCGGCTTCGATGAGTCGGTTGGCGTTGCGGATTTGTCGGTTCGTGATTCTTCGCGGTCGGCCACCAAGGTTCTTGCCGGCCTTGCGGCGTCTATCGATCGAGTCGAGCACACGCTCACGCTTGATTTCGTGTTCCATCTGCCCGAGAGCAGCCATGATTGTGAACAACATGGATCCCATCGGTGTCCCTGTGTCGACGTCTTCGCCGCCCAGATCGAGGACGCGAAGCTCAACGCCTCGGTCGCTAAGCCTTTTGGAGACGGCAAGAACGTTCTGCGTCGACTGCCCCAGCCGATCCAGCGTCGCGATCACGAATGTGTCGCCAGGTTCAAGCGCTGCGAGTGCGGCATAAAACTGAGGACGAGCTGCCCGCGCTCCGGAACTCCCCTGATCGATATATAGGTCGTCACGCCGCACACCCGCCGCCAAGAGCTCGGCCCGCTGCACGTCAGTATCTTGCTGCCGAGTCGATATCCGGGCATAGCCAATCAGCTTGATCACAGCACTCCTTAGTTGTCTCATAACTAACGATGCGCACTGTAATTCACGTCGAGGGTTATGCAACGTAGTTGTAAGACTCGACCCGTAGTGAGATTCAGGTGATTTCGGAGGAAGTCCAGATCACGGCGAGGAGACGTCTCGAATCCCTAGGGTTTCGAGACAGTAGAAGTTGCTGAACGGCTGTCCCTGTGGCCTGGGGTCCCGCATGCAATAGGTTTAGCGAACGGTTCCCTTTCTAGCGGATCGGCGGGGGCATAGTTGCGGTCGAGAACATGGCATTGAAGCCGGGCGGACCGACGCTTGCGGACTTCAAGAGCGGTGCGATTGAGGGATCCGTGGCCGGGGCGTCCGGACCGTCATCGGGCCTCCATACAGGTGGGTGGCAATGGAAAAGGTGAACAAAGAAATGCCGACAATGGGTAACTCTGCGACGCCGAAGGCGACCAAGCCAAGAACCTTCTGGTTGTCCTTCGTAGGTTTCCTCCTCATGCTCGTGGTTTTTGGGGGTGTGGTATTCGGTGGGCAGTTGGACGCGATGACTGTCGAAACCGTGCGCTGCGTGGTGGTCTCGGCGGAGCCAGACACGGCGTCGGGCGGATCGAGAGGGTCGGCGTCAACGCCCGCGGTTCTCATCGAGACCTCGAACTGCGGCCGCCTGGATATCTCAAGGGGAGTGACCTTCGACGGCCGGCAAAAGCTGGCGTCCTCCTTTGAAGTCGGCGCCGAGTATGAGTTCGACATCGGTTGGTTCTCCCGGGTCATCATGACGAACGTCTTCCACGGAAGTCAGGCAGTGCAGGGTTACCGGCTGGTGGAATGACCGGGCTCCATCGACCGGCCGGAGAGGGCCGTCGCGACCCAAAGGGCCCCTCTATCCTCAGATGTTCCTCCAAAGGGAAAGCTCTCCAAGCATCGGTGCTCAGAACTGGAATCGGACCGAATCCCGTCTGGGAAATGTCTCGTAACCTGAGCGCCTCGAAACCGATGCGATATGAGACTCGGTCGGGGCGACGAGCAAGAGGTGGCTTGTCTCGCATCCGGACGTGTCTCGCATCGGTAGGGTTTCGAGACAGATGTGGGCTATTCCAGCTCCGGTGGCAAGTGGGCCTTCAGAGTGGGCGCTAGCCGGTCCGACGGACATACATCAGGGGTGTGCCAACGACGAAGCACAGGATGCAGCTCCCGACCAGTGCCAGTACCAAGCCGCCTTGCGGGTGCCCCTGGAAAGTGCCAATGAGAACTACAACCGCTCCAGCCAAGGCAAGAACGACGCCGCACAACACGAGCGCACCACCAAGACGAACTGATCGAGACAACCCCGATCGAGAGGTCCCCGCTGCAGTGATATCGCGGCCGGATCCGTCCGGCTCTCGCGGGAGCGTCGTCGGCGGTGTCAGTATCCGGTCACTGTGTCGTCTCGCAGTTTCGAAGGCCACAGGTGACGGGTGGGCGACGTAGCTGCCGGCCTGTGGGACGCCTGCGATAACCATGAAGTCATCGAATCGGTCCGGCGAACCAGGTACATCGTGGGAACGGTTTTGTAAGTGGAGTACCGGCTCAAGCCAATGTGCTGTGCTGCGAGTGCTCCCGCACGCCGTTTCAAAACTGTTCCGACGACCATTGCACTCATCACGAGCGGGAGCACTCCCACGAAACCGACGACGGGTAGCGCAGCGCCGTACTGCTCCGGCGCAGACACCATACGGCCTACGAATGTAGCCAACATGATGGTTCCGATGCCCGCTGCCACCGCCCCAAACACGATCGGGTCGGCCTTACGGCGCACTCTCGCTGCTTCCGAGCCGATTCGCTGAACCCACGCGTCGGTTTCTTCGCCCTGAGGCATTGATTTCCTCGTTTCGGCGACTGTCGAGTGCGGAGTGGCAGGTGCTCGTATGCGCGACGATTGACACCTTAGGACATGGGACGGCAAACGCATGATCGATGTGCGTGACCAACGGCTCCGAGAGGTCGCAGATGCTCGGGCCATGTCGCGAAGATTTTCGCTAGCCACCCGAACAACTCTTGGCTTGATAGGCGGGCTCGTTTCAGCGGGGCTGCTGGCGGGGTGCAGCCTCCTCGAGCTGAGGACGTCGTCTCCCGACGAGGTCGAGACAGCGAACCTGCGGATCTCAGCTGATCAGATCAGCTACTCCTTCGACGGCTACTGCGGAGTCGGAGTGAAAATCGAGAACCTCAGCCCCACGCCGATCAAGTTCAACGAAAGCGACCTTGCAGTCTTCGACGGCTCAAGCTCGACCGAGTGGGATCTTCCCTTCGGCGGTCGCGCCGGATCAGTGACGACGGAGCACCGAGGTTATGCGATCGGCGAGTTCCCCTCGATCATCGAGCCGGGCGCCACCGCTACGGATGCCTTCGTCGTGTACTGCAAGGAAGGCAACACGTACACAGTCACCGTCACTTCACTCGACGGCGACAGCGCCTCATTCGATTTCACCAGCGCGCCAGGCGGTTGACATGGGCGCAGCTACGATCGGGCTCCTGCTGGTCGTCGGCCTGTTCATATGCGCCGGGTTGTTGTTCGGCGTATAGGTGCCGGGTTGTTGCGTACGGGTAGCCGCCTGCGGGTGCCGGCTCCTCCTCTGAGCCCAACATCGGTGTCTCATAGCCTCGGTGTCTCGTATCCCATACGAACAGCGGCGGACGCTGCTACTGCGGCGTCCGCGGGAGCAATACCCACGAGACTTTACGCGTCGGTAGGGTTTCGAAACAGGCAAGCCCAACAGGCGTTGAGAAAGTTGCTTTGGGTCCGAGGGTCAAACCCCGAGCTGCGGGATTCCAACCAAATAGCCAGTGCAGCCGGGCTCTCGAACTTTCGCTTGGAGTGGGTGCGCTTCGCAGGATTGTGATCCGATCCCAACGGGCATGGACGGTTGCCGGTCATGGCAGGCCCTGGAGAATCTAGGCTGCCCGAATTGGGGGCAGAACGCGAGGAGTAGGGACCAGATAGATGGCGGAGCTTGCCTACACTGCCCACTACTCTCGCAAGAGGAGCCGTGTTGTTTTTTTCGGTCCGCCCGGACAGAAGAGAACGATCAGAGGGTCCGGTCCGTCGTTTCTACGCCGATGCAACTGCGGATAGGAACTGATGCGGATCGACTACGCGCGTTGGCCAGGCGACTAGGCATCTTCAGCGTCGTCGGCTAGAGACCCTAGATGCACCTTCTGTCCGTTTCGTTCAAAGGATTCGCCGTATGCGCACGACCCGGACTGGCCGCATCGCCCTCACGCCGGCTGTTTTGCTCGCCATCGTGGTCCTCAGCGGATGCACTGCGGGGCCCCCGATAGAACCGTCAGCGTCCGTCGCACCAACACCAGCGGCAGCGAGCGTTTACACCTGCGACGACATTGCCGCCCTTGATGACGTGGCACCCGTTTTCGTCACCGCCGACGGAACCGCGCCGACCCCGGTGGCCGCGATCCAGCCAGCGTTTAACCTCATTGACTACGTCGTGCCAGCCCTGGGCGGTCTGTCCTGCTCCTGGCGGGTCGGCCCCGCGGTCACCAACCCGTTGCTCGACCCCGTCGATTTCGACTGGGCTTACGTCAGCGTCAAGGTCGTTCCCGGCGGCGCCGACTCTTGGGCGCCCTACACGGTGGGCGACGACGCCTTATCGTTCGGCGACGGCCCTTCCGACACCGCGATGACCATCGGAGGCATTGAAGCGGCGACCGGGTGCGGCTACTACGACACCGGCTGCTTCATCAGCGCGCCGGTCGGCGATGCCTGGGTCGAAATCGTGTTGAGCACGAACTGGATCCAACGCGACGGTTGGTATTTCTCCGGGCTGACGCCCGACGCGATTCTGGCGCAGATGCAGCCGCTCGCGGCATCCGTTTTCACCGCTCTGACGGATGCTCAGCCCGGCAAGTTGGTCTGGCCGACGGTCGATCTGGTCGAACACGAATCGGACTGCACCCGCGCGGTGGGGTCGGAGGGCATCGCCACGGCTCTCGGCGTCGACTCGCTCGAATACGAAGTCCGGTCCCCACCAAACGGCTTGACCTACTTTGAGAACTACGTGGCGCAGCGGGCCGGGGTATTCCAGTGTGATGTGGATGCCGCCGGCGTCCCGGTCGACTTGATCGCCGCCGGGGTTTTGGGTACGTCGGTCACGGTCGGTTACGACCTGGCCGGACTCGTCGACACGATGGTCTCCACACCAGACAGCCAGGCCCTGCCGACGATTGCGCTGAAGGGCGCGGTCGAGGGTGAGCACGCCGTGCAGATGTGCTCCGACGTGACACCGTTCTGCGTCGTGATCTTCTCACTCGGCCAGTCGGCCTACCAGGTCGCGTCGAACAGCGACACGGTGGCTATCGCCGAAGCGATCATCGCCCACACCCGCTAGTGGTCATGTTTGTAAGTTCGTCGAGGGTTATTGACTGTCCGACAACGCGACACTGTCAATGGACGACAGCCTCCATCGTCTGGCTGGCAAAAGAGACCTTAGATGCACCTTCTGTCCGTTCATTCAAAGGATTCGCCGCATGCTCAAGACCCGGACTGACCGCATAGCCCTCATCGCGCTGCTGATGCTGCCCACTCTCGCGCTCGTAGGATGCGCCGAAGGGGCCGCCGAGGCTCCGGAGCCCACTGTGGCCAGCGCACCCGTGTCGAGCTCGACCCCGACTGCAACCCCCCAAGTCGAAGCGGCGGAACCTGTGTGGCCAAACGACCGGTGTCAGGACGAACAGCTCGCCGCTGAGCTTGTAGAGCGTCCCGACCTTTCTACAGCGACCCGGGAGGGGCTCGCGATCGTGCTCACGAACGTGTCGGAGCAATCCTGCTCCTACTACGGGGGACCAGGAGTGCTGTTGCTCGGCGCCGACGGCACTAATCTGGCCAGCCGTGACGACAAGATATTGGGCCCCATCGAGCCGGAGGCCGGGGCGCTCGCCCCGGGCGAGTCGGCCCAGGTGGAAGCGCTCCTCACGTACGTCGTCACGTACGACTGCACGCCGGCGAAAGTGACGACAATCCGGGTGCTCGTGACATCGGATGGTGCTGGCCCGGGCATCGACGCGCCAGCTGATCTGCAGGTCTGCGGCGACGCTTGGACCGACTTCACGGTCGGGTCACTCGTTCCTGCATCCTGACTCCGCCGGATGCCGCGCTGCGCTCGGCAGGCCGTCGTCCTGTTGAGACTGCACATCTGAAGCACTGTCTCGTTACTTATGTGTGTCATATCCCATGGGATACGAGACAAAGGAGATCGCCTGTTCAGCGACGAGCGGCAGCTGACTTGTCTCGCATCTGGACCTTTCTCGCATCCGTACGGCTTCGAGGCACATGACAGGCTTCGTTCGTGGGACGATACCGTCGGCGATAGGCGGCATCTCGGTAACGACGGGTCGAAATCCGAGGGAACCCGTTATGGTTCGAAATACGTACGAGCCAAGGGGACGGGCCAAGCGATGCGAACGAAGACTGTCCGTCCAGAACGACTACTCGGGAGGCACATGCAGATGACCGACACCGAATATCGCCACTCTTCGAAACGACGATTGTCCGTTCTGTTCTCGCCTATCCGTCTCGCCCTCTTACTGGGGTCTGTGGTGTAGCTGATCGTGCTGAACGTGATCTACATCAGCAACTCCGGCAATCCGTCATGGGCTGGTCCCGCCTCGGCCTTTCCGATCCTGGTGTGGGTGACAGTCATGCTAATCACGGACAGCCGTATCGGAGGGCGGGGAAGACGTAGCTCGAGCATTTCGGTCAACCCCGAAAACGTCGAGCAATGCCATGGTCACCTTGGATGAGTTGAAGAGCTCCCTTCCTCCCTGAGCTGCCCCCTTCACGTGTCTCGCAACCGATCTGCCTCATGTCGCATGGGATGCGAGACATGAAATCATGTCGCAGGTAATGCACCCTTGCGGCTGTTCTCGTCGGAAGGGACAAATGAGCACTCCCGGTGCGCCTTGGCCGGGGAATCCCGACGAAAAGAATCCCGACCGATTACCGACCGCCCAATGGGCAAGGTCGGTGGTCCGCATTCGGCCGCAGCGAACTGGCTCTGCGCGACTGTGCCCCAGTTCACACCAGTACCGTAGCCTCGAATCGTGATTGAGGAGCAGCCTGTAAGTGGGAGTGACGGCCAGTACCGCCGCGTGGTCGACCCGGGGACGCAGATTGAGATGCTCGTGCCCGCGGAAATCCCAGACGATCGCGCCGTCGACCATGCCCGGCGGGAGCAAGCAGGCGAGTTGCACCGGATCCGGTTCTTCCTGGACTGGGGCCACGACTATCCGTTATGGGAGAACTTCACTGACAAGTACGCAATGGAGCCGGACGATTATGGCATCTCCTCTGAACTGGGCCGACGCCTTAACGACTGGTCGCTTTTCTGGCAACGTCACTTTGACCCGTTTGACGGCTGGGACGAATCCAGGAATCAGACTCGATGGTTGGCGACGGGAGATGAGTTGGTGCGTCTGCTTGAGGTTGAGGTCTACGACATTGCGGTGGTTTTGCCCCAGTTCCGCCCCAGCTGAAGAAATCACGTGCTGGAGGCTCTGGTGCAACTGTTCACCGTAGCGCGCTCGAGATCGCTATCTACGGAAACTTAACCCGAGCACACGAGACGCCTAACAAGCCATGAGATATGAGGCGTTCAAAACCGCCTGAACGGTCGCTGATACATAGCAGCATCGATGGTTGACTGATCCCGTGATGGACGATGATTCCCCTCCTGCCCCGGTCTATCGGCGAAGCAGCGCGCCGAGTCCTCGCCTAACAGCGGAGATGCGCGCGACTTGCGTGGCGAGTTCTGTACGGGAGCAACGCGCAGAAGTCGCACTTCAGCCCGACCTCACGCTTGAGCTGATCGCCCGGCTAGTCCTGGACGAAAATGAGGATGTCAGACATATGGTCAACAACATTCATCGAGACATCCCGTCCGCTCTTCTCGAGGCCGCCCTCGCTAATCATCCAGAGGATGCCCATAGCATCGCTTTCCAGGAGGAAGCGCCGCTGGCCGCCCTGCGAGTCAAGCCTTTCAACTTCGCAACTCGCGCCGACATCGAGCGGTACCTCCTGGCCACCGCAGCTGATCCGGACCTGGCTCGAAAATTCCGGTCAATACCGAAAACGTCGAGCAACGCCATGGTCACTTTGGGCGAGCTGATGACTTCAGTTCGTCCGTGAGCAGCCCCCTTGGCGCGTCTCGCAAGCCAGCTGCCTTGTATCCCATGGGTTACGAGACGGTCGAGGGGACAAATACAGGCGACTCGTCTCGCAACCTGACCTGTCTCACATCGGCAGGGTTTCGAGACACGATGCGTAGGCGCAGTAGGCTTCGGGCATGACAGGTCTTGACCACTCTGAGTCCAGAGCAGATTCGAAAGGCACCGGCACCGCGTACCTCGGCGGCGCTGTCGCGATCATCGGGCTCTCGATACTCATCTTTGGGAATGCGTCGGAATGGTTCGACCACGTTTCCGGTGTTGTCTTCGTTTGCCTCGCTGGCACTCTTGCGTACCAGGGAATACAGTCGATTGCTAAAGGCTGGCGCACTGCTGGAGAAAACCAGTCACACCGGTAGCAACGAATCCTGAATGGACCGCCCGGAACCCAGGAGAGATGTGTCTCGTAACGCATCTGCTTCATAACCCATGGGATGCAAGACACGACGTTCCTCTTTGAACAGTCGAGAGTGGCTCGTGAGAGGTCCTGCATTCGATAGGTTGAGCGAACGGTGTCGGTTTTGCCGGTCGCCTGCAGCAATTTCAATTGCTCTTCTGCACAGCTGGGGTCTGGCCTGGTTCGAGGAGCCCGTGGCGGAGTAGCTGGTCGACCGTTTTTGGCGGGCTCGTCGTTGTGGTGGGGACCGCAGGTTTGAAGCCGGACGGGGCAACGTCTGAGAATTTCGTGAGCGGTGCGATTGAGGGCTTTTGGGGCGGGGCTTCCGTACCGTCAACGGGCCTCCATACAGGTGGGTGGTAATGGAAAAGGTGAACAACGAAATGCCGACAATGGGTAACCCTGCAACACCGAAGGCGAAGAAGAAGCCAAGAGCCGGGTGGTTGTACTGGGTCGTGTTCCTGCTTTTGGTGGTGTTTGGTGTCGGTGTGCTGTTCGGCCCGGAGTTGGACTTAATTTCTGTTGAAAGCGTGCGCTGTGAGGTGGTGTCGGCGGAGCCGAGGTCGTCGTCGGGCGGGTTGAGAGGGTCGGCGTCAACGGCCTCGGTTCTCATCCAGACGTCGGACTGCGGTCGCCTGGCAATCACCGAAGGAGTGACTTTCGACGGGCGGCAAGAACTAGCGGCTTCTTTCCAAGTTGGCGCGGAGTATGAGTTCGACATCGGATGGTTGTCCCGGGTCATCATGAACGACGTACTCCACCAAATTCAATCAGTGCAGGGTTATCGGCTGGTCTAATGACCTTGCCTGCGTTGACGACCCGGGAGGGCCGTCGCGATCCAACGGACCTCCCATGCTCAGGTTTTCCTCTACGAGGATCGCTCTCCAAGAGTCGGTGTTAGGACCTGGAATCGGACCGCATCCCTATTGGGAAATGTCTCGCAACCTAAGTGCTTCGAAACCCATGGCTTGCGAGACACCCGGGCATCGACAACATGCTCTCTGCTCAGGCGATGCAGCTGCTCGAGGCGGCTGGAGCGTGCGTGCTTACACTTGAGCGATGCTTCCCCACGACGGCGCCCTTCCTCATCGCCCACACCGCGTACTAGTCGCGGGGGTCTCCGGTTCGGGCAAGACCACACTGGCAGCGCGAATCGCCGCCATCACCGGGGGCTCGCATACGGAAATCGATTCGCTATTCCACGGCCCGAAATGGGTTCCAAGGCCGGAATTCCTCGACGATGTACTAGCTTTCATCGCCGCGGAGTCATGGACGACCGAATGGCAGTACGGCTCCGCTCGACAGGTGCTCGCCGAACATGCCGACTTACTAGTGTGGCTCGATCTGCCATTCATACGTGTAACTCTTCCTCGTGTCATCCGCCGCACCATTCGACGCCGGCTCTATCGAGAGAAGCTATGGAACGGCAACGTTGAGGGCCCCTTCCTCACGATGCTCACCGACCGGGAGCACATTGTGCGATGGGCAATCTCGACCCGGCACAAGTACGACGAACAGGTACCACCGCTAGAACTCCAGCATCCCCACCTCGTTGTCGTAAGGCTGCGATCGCAGCGAGACGTGGAGCGTTGGCTGGCCGGGGCACTCCGCGGAGCTATGCGATCGTAGCGGCCGTCTGTTCATCGCCTGGGAGTGAGCCACTCGTGCGCGATAAGTGTCGCTTAACCTCAGCGCCTCGTATCCCATGGGATACAAGACATGGGCGCGACAATTCCCTTGTTGCGCCCAGCACGTGCTCGCGGGCTACGTCAATTGGGCGTCGCGCGGTGTTTCTTCGACCTGAGAACCATTAGTGCGAATGAACACGTGAATATTACCGAAAGACAAAGAAGGGCTGTCTGGAGACCACCAGTCCCGTATTGGCCTATATAAACGAAGAGTCCGATCGCCGGAACAACCGCACCGGCTCCAGCTATAGATCCCTGGACAAACCGCGATCGCCTCAATCGCCAATCGACAATCAAGAGGGCTAACGCAGCACCAACACTTGACACGAACCCAAATATGATCCCTCCAAAAACACAGAACATGACAGAGACCATGAGGGTTTGCTGAAAGTCGTTTGGGGAAAAAAGTCCGTGAAGGAAAGAACTGCCAATCGCGATAACTGCCCCAGCAACAGGCCCAAGGGCGATGCCCATCGAGAAAGTGCCAGCTACCGCGCCTGGCTTGCAGCGCGCGTCAGCCAACGGTGGGTGAACGGTCATATGGACACCATTGCGCAGCATCACTAACCCACGCCACGTTATTGCCTCCGGGAGGTTGTTCAACTTCCCCTTCAGGCTCTCTCTGCCCCTTCGCTCCATTTGTCCAGGGACAGTCAACGTTGCGCTGTGTCTCGCAACCTAGGTGCCTCGTAACCCATGCGTTAAGAGACGCCGGGCGCCTGTCCGGCCTGGCACTACTTGCTTGGTCGAGGGAGCGTGCTTGAGATTCTTAGCCCCTGAGTCGGACTATCCAGCCGACAATTCGACCGTGATGTGTGCGCGGCGTCCGCAGGCTCCGCACGCTGTGCTGCATTGCTCCACCGGTTTCTGGCACCAGTCCGCGTTCCGCTTGCGCTTGCGCTTGCGCTTGCGCTTGCGCTTGCGCTTGCGCCGGACGGTAACGCACCGAGACCTGATCAATCCGAACCACACGACCGGAACGGTACGTCCAATCCGTCCGGTGCCCCCGTGCCCCTGCCTCGGTGTCACGCTGCAGAAGGACTGTTCGACGGCCTGCGAACAAGCGGGACGCCCAGCCTTGATCCATCGGGATGAGAGCCCAGTCGACGTGCCCACCGAGAGCGACGTCAAAGCCGTCATCGCCGACCTGCCATTCGGTCAACCACACATCGGTGTCCTGGGCGCCTCTGCTCGGCGAAATGTCTTCAGCATCAACGGCTTCCAATTCTGCTCTGACGAGTGGTTCGTACGAGGCGCTGAGATGCACGTGACTGCCCGAGTCGCGGGAAGCTTCGTGTGAACCCCGCGCGCCCATCGGAGAAGGCAGCTCGCTGTTTGAACTGGTCATTGAACCAGACTAGGAACCCCTGCGCATAAGCACGAGTCTCAGCAGGAAGCCAATCTTGCAAGGGGCACGCGCTCAGCGCGAGGGTTACCGGTGTCTCACAACCCAGATGCCTCGTATCCCATGGGATATGCGACGGCACCGCACGCCCGGGTAGAGCGCTGAGCTGTGTCGAAGCAGCATGCTTGCCCCTCACATTCGGGTGCTCAATTCGGCCGATAAACACTATTGACCAGCTTTTTATGTGAGTCTAAAGGCGACAGGTTCGCC
>NZ_SOFZ01000028.1:0-61087 GCF_004402435.1 Cryobacterium sp. TMB1-7
AGACCAAATCCACGAACCTCGTCCGCGTTCCCGCCGGAAAAAGCTTGACCATCCAACACTCCTTGAATCAGAGCGTTGCTATGACCGTATGACTTTGCCCGAGGTTTCCGGGGCTTTTCTCACGGTTCGCGGCTCTGGAGGGCGCGCTCCAGCACGTAGTCGTCTTCGTAGCGCTCGCCCACCAGGAACCGTTTGATACCCACCTGTTCGAAGCCGTGCTTGCCGTAGAAGCGCAGGGCGCGCACGTTCTCCTGGTTCACGCCGAGCCAGGAGCCGGCGGCCCCACGCTCCCGGGCGGCATCGAGAGTGGCCGCCATCAGGGCGGCGGCCGTGCCGCTGCCGTGCGCCTCGGCGCGCACGTAGCATTTGCTCAGCTCGGCGGTGGGGCGGATCCGGATCGCGCCGGCGGCATCCGCGTCGTGCGGTTCACCGAAGACGAGCATCGTGTAGCCGGTGAGGGTGCCCGCGCCGGTTTCGGCCACGAGCAGGAGCCGGTCCGGGTCGGCGAGGAAGGCCTCGAAGTTCGCCGGGGCGAGCACACGCGTAAGGAACGCGGCGATGGCGTCGGCGCTGGTGTGCGGCGGGCAGGCCAGGGCGAAGGTGGCCTCGGCCAGCTCGGCGAGCGCCGCGGCTTCGTCGGGACGAGCCGGGCGAATCCGCACCTCGGCGGCGGGCCGGGTCGGTGCAGGGGCGGTCGGTGCGGGGCCTGTCGGTGCGGGGCCTGTCGAAGCAGGGTCTGTCGGTGTGGTCTCGGTCACCGTCCCAGCTTCTCAGTCCGACTCCGGACGCGCAAACGGCCCGGCCGGGGGTACCGGCGGGGCCGTTCGCTGACGCCTGTCGCCTACAGGTAGCGGGCGTAGGCGGCGACGGTGAGGAAGGTCGGGAACTCGGGTTCGAGCGCCGAGGCCCTGAGCACCTCGAGGGCGTCATCGAACCTGTCCCCTGTCGTACGGGGCAACGCCGCCATCTCCTCGGCGACCAGCCCGGCCACCCAGTCCGCGTCGATCCGGCGACCGTCGGCGAGGGCCGAGTTGTCGTGGATCCACTGCCAGATCTGCGAGCGGGAGATCTCCGCGGTGGCGGCATCCTCCATCAGGTTGTCGATCGCCGCGGCGCCGACGCCGCGCAGCCAGGACTCGATGTAGCGCAGGGCGATGCGCACATTGCCGCGCACCCCGGCCTCGGTGATCTGACCGCCGGCCGACGCCACATCCAGAAGGTCGGCCGCGGTGACCTGGACCTCATCGCGGGTGCGCTCCAGCTGGTTGGTCCGGTCGCCGAGCACGGCATCGAACTCGGCCCTCGCGGTGGGAATGAGGTCGGGATGCGCCACCCAGGTGCCGTCGAAGCCGTCACCGGCCTCGCGGCGCTTGTCCGCGGCCACCTGTTCCAGGGCTCGTTCGGTCACGGCGGGGTCCCGCCGGTTCGGGATGAAGGCGCTCATCCCGCCGATGGCGTACGCGCCGCGGCGGTGGCAGGTGGCCACCAGCAGTTCGGTGTACGACCGCATGAACGGCACCGTCATGGTGATTTCCTTGCGGTCGGGCAGCACGAACCGGCGGCCCCTGGCGCGGAAGGTCTTGATGATGCTGAAGATGTAGTCCCAGCGCCCGGCGTTCAGGCCCGCGCAGTGGTCGCGCAGCTCGTAGAGGATCTCCTCCATTTCGAAGGCGGCCTGGATGGTCTCGATCAGCACCGTGGCGCGGATGGTGCCGTGTCCGAGGTTCAGGTGGTCCTCGCTGTGGCTGAAGATGTCATTCCACAGCCGCGCCTCGAGGTGGCTCTCGAGCTTGGGCAGGTAGAAGTAGGGACCGCTGCCGTTCTCGATCAGCCGGTGCGCGTTGTGGAAGGCGTAGAGGCCGAAGTCCACCAGGCTGCCGGAGGCCGGCATCCGCCGGTTGGCCCGGTCGACGAAGGTGAGATTCTTCTCCACCAGGTGCCAGCCGCGCGGGCGCATGACGATGGTCGGGGTGGACCCCGGGGTGCCGCCATCCTGCCGGTCGGAGGGGGCGCCGGTGACCCGATACGCCTTGCCGTCTGGGCCGTCGTACGACAAGGTGCCGCGCACGGCGTCGTGCAGGGTGAGCTGGCCCTCGATCACGTTCACCCAGGTGGGGCTGGTCGCGTCCTCTTGGTCGGCCAGCCACACGGCCGCGCCGGAGTTGAGCGCGTTGATGGCCATCTTGCGGTCTGTCGGCCCGGTGATCTCCACCCGGCGGTTCTCCAGGCCGGGGCCCGCGCCGGCCACCCGCCAGGTCGGGTCATCGCGGATGTGCGCGGTCTCGGGCAGGAACCGCGGGTCGCGCCCGTTGGCGGCGTCCACCCGGGTCTGCAGCCGGGCGGCCAGCAGGTCGTGCCGGGTGCCGGCGAAGCGGTCATGCAGCTCGGCGAGGAACTCCAGGGCCGCCGGGGTGAGGATCTCGTCGTAGCGTTCACCGAGGGACCCGGTCACCTCGAGGTGCGGATGGATGGTGGCGAAGCTGCCGGTGCTGGTCTCACCGAAGGCCCGCCCGGTGGTGGGCGGTGTCGGCCGTTCGGCCGTCGCCTGGGTTGTCGTGGTCATGATCGTTTTCTCCTTCGAAGCGATGCGGATGTCTGGGCCGGGCCGGCTAGAACTGCTCGGCCTCGGTGGAACCGGCCAGCGCGAGGGTGGCGCTGGTGGGGTTGAGCGCGGTGGCGATCCGGTCGAAGTAGCCGGTGCCCACCTCCCGCTGGTGGCGGGTGGCGGTGTAGCCGTCGGCCTCCGAGGCGAACTCGGCCTCCTGCAGGTCGACGTATGCGCTCATCTGACGCTCGGAGTAGTCCTTGGCCAGGGTGAACATGGAGTGGTTGAGGGCGTGGAAGCCTGCCAGCGTGATGAACTGGAAGGCGTACCCGCAGGCCGAGAGCTCCCGCTGGAACGCGGCGATCTGCTCGTCGTTGAGGTGGGATTTCCAGTTGAACGACGGGGAGCAGTTATAGGCGAGCTTCTTGCCGGGGAACTGCGCGTGGATCTCCTTCGCGAAGCGCTGGGCGAGCTCGAGGTCGGGCTCGCTGCTCTCCACCCAGAGCAGGTCGGCGTACGGAGCGTAGGCCAGGCCTCGCATGATCACCACGTCGGGTCCGTTCGCGGTGTCGTAGAACCCCTCGGCGGTGCGGCTTCCGGTGAGGAATTCCTGGTCACGCTCGTCGATGTCGCTAGTGATCAGGGTGGCGGCGAGCGAGTCGGTACGGGCGATGATGATGGTGGGCACGCCCGCGACGTCCGCCGCCAGCCGGGCCGCATTGAGGGTGCGGATGTGCTGGCCGGTGGGCACGAGCACTTTGCCGCCCATGTGGCCGCACTTCTTCTCGCTGGCGAGCTGGTCCTCCCAGTGCACACCGGCCGCGCCGGCCTCGATCATGGAGGCCATCAGCTCGTAGGCGTTCAGCGGTCCGCCGAAGCCGGCCTCGGCGTCGGCAACGATGGGCGCCATCCAGTCGATGCCGGGCTCGGCACCGGATGCGGCCGCCTCGGCGCCCTCGATCTGGCCGGCCCGCAGCAGCGCGTTGTTGATGCGCCGCACCACGGCCGGCACCGAGTTGGCCGGGTAGAGCGACTGGTCGGGGTAGGTCTGGCCGGACAGGTTCGCGTCGGCGGCGACCTGCCAGCCGGACAGGTAGATGGCCTTGAGCCCGGCGCGCACCTGCTGCACGGCCTGGTTGCCGGTGAGGGCGCCGAGCGCGTGGACCCACTCGGGGTTCTCCGGGGTGCCGTTCTGGTGGATGAGCTCCCAGAGCTTCTCGGCGCCGCGCCGGGCCAGGGTGCGTTCCTCACGAACGGCACCGCGCAGGGCGATCACGTCGTCGGCGGTGTAGTCGCGGCGCACACCCTCCCAGCGCGGGTCGGCCGCCCATTCCAGGGCAAGCTCCGCGGCCGTCTGGGTCTGGTCGCCGGGGCGGGCGGCGGGGCTGCCGGATGCGGTGGGGCCGGATGCGGTGGGGTTCGTCATGGTGTTCTCCTCGGTCAGCGTCATTGCGGAACTGGTGCGTGCACCCACTCTGCTGCGCGCCATCGACCGCACCCCGGGCCCAATCCGAAGAAGAAATCCTGTTCTTCCGGTTGTGTGAACAATCACCGCATGTGAGCATGAGCACATGGTCACCGTCGATCCAGCTCTCCCGCCCCTAGCGCCAGCACCGAGCCCGTCAGCCGCCGGGTCCCCCGCACCGGGCGACGCCGAGCCGGGCGAGGGCGGCCTCGACGCGCTCACCCTGGGCCGGCGCATCCGGGACCGCAGGCACCGACTCGGCCTCACCCTCGATACACTCGCCGCGGCGGTGGACCGGGCGCCCTCGCAGATCTCGATGATCGAAAACGGCAAACGGGAACCGCGCCTGTCGATGCTGCGCCTGATCGCCGCGGCCCTGAACACCACCGTCGACGAACTACTGCGGACGGATGCGCCCACTCCCCGGGCGGCGTTGGAGATCGCTGTCGAACGCGCCCAGCGTGGGCCGGTGTTCACGGCGCTCGGGCTGCCCCGGCTCCGGGTCGGCCCCGGCCAGCCCGACGAGACCCTGCAGACCATCCTCACCCTGCACAACGAGATCGAACGGTTGCACCGGGAACGCGCGGCCACCCCGGAAGAGGCGCGGCGGGCCAACGCCCAACTGCGCGCCGAGATGCGCGCCCGCGACAATTACTTCCCCGAACTCGAGGCGCAAGCGCTCGAGCTCCTCACGGCCGTCGGGCACTCCGGCGGCCCCGTCTCGCATCAGGTCGTGGCCGACATGGCCGCACACCTCGGCTTCTCGCTGCACTACGTCGGTGACCTGCCGCACTCCACCCGGTCCGTCACCGACAAGCGCAACGGCCGAATTTATCTGCCCACTGAGCAGGCCGCGTCCCGTGACAGCCGCTCACCGATCCTGCAGGCCTTCGCCAGCCACCTCTGCGGGCACGTCGAACCGGGAAATTACGCCGATTTTCTGCGACAGCGGGTGGAGACCAATTACTTGACCGCCGCCATCCTGCTGCCGGAGACCGACACCCTGCGACTGCTGAACGACGCCAAGGCGGCCCGGCGTATCTCGCTCGAAGACCTGCGGGATGCCTTCTCGGTGTCCTACGAGACCGCCGCGCATCGGTTCACCAACCTCGCCACCGCGCGGTTGGGCATCCCGGTGCACTTCATGAAGGTGCACGAGTCCGGCACCATCATCAAGGCGTACGAGAACGACGACGTGCAGTTCCCCAGCGACGCGCTCGGCGCCGTGGAGGGCAGCACGGTGTGCCGCAGTTGGACGGCGCGCACGGTCTTCGACGTGCCGGACCGGTTCAGCCCCTGGTACCAGTACACCGACACCCCGGCCGGCACCTTCTGGTGCACCTCCCGCATCGAGAAGGCCAAGGAGGGCGACTACTCCGTCAGCGTCGGCGTGCCGTTCGCCCACGTCAACTGGTTCCGCGGCAGGGAGACCCCGAACCGGGCCGTGTCGCGCTGCCCTGACGAATCCTGCTGCCGCCGGGCGCCCGACGAACTCTCCGACCGCTGGGAGGGCCAGGCCTGGCCGGTCGCCCGCACCCCCACCAGCCTGCTAGCCGCCCTGCCGACGGGCACCTTCCCCGGCGTCGACCCCACCGAGGTGTATCAGTTCCTCGAGGCGCACGCCCCCGCCTGAGACAGAGTGTGCCGACGTGCCGCAATGTGCGCCTGGGGAGCGCCGGATGGAGAATTGTGCGGCAAGTCGCGAGCGTCCGTGCGGGCGGATGCGCACGGATGCGGGCGGATTCAGACGGCGGCGCGGGCCAGGTCGGGCAGGCGGTGCAGGGCGTCGACCAGGGGGCCGAGTTCAGGTTCCTCTTCGGCGGCGGCAAGGGCGCCAGCCAGGGCCTCGTCGTAGACCGGTCGGGCGCGGGCCAGCAGTGCCTCACCGGCCTCGGTGAGCTCGGTGTAGATGCCGCGGCGGTCGTCGGCGCAGAGGATGCGGGTGAGCAGCGCCCGGTCTTCCAGCCGGTTCACCAGGCGGGTCGTCGCGCTGCTCGAGAGGGCGGCGGCCCTGGCGAGCTGCTGCATCCGCATGTGCCAGCCGTGCTGGCGACTGAGGGCGTCCAGCACGGTGAACTCGACCACCGACAGGTCGAAGCCGGCCTGCAGGGCCCGCTCCAGCACGGCTTCGATGCGGCCATGCAGGGCGGCCAGGGTGCGCCAACCCTGCGCCCGAACCTCGACGGCGTCGTCTTCGATGCTCATTCGTGCTTCTCCATGCTCTTTCGACCCGACCCGACTCCGACTACACGACGCAAGTACACCGCGCTTGCAACTACCAGTCTATGCAGCGAGGCGGTCTTCGCCAGCGCCCGGCTACGACTCCCGGGTGATCTCCACCTTCACGAACAGCTGCGACCCGCTCGACCCCGCGTACACCCCGCGCAAGGGGGCGATGTCGTTGTAGTCGCGGCCGCGACCCACACCCACGTGCCGGTCACCGATGTCGATCAGGTTGGTGGGGTCGTAGCCGCGCCACTCGCCGCAGAACCACTCCACCCAGGCGTGGGATTCGCCGGTGACGGTCTCACCGATCAGGGCCTCCGGCCTGGGGTGAAGGTAGCCGGACACGTAGCGGGCCGGGATCCCCACCGACCGCAGCGCGCCCAGCGCCACGTGGGTGATGTCCTGACAGACGCCGCGCCTGTCGGCCCAGGCCTCACGGGCGTTGGTCTTGACCCCGGTGACACCCTGCACGTAGGCCATGTTCTCCCCCACGAACCGGCAGATCGCCAGCGCAGCGTCACACGGGTCCAGCCGACCGGCGATCTCGGCGGCTGTGGCCACCACGTCCGCCGGCGGTTCGGTGAGCGAGGTCTGCCAGGACTGTTCGACCGAAGCCGTCGAGCGGGCCACCAACGCCGCCAGGTCCGCCCAGGGCATCGGATGCAGCGCGTGCTCCCGCGGCGACACCTCCACGAGGCTGTTGGCCGTGAGGGTGAGTTCGGCGTGCGGGGTGAGCACCTCGAACGACGACACCCTGGTACCCCAGTAGTCCACGTAGTTGTGGTTGCTCGAGACCGGAGTGATGTCCAGGTTGGAATACAGCACGAACTGGTCGGGGGAGGTGACCGGCAGCATCCTGGCCTCGTTGTAGGAGGTGGCTACTTCGCCCTGATACCTGTAGCCGGTGGTGTGGCGAATCCGTAGGCGCTTCACGAGGCTTCTCCGGTCCAGGTCGGCACCGCGCTGGTCGGGAAGTACCGGTGCCCGATCGACTCCGACGCGGTGCTGGTGGCGTCCAGCACCATGTCCATGTGCCCCGGCAGGTCGTTCAGGATCTCCATGATCGGTCGGTATTCCAGCTGGCTGCGGATCTGGCCGAGCACCCGCTGCGACGATTCGGAGACGCCCAGCCGGTCTGTGCGGGGTTCGAGTTCCTGCAGGCACTGCTCGGCCCGGGAAATCGAGAACACGATCGACCGGGGAAAGAGCCGGTCCAGGAGCAGGAACTCGGCGGCGTTCCGCGCTGACGGCACGCCACGATAGGTGCGCAGATACGACTCGTATGCCCCGCAGGAGCGCAGGATCGTGGTCCAGGACGGTCCGCTGTTCTCGGTCAGTGACCGGGTGGCCAGCAGCCGCGCGGTCATGTCGGCCTGCTCGAGGCTGCGGCCCAGGGTGAAGAAGTGCCAGGCGTCGTCCCGGCTGGCGCTGGACTCGACGATGCCGACGGCCAGGGCCGCGCGTTCGCGCACCCAGCCGAAGAAGTCGTGGGTCTTGGCGCTCGCGATGTTCTTCGGCATCTTCGTGTAGGTGGTGTTCAGGCATTCCCAGAGCTCGGTGGAGACGATCTCCCTGGCCCGGCGGGCGTTCTCTCTGGCGGCACCGAGCGAATACGCGATCGACGCCGGATTGGTGCGGTCGGCCGCCAGGGTCGCCAGCACATCCTTGCGGGTGAGGTCACGGTCCGGGGGCACCGGGCTGCCCATCAGGTGCAGCAGTGACCGGCAGGCCAGGTTCTCTTCGATCCACGGGTCTTCCAGCAGCAGCTGCAGGTGCACATCCAGGATGCGCGCGGTGCCGTCGCTGCGTTCGATGTAACGGCCGATCCAGAACAGGCTCTCGGCGATGCGGCTCAGCATTCGAGGGTCCCGTCTGCGGTCGTGACCGCGGTCGCTGTGCGCTGTTGCTGTTGCTGTTGTTCCTGGTCCTGGTCGCCGCCCGGCGGGGCGTCCTGCGGGGAGTGGTCGGCGACCCTGGGCGGGATGATGGAGATCGACTGGGTATTCGCGGCCTGGTCGTTGACGAGGCCCTGGATGTTCCGGGCCGACCCCATGCTGTGGAAATCGGGCTCGAGACCGATCACCCAGGTGTCCTTGGAACCGCCGCCCTGGCTGGAGTTAACGACGAGCTCACCCTCGGGTAGAGCCACCCGGGTGAGGCCGCCAGGCAACACCCAGACGTCCGTCCCGTCGTTCACCGCGAACGGCCGCAAGTCCGCGTGCCGGGGCCGCATGCCGTCGTCGACGAGGGTCGGGATGGTGGACAACTGCACCACGGGTTGGGCGATCCAGCCGCGCGGGTCCAGGAGCAACTGCTTCCGCAGGGTCTCCAACTCGGCCTTCGACGCGGCGGGGCCGACCACGAGGCCCTTGCCGCCGGAGCCGTCGACGGGCTTGACGACCAGCTCATCGAGCCTGTCGAGTACCTCCTCGAGCGCGAGGGGGTCTTCGAGCCGCCAGGTGTCGACGTTGGGGATGATCGCGTCTTCGCCGAGGTAGTACTTGATCAGCTCGGGCAGGTAGGTGTAGACGAGCTTGTCGTCGGCGACCCCGTTGCCCACGGCGTTGGCGATGGTCACATTGCCCAGCCGCGCGGCCATCAGGATGCCCGGTGATCCCAGTTGCGAGTCGGCGCGGAACTGCAGCGGGTCCAGGAACTCGTCGTCGACCCGGCGGTAGATCACGTCGACCCGGGTGGGTCCGGCCGTGGTGCGCATCCACACCCGGCCGCCCGAGCAGAACAGGTCGCGGCCCTCCACCAGCTCCACGCCCATCAGCCGGGCGAGCAGAGTGTGCTCGAAGTAGGCCGAATTGAAGACGCCGGGGGTGAGCACCACGATGTTCGGGTCGTCGACGCCGGCCGGGGCCGAGGCGCGCAGGGCCTGCAGCAGCTTGTTGGGGTAGTCGCCCACCGGGCGCACCCGCATCGAGACGAACAGCTCGGGCAGGGTCTGGGCCATCACGCGGCGGTTGGAGATGACGTAGCTGACCCCGCTGGGCACCCGCACGTTATCTTCGAGCACCCGCCAGGCCCCGATCTCGTCGCGGATGAGGTCAATCCCGGACACCTGGATGCGCACGTTGTTCGCCGAGACGATTCCGGCTGCCTGACGGTGGAAGTGTGTGGACGAGGTGATCAGGCCGGCCGGGATGACACCGTCGCGCACGGCGGCCTGGGGGCCGTAGATGTCGGCGAGGAAGGCCTCCAGTGCGAGGACCCGCTGTTTGATGCCGGCCTCGACGGTCACCCACTCCTGCTGCTCGATCACCCGGGGCACAGCGTCGAGCGGGAAAGGACGTTCCTCGCCGGCGAAGTCGAAGGTCACGCCCTGCGCCAGGTAGGAGCTGGCCAGCGCGTCCGTACGGCCCCGCAACTCTTCCTGGGTCATCCGGGCCAGAGCGCTGTACACGTCCTTGTAGGCGGCCCGCGCCTCCGAGGGGGCGAGCGACGACGGGTCAGGGAACATTTCGTCCCAGGCCGACGTCTGCCCTCGCTCACGGGGCGGTGCGGAGGTAGCGCCATAGCCACTGAAGAGGTCAACCATGTCTGGATGCTAACCGTCCGGTGTTGCCGGTTTGTTTCCTGACCGTGACGCCGCCGTGCGCCACAAAGGTTGCATACATGTTGCATCGATCAACCAACCAAACGGGGCGACATGGGAACAGATGGCGCCCACAGACGTCTTTGTTGCATACAGTTAGCTCAAGTCCGATGCGAATACTCCGCAAGGCGGTGATGTGGCCGCACCAAGCAGATCCGAGCACTCATGCGCACAGTTGCAGGGCCCAGACGGTTGGGGTTGCTGATCCTGGCCTGCCTGGCCGGCGCCGGCGTGCTGGTGGCGGCGCGGCTCAGTGGCGCCGACGGCGTGCTGCTGCATCCGCTCTCGGACCGGCTCCCCCTCGCGACCGCCGGCACGCTGGCCGCACCGATCCTCTCCGGCCTGCTGGGCCTGGGCGGGGGCCTGGTGGCCGCCCGTCGCAGCGGCTGGATCGACCCGAGGCTGCGGTCGCTGGTGGGGGCCGGTATCGGTGTCTGCCTGGCCTGGCTGGCGCTCGTTCTGGTCTTCTGGTTCGCCGTCCAGGCCGAACTCATGCCGGTGCTGGAGGACGGTCCGACGGCTCGTGCCGGCGCGAGCGCGCTGAGCTCCGTGCTGCTGCCCGCCACCGTGATCGTGTTGGGGGCCGCCACGGCCATCACGGCGTCGGTGCGCGCTGCGACTCGGGTGGCCGCGATCGAGGGACACGTGCAGACCGCCCGCAGCCGTGGCCTTCCCACCACCGCACCGGTCATCCGCCGGGTGTTCCGTCGTACGCTGCCCACCATCCTGGCCGTCCTGCTCGTCGAGTTCCTGGTGCTCTACGCCAGCGCGCTGACGGTCCAGGCCGTGTTCACCACACCGTCCCTCGCGACCATGCTGCCGTTGTTGCCCGCTGAGAGCCTCCCGTTCGTGCTCGGCGCCTGCCTATTGTGCGTAGTCGGAGTGATCATGACCGGCCTCACGGTCGCTTCGGCCGTACTCGGCCCCGCGGCCCCGCGGCAGACCCGGCCCACGCCCGGCGGACTCGCCGCCGCGCTTCTGGCGGACTCCCGTCAGGTCGAACCGGCCCTGCCTTCCACGACGTTTCGTTCGACCGACCTCCTCGATATCAGGAACCTCTGCCTGCACGACGGTTCGGCGCAGGAGCCTCGAGACGCGCTGCACGGCATCAGCCTCACTGCGACGCGCGGTCAGGCGCTGGCGGTCGTCGGCGGCGGCAGTGACGCCACC
Organism: Cryobacterium sp. TMB1-7; assembly: GCF_004402435.1. Classification (NCBI taxonomy): domain Bacteria; kingdom Bacillati; phylum Actinomycetota; class Actinomycetes; order Micrococcales; family Microbacteriaceae; genus Cryobacterium; species Cryobacterium sp. TMB1-7. The sequence continues at coordinate 11,008 of NZ_SOFZ01000028.1, forward strand.
TCGTCGCTGTGCCACGCCATCGCGGGTCTGCTCCCGCTCGACAGTCCGATCCGGTCCGGGTCGATCCTCTTCGACGGCACCGAACTCGTCGGCCTCGCGGAAGGGGAGTTCCGGCACCTGCGCGGGCAGCAGATCGGGTTTCTCCCGGCACCGGCAGCGGATCGTCTGGACCCCGACGTCCGCATCGGCCACCAACTCGCCGGGATCCTGGCCGGACGCGCGGGACACTCCCGATCCCGCGCCCGCTCCGCCGCCGCCGCGCTTCTCACCGCCGTCGGCGTCGACAACGTCGAGGCCGTGTTGTGGGCGTACCCGCATCAGGTCTCGGCGCTGATCAGCCAGCGGGTGCTGCTCGCCGGTGCCCTCGTTCGCGAGCCACAGCTTCTCATCGCCGACAATCCGACCGAGGGCCTCGACACGGCCGATGAGGAGAGCTTCCTCGACTCTCTGCATGCGCTCCAAAAGCAACTTGGTTTCACTCTCATCGTGGCATCGCCCAGAGCTGAGATCATCGCCAGGTGCGACCGCGTCGCGGTCATGAGCGACGACACCATCGTCGAGCACGCTTCGGTCCTCGAGTTGCTCATCGACCCCCGTCACCCGCACAGTCAGCGGATTCTCGCCGACCGCTCATCAGGGCCACGGCCGATCGGCCGCTGACCCGACGGTGCCGGCTGGACGGTGCCGGCCAGGCGGCGCCGACCAGATCAGCCCTCGGTGCCCGAGACGGCGTTGCGGGCTCCGAGGATATGCCCCCGCATCGCCACCTCGGCCCAGATCGCGTCTCCGGTGCGAAGCGCGGTGAGGATGTCGCGGTGCTGGTGGTTGCTGCGCGCGCGGTACTCGGCGCCGCGCCGGCGGAAGGCGGCCGCCATCAGCGGCACCCTGGCGACGGACGAGGTGAGGGTCATCAGTTGGTGGCTGCGAGAGGCCGCAACCACGATGTGGTGGAATTCGGCGTTGAGGCTGCTCAGCGCGGCGAGGCCGGCGTCGTCATCCGCTGTCAACACGGGTTCCATGGCGTCGATCAGCGCGGCGAGCCTGTCCAGTTCCTCCGCCGTGATGCGGCTGGCCGCCAGCCCGGCGGCGCGGCTCTCGAGTCCGGCCCGCACCATGTACGTCTCGCGGACCTCCTCGACGCTCCAGGCCACGACCGTGGCACCACGATTGGGCACAAAGGTCACCAGCCCGGCCTCGTCCAGTCGGCGGAGAGCTTCTCGCACCGGGGTCCGGCTGACTCCGAGTTCCTCGGCCAGAGCCTGTTCTCTCAGCATGGTGTTGGCGCTCAACTGGCCTGACAGGATGCGGGCGCGCAGGGTCAGGTAAACCGTTTCACCGCCTGTTGACGCCACGGATTCCTCCCCCTGGGCAGAGGCACACCCCGCCGCACGTCGAGCTTTACACACCGCGGCCCCTAAAAGAGGGATACGGCGGAAAATCAGGATCGGTCGCCTCGTACTGGGGGTAGCGAGGTCATCAGGGCGCGAAAAAGGGCCCGTCTTTCGACGGGCCCTTCCTTCACGAAGGAATCCTTAGATGCTGTTCACATCGAGCGGGATGCCGGGGCCGAACGTGGTCGACACGGCGCCCTTCATGATGTAGCGGCCCTTGGAAGAGCTCGGCTTGAGGCGAACGATCTCCTCGAGTGCGGCACCGATGTTCTCGTTGAGCTGGTCGGCGGAGAAGGAAGCCTTGCCCACGACGAAGTGCACGTTGGAGTGCTTGTCGACGCGGAAGGCGATCTTTCCACCCTTGATGTCGTTCACGGCCTTGGCCACGTCGGGCGTCACGGTTCCGGTCTTCGGGTTGGGCATGAGGCCGCGCGGGCCCAGGACCTTTCCGAGACGACCGACCTTGCCCATGAGCTCGGGGGTCGAGACTGCAGAGTCGAACGAGGTGTAGCCGGCGGCCACCTTCTCGATGAGCTCGTCGCCACCGACCTCGTCGGCGCCGGCAGCGATGGCTGCGTCGGCCGCGGGGCCCGTTGCGAAGACGATGACGCGGGCGGTCTTGCCGGTGCCGTGAGGAAGAATCACGGTGCCGCGGACCATCTGGTCTGCCTTGCGGGGGTCGACGCCGAGCTTGAGCGCGACCTCAACGGTGGAGTTGAACTTGACGGAACCGGTCTCGCGGGCGAGGGTGACGGCTTCGGTGGGGGTGTAGAACTTATCGGCTTCGATCTTCTCGACCGCAGCGCGGTAGGCCTTTGACTTCTGTGCCATTTGAATCTCCTGTAGATGCATGTGCTGAGAGCGTGGTTTTCGTGAGCCTGGCTGGCTCTTCCACTTGGTGCCTGTCGGCAGATCGAGATCGATCATGCCCGTCGGCTGGTGTTCGACGAATCGAACGAAGGGGTATTAGCCCTCGACCGTGATGCCCATGGAGCGAGCGGTTCCGGCGATGATCTTCGACGCAGCGTCGAGGTCGTTGGCGTTGAGGTCAACCATCTTGGCCTCGGCGATTTCGCGAACCTGCGCCTTGGTGAGCTTGGCAACCTTGACGGTGTGCGGCGTTCCGCTGCCCTTGGCAACTCCGGCGGCCTTCTTGATGAGCTCCGCTGCAGGCGGGGTCTTCAGGATGAACGTGAACGAACGGTCGTCGTAAACGGTGATCTCAACCGGGATGACGTTGCCGCGCTGGGATTCCGTCTGGGCGTTGTATGCCTTGCAGAATTCCATGATGTTGACGCCGTGCTGTCCCAGCGCCGGCCCGATGGGCGGTGCGGGGTTGGCGGCGCCGGCCTTGATCTGAAGCTTGATCAGACCAGTAACCTTCTTCTTCGGTGCCATTGTTCTTCCTTCGTTATTGATGTTCGAGCGGCCGCGAAGGTCGCTCTCCCGGTGGCCCGGATGGGCCCCGGTGGTTCAGGGCTCTGCTGGCTGGAGGCCGGCGGAGCCTAAAGCTTGGTGACCTGGTCGAAGCTGAGCTCGACCGGGGTCTCACGCTCGAAGAGCGATACGAGCACGATGAGCTTGCCGCTCTCGGGCTTGATCTCGCTGATCGAACCGGGCAGGCCCGCGAACGAGCCTTCCTTGATCGTGATGGTCTCGCCGATTTCGTAGTCGATCTCGGCGGGCAGAACGCGCTGCGCGGCCTTGCCGGGAGCACCGGACTTGGTGGCCGGAACATCCTTGATCTCAACGAGGCCCTTGAGCATGCCGAAGGCCTCTTCGAAACGCAGCGGGGTGGGGTTGTGCGCGTTGCCCACGAAGCCGGTGACGCCGGGGGTGTGACGCACGACGGACCAGCTGTCTTCGTTGAGATCCATGCGCACCAGCACGTAGCCGGGGATGCGAACACGGGTGACCATCTTGCGCTGGCCGTTCTTGATCTCGACGACGTCTTCCATCGGGACCTCGACCTGGTAGATGTAATCTTCCATGGCCATCGACTGCTTGCGGTTCTCGATGTTCGACTTCACGCGGCGTTCGAAACCGGCGTAGGAGTGGATGACGAACCACTTGCCGGGCTGGAAACGCAGTTCCTTGCGGAAGGCCTCGTAGGGGTCTTCGTCTTCGGCGTCGACCTCTTCTTCGTCTTCGACGGCTTCGACGGCGGCCTCGGCCTCGTCGGCGTTGTCGATGTCGAGGGCGTCCTCGACGATGGCGTCGGCTGCGGGGTCGGTCGACTCGGTGAGAGCGTCCAGGGCGGCGTCGAGATCGACTTCGATGTCGGCGTTCTCGTCTTCGACGTGCAGGGCGACCTGCTCGGCGGCTTCGACGGACGTTTCGTCGGCGGCGAGGGTGTTGCCCTCCTGCGCCTCATCGTCGTTGGCGGACTGCTCGGCGGCGGTGGCCCAGTCGACGTCGTCGCGATTGGTCTCAGTCACTAAATATCAATCCTTCTTCTATTGCGTGGGCGTGAGGCCGCACAGTGTTGTTCACAGCTGTGGTGCTGGCTCACCGATCCACGTGCATGATCAGTCTGGATGCCGCTCTCGCGGCACCGGTCAACTGGGAGTGCCGAATACGTACGTGACGACGAGCGCGAACACCCAGTCGAGTGCCGATACCAGCGCCATCATGATCACGACGAAAATCAGAACCACTCCGGTGTAGCTGAGCAGTTCCTTGCGGGTCGGGGTGACGACCTTGCGAAGTTCGGCCAGGACCTGCTTGATAAACAGGGACACCCGAGCGAATGGTCCGCGCTTGGTTTCGCGGGCCACTTTGGCGTTGGCGACGATTTCCTCGCTGGGTTCGTCGATAACTTTTCGGGCCACCTGTTACACCTTTCGTGGGCCGGCGGAAAGACCACCGACTTGCAGGGCGGACAGGACTCGAACCTGCAACCTGCGGTTTTGGAGACCGCTGCTCTACCAATTGAGCCACCACCCTATGAAGCGAAACCGTCCAGCTTCAAACGACCAAAATAGGCGCAAAAAAGCTTGGCAGATTTCAACTACCGGACCAAGTCTAGGTCACGGCGAGAGCCCTGTAAAGCCAGCCCCTCTGTTCCTCGAACACGACCGCCCCGTATGCTCGTACCGTGGCACACGACATCAAACGGATTTCCACCAGAATCGGCTCCATCGCGGAGTCCGCGACCCTCAAGGTCGACGGCAAGGCCAAGGCGCTGCAGGCGGCCGGCCGGCCGGTGATCAGCTTCGCTGCGGGCGAGCCCGATTTCCCCACCCCGCCGCACATCGTCGAGGCCGCACTGGCCGCCGTGTCCGACCCCCGCAACCACCGGTACACCCCGGCGGCCGGTCTGCCGGACCTGCGCGAGGCCATCGCCGCGAAGACCCTGCGGGACAGCGGCCTGGCGGTGCCCCCGTCCCGGGTCCTCGTGACCAACGGTGGAAAGCAGGCCGTATACCAGGCCTTCGCCACCCTGCTCGATCCGGGCGACGAGGTGCTTCTGCCCACTCCGTACTGGACCACCTACCCCGAGGCGATCCGCCTGGCCGGCGGCGTTCCCGTTGATGTGTTCGCCGGCAGCGACCAGGGCTACCTCGTCACCGTGGAGCAGCTCGAGGCTGCCCGCACCGACAACACCAAGGTGCTTCTGTTCGTCTCGCCGTCCAACCCCACCGGCGCCGTCTACTCCGAGGAGCAGACCCGCGCCATCGGCGAATGGGCCCAAGAGCACGGGCTCTGGGTCATCAGTGATGAGATCTACCAGAACCTCACCTATGACGGTGTCAAAGCGGTCTCGATCGTCGAGGTCGTCCCGGCGCTGGCCGACCGCACCATCCTGGTCAACGGCGTCGCCAAGACTTACGCCATGACCGGCTGGCGGTTGGGCTGGATGGTCGGGCCCCAGGATGCGATCACCGCCGCGGCCAACCTCCAGTCACATCTCTCCTCGAACGTGTCGAACATCTCCCAGCGCGCCGGTATCGCCGCGCTGAACGGCCCGCAGGACGACGCAGAGGCCATGCGGGTTGCGTTCGACCGTCGGCGCAAGCTCATCGTCGCCGAGCTCAACAAGATCCCGGGCATCCGCACGCCCACCCCGCAGGGCGCGTTCTACGTCTACCCCGACGTGACCGGACTGCTCGGCCGCAGCTGGGGCGGGGTCACCCCCACTTCCTCGCTCGAGCTGGCCGACCTGATTCTGGATCAAGCCGAGGTGGCCGCGGTTCCCGGTGAGGCCTTCGGCCCCAGCGGCTTCCTGCGGCTGTCCTACGCTCTCGGTGACGACGCTCTCTTGGAGGGTGTCCAGCGCCTGCAGAAGCTGTTCTCCTAGGCCCGGCTCACTCCGGACCGACTTTCCCCGGCCCGTCGATGATGACGGCGAGACCGGCCCGCAGCTCCTCGAACGGGCTGCCGCCGGCGTCGACCAGCGAGGTCGGGCACCGCACCACGATGTACATGAACGATTCCGACAGCGGCATCGCCCTGGCCGCGATCTCGTTCGTGTAACTCACGCCCGCTTCAGGATCCACGTAGTCGATACGGGTGGTGAGGAACTCGATGCGCTCCGCGGCGCCGGGCAGGTTGATGCCGAAGTCGGTGAATCCGAGTTCGCCGACCAGTGTGGCGTCGTTTCCGGCCGACAGCAGCTGCTGCTCAAGCGCATCCACGGTTGCGAGAGTGTCGGTCAGATCGTCCGTCGCGCCGGCGTCGTAGGCGCTCTGCACGTTCTGGGATGACGTCAATTGGCAGCCGAGCTCCGAATTCTCGGACTGGTTGATGCCTTGCTCGTCGAACACGGTGACCCCCCAGCCGTCCAGGATCGGGTATCCCCACGCCGGGAAGGTGCCCCCGAGGTCGACCTGGTCGTCGAGGGATACGGTGCCCTCCTGCCCGGCCAGATCGGCGCCGGAGGTTGACGCGGGCGTCGGTGCGTCGGTCGGCTCCGCGACGTCGGTGGCGGCCTCCGTCGGCACCGCGAGCACTCCGGCCCGGCCCGCGTTCACCCCGTCGACCACGCTGCCGCCGACCAGGAAACCGCTGACCACCGCACCCGTGATGGACAGCACCGCGAAGCCCGCCACCGGCAGCCACAGCCACGGCCGCAACGCGCTGCGACGTTTCTCTGGCGCGCCGCTCACCGGAGCGCCGGCCACTGCCGGGTCCCCCTCCGCTCCCGCGGGCTCCTGGTGCGTGTTGGCTCCATTGGCGTCGTTCATGGTGTTTCTCCCCCGGTTTGTTCCCCGAACCCTATCGACCTTTGGCATCCACCGGGTGGTGGATAGGCAGGTCGGTCGGGAGGGTGTTGCCCAGAATCGGCACTGGGACGATTGTGGGTACATGACTACTTCACCTCCGGCAGTGCGCGTCTCGCGGCTGAGTAAGTCGTACGGCGCGTTCGATGCCGTCAACGACATCAGCTTCGACATCCGCCCCGGCGAGACCTTTGCGCTGCTCGGACCCAACGGGGCCGGCAAGAGCAGCACCATCGAAATCCTTGAGGGCTACCGCGACCGTTCAGAGGGCGACGTCACGGTCCTGGGCGTTGACCCGCAGCACGCCGGTCTGGACTGGAAGGCCCGCATCGGCATCGTCCTGCAATCCAGCGGTGAGAGCGGCAACGCCACAGTGCTCGAGCAGCTGCGGCACTTCGCGAGCCTGTACCCCAACCCCCGACCGGTGGAGGAGGTCCTCGCCGCGGTCGGGCTTGAGGAGAAGGCGAAGACCCGCATCCACCGGCTCTCCGGCGGTCAGCAACGACGGGTGGATGTTGCGCTCGGCATCATCGGCCGGCCGGAACTGCTTTTCTTGGACGAACCGACCACCGGATTCGACCCCGAGGCCCGGCACCAGTTCTGGGATCTCATCCGCACCCTCAAGGGTGAGGGCACCACCATTCTGCTGACCACCCACAACCTCGACGAGGCGGCGGAGCTCAGCGACCGCGCCGGCATCATCGTGGGCGGCAGGCTCATCGACATCGGCACGATCGGCGAACTCGGCGGCCCCGCCGCCCGCATCCCGATGGTGCGCTGGCGGGACGCCGACGGGGTGCAGCGGGAGGCGCGCACCGAGACCCCCGCCGGCCTGGTCGCCCAGCTGGCCAGGGACCTCGGCGGCGAACCCGCCGAACTGCAGGTCATCCGACCCAGCCTCGAAGACATCTACCTGGGCCTGGTGCGCGGTCACGCGGCCGGCAGCACCAGTGACACCGCAAGCACGGAGGTACTCGCATGAGCGCGACCCTGACCCCGCAACCGACCCCACAGTTGCCCCAACCGGCCGGTCACCGCACTACTCGGCACGGGCTGTTCAGCCTGGGCCTGGCCCGCATCGGCTTCGAGATCAAGCTGTACTTCCGCTCCACCGACACCGTCTTCTTCACGTTCCTGTTCCCGTTCATCATGCTGGGCATCTTCACCGCGGCGTTCAGCGCCCAGGGCAACATCGGCACCAACCCGGACGGCTCCGGCGGCATCAGCGTCGGCGCGTATTACCTGCCCGGCATGCTGGCCGCGGGCATGCTGCTCTCCGGCCTGCAGAACCTCGCGATCGACATCGCCGGCGAGAAGGGCGACGGCACCCTCAAACGGCTCGGCGGCACCCCGCTGTCGCCGCTGAGCTACTTCATCGGCAAGATCGGCCAGGTGCTCGTCACGGGCATCCTGCAGGCCGTGCTGCTGCTGATCGTGGCCCGGTTCGCCTTCGACATCGCCCTGCCCACCGAGCCGGAGAAGTGGCTCACCTTCATCTGGGTGTTCCTGCTGGGCGTGATCACCTGCGCGTTCCTGGGCATCGCCCTCTCGGCACTGCCACGGTCGGGCCGCAGTGCGTCGGCCGTGGTGATCCCCATCGTGCTGGTGCTGCAGTTCATCTCCGGCGTGTACCTGCAGTTCAACGCCCTGCCGGACTGGATGCAGAACGTCGCCAGCCTGTTCCCACTCAAGTGGATGGCGCAGGGCATGCGTGCGGTGTTCCTGCCGGACAGCTTCGCCGCCCAGGAGCAGAACGGCGCCTGGGAGTTGGGCCTGGTGGCGATCGCGCTGCTGATCTGGCTGGTGGTGGGGCTCGTCGGCAGTCGGCTCACCTTCCGTTGGATCCGCAAGGACTCCTGATGCACCCGCCGTGCCCGGGGCGTGCGGCACATGGGATGCTTGTCGCATGAGCACACGGCGCTGGTGGGATGTGGCGGTCGCCGGGGCGCTGACCGTCCTCACCGTCATGGCGATCGAGGGCTCCGGCGGTGGCGCACCGGCACGGATCGGGGCGCTCCTCAGCCTCGCGGCCGTCGGCGTGGCGTACCTCGGTTGGGGCCGCCTGGCGATCGCCCGGGCAACCGACCGGCCGGAGGTCGCGCCCTCGGTTGCCGACACCGGTTTCCGGGTGGTCGTGATCGTGGCCTGTGGCGTCGCGACGGCGTTCGACCCGAGCATGGCCACGCTGCAGACGTTGGTGTTCCCGTTTCTCTGGGTGCTCGCCAGAACATACCGGGGCGCGGTGCTGCTCAACATCACCCTGGCCACCGTGACCGGGCTGGGCCTGTGGATCAGCGGCGGGCGCACGGCGGACGCCGCCGTGCAGGCGGCCGCCATCGAAGGGATCTCACTGGCGTTCGCGCTGGCGATGGGCACCTGGATCTCCCACATCGTCGAGGCCGGCGCCTACCAGCGCCGGTTGGTGGAGGAACTCACCCTGGCCCAGGACGAGCTGGCGGCGGCGCAGCGGGATGCCGGCAGCGCGGCCGAGCGTGAGCGGTTGGCCCGCGAGATCCACGACACCATCGCGCAGAGCCTCACCAGCCTGGTGATGCTCACCCAGCGCACCCGCTCCGAGCTCGCCGCCGTTCCCGGCGACACGTCGGCCGTTGCCGACAGTCTCGACCTGATCGAGTCGACCGGGCGCGACGCCCTCACCGAGGCCCGTGCCCTGGTGGCGTCGATGTCGCCGGTGCGCGCCGCCGACGGCGACCTCGCTCACACCGTGACCCGGCTCGCGGAACGCTTCGAGAGGGAGACCGGGATCCAGGTGACCGTCGAACTCACCGGCCTCGACCCGGCGGGCGCTGACCACGGGACCGAATTGCCCCCGCTGGACCGCGCCCTCGAGGTGGTCCTGCTGCGCTGCGGCCAGGAGGGCCTCGCCAATGTGCGCAAACACTCCGGCGCCGGCGCCGCCCGCATCGCCATCGCTCGCACACCCCAGGAGGTCGCCCTCACCGTCACCGACAACGGCCGGGGCCTGGGCGCTTACCGCCCGGAGTCCGAGCACGGCTTCGGGCTGACGGGTATGCGCGACAGGGTCGGCCTGGTGGGCGGCCGGCTCGAGGTGACCGACTCGGCGAACGGCTCCGGCACGGTGCTGCGGGTGACCCTGCCTCTGTTGGTGACGGCGCCCAGCACCGGCGGGCGCGGATGATCCGGGTGCTGGTCGCCGACGACCATCCGATCGTGCGCGGCGGCATTGTGGGCCTGCTCGGCGGCGCCGACGACATCGAGGTGGTCGGCGAGGCCGCCGATGGAGCCATGGCGGTGCGTCTGACCGGCGAGTTGCGGCCCGACCTGGTGCTGATGGACCTTCGGATGCCGCACCTGGACGGCGCCGCAGCCACCGCGCAGATTCTGGAGCAGAACCCGGCCACCCGGGTGCTGATCCTCACCACGTACGAGTCCGACGACCAGATCCTCGGCGCGATCGCCGCCGGCGCCAGCGGTTACCTGCTCAAGGCGGCCCCGCAGGCGGAGATCATCGAGGGTGTGCGCTCGGTATACGGCGGCCAGACCGTGCTCGCACCCGTGATCGCCGCCAGGCTGGTGCAGCGGGTGCGGGCGGATGCCGTGCCGGCGCCTCGGCTGTCGGCCCGCGAACTGCAGGTGCTGCGTCTGGTGGCGGCCGGCGAGAGCAACCCGCAGATCGCCAGGTCACTGTTCATCGGCGAGGCCACGGTGAAGACGCACCTGCTGCACGTGTTCGAGAAGCTGGGCGTGGGCGACCGCACCCGGGCGGTCACCCTGGCGATGGAGCTGCGCCTGCTCTGACGCATCCGCTCGCCCTGGTGCCGCCTGCCAGCCAGCCGAATTATCCCGCCCACGCTCCCCAGCGCCGACGTGCCGCAAAACGCCCATTGCGATGCTTCCAAAGGGACTTTTCCCGCAAGTCACGCAAGGGGTTCTCACCGACTTGCCGCAGAATCCCCTCTGGATGCCTCCGAAGGGGTTTTTCGCGCAACTCGCGGCGCCGCGGCTAGAGCAGCGAGAAGCCCACGAAGACGGGTTCAGGGTGCAGGATGACGCCGAAGTCGGCCTGCACGCGCTGCTGTACGAACCGGGCGAGCTGGCCGATCTCGTCGGCGGTGGCGGTGCCGGTGTTGGTGATGGCCAGGGAGTGCTTGCTCGAGATCGCCGCGCCGGAGCCGGGCAGCCGGAAGCCACGGTGGATGCCGGAGTTCTCGATCAGCCAGGCGGCGCTGAGCTTCACCGTGCGCAGAACCTCGACGCCCGGCATCGGCCCTACACCGGCGTACTCGTCGAGCGGGATCACCCGGTCGGGCAGCTCGATCTCGGCCTGCTTCCAGCGCGGGGCCTCGTCGGGCAGAGTGCGGGCGAAGCTTTCGGTGACGATCGGGTTGGTGAAGAACGACCCGGCGCTGTAGGTGTCGGGGTCGGCGGCGTCGAGCACCATGCCCTTACCGGCCCGGAGGCCGAGCACGCTCTGGCGCAGTTCGGCCAGCGGCACCCGGTCGCCCAGCTGTACCCCGAGGGCATTTGCCAGCTGCGGGTAGGTCACCGGCTGACTCAGGGCGCTGCCGAGCACGGCGGCCTGTGCCGACATGTCGCGCAGCTCGAGTTCGATGGCGAGCACCACTCCGCGGCGGCCCTGCTTGAGCACCGAGGTGCGGTAGCCGAGGCCGAGTTCGGCGGCGCTGAGCCGATCCACCTCGCCGGACTCGAAGTCGAGGAAGTCTATGGCGGCCAGGCTGTTGGCCAGTTCCTGGCCGTAGGCGCCGATGTTCTGCACCGGGGCCGCACCGCTGGTCCCCGGAATACCGGAGAGCGCCTCGATGCCGGCCCAGCCGTTGGCCACCGTGAGGGCGACGAGGTCGTCCCACGGTTCGCCGGCCTGCACACGGATGCGCACCGGGCGCCCGTCGACATCCGCGTCGGTTTCCGCGTCGGCGCCGGTCTCGGCCGCCGGGGCGAGCACCTCCACACCCCGGGTGCACACCCGGATGACGGTGCCGTCGAAGCCGGCGTCGGCCGCGACGGTGTTCGAGCCACCGCCGAGCAGCACCCACGGTTCGTCGGAGCCCCAGGCATCCAGGGCCGCCTGGATCAAGCCGGCCTCATCGGCCGGCGCGACGAGGTGCGCGGGGGCACCGCCGACCCGCAGGGTCGTCAGGTCTGCCAGGGTCACGGGCACCGGAACAGGAGCGGCTACAGGGTCGGTCATGGTCGCCTAGACCAGCGAGACGCGCGCCTGCGCCTTGCCGAGAACGGTGACGGAGTTGAAGGTCACGGTGAGGTCGATCCGCGCCACGCCGGCATCCGCGTCGAGCGCGCCCACCTTGGCGACCACGGTCACCACGGCGCCGAGGTCGGGGTCCACTGGCACCGGCCGGGTGAAGCGCACCTGGTAGTCCAGAACCCGGGCCGAGTCGCCGACCCAGTCGACGACGGGTTGGATAGCCAGGCCCATGGTGAGCATGCCGTGCGCGAGCACGCCGGGCAGCCCCACCGCGTGGGCGACGTCGTCGCGGTAGTGGATGGGGTTGAAGTCGCCAGAGGCACCCGCGTAGCGCACGAGGGAGTCCCGGGTCAGTGGGAAGCTGCTCTCGGCGACGATGTCGCCCACGGTGAGGCTCTCGAGGCTGGGCGTGACGGGTGCGCTGGTGGTCATTCGTCTCCCCTGACGACGAGGGTGGAGGTGGCGGTGACCACGTGGGCGCCGGTGGCATCGACGATTGTCGACTCCGCGGTGACCATCGAGTGGCCGCCCAGGCTCTTCACGCTGGCGACGCGCAGCGTTGCGGTGAGTTCGTCACCTGCCACGATCGGGCGACTGTAGCTGAACCGCTGGTCGCCGTGCACCACCCGGGTGAAGTCGATGCCGGCGTCGGGCTCGGCGAGCAGCTGGGCGAGGGTCGCCTCCTGCACCACCACGGCGAATGTCGGCGGCGCGACGATGTCGCTGTGCCCCGCGGCGCGGGCGGCGTCGGGGTCGAAATTGATCGGGTTGGTCGCGAAGACTGCACGCGAGAACTCGCGCACCTTCTCCCGGCCGACCAGATACGGCGGCACGGCGGGAAAGACCCGACCCTGGATTGCTGGATTCACGGACACGTATCGAGTGTACTTGCGCCCCGCAGAATTGTTCGGTCGGGCCGGTTAGGGCAGACTTGGCCCAGTGGATTACGTACAGGTCGCACTGACCGCCCCCGAGGTTGCCCCCCTGCTCACCGGCCTGCGCCAGGAGTACGACGCCCGCTACGGGCACGGCGCCGGCGAGTCGGTGCTGGATGTCGACGCCGGCGAGTTCGAGGCGCCGACCGGAGCGTTCGTGGTGCTCCTGGACGACGGCACGACGGTCGCGGGCGGCGGCATCCGGCGCATCGACGACACCGTCGTGGAGATCAAGCGCATGTGGACGAACCCGGACTACCGCCGCCAGGGCTACGCCAGCCGGATGCTGCGCGAACTGGCCGGCCTCGCCCGCCAGCTCGGCTATCAGACGGTGCGGCTTGAAACCGGGCACGCCCAGCCGGAGGCGCTGGCGCTGTACCGTCGGTTGGGATTCGCCGAGATCGGCAGCTACGGTCCCTACGAGAACGCGACGGCCTTCGAGCTCGACCTCGACGCTGTCACGACGAAGCCCCGCCACTGAGGCCGTAGCGGCCGGCAGTGACGGGGCGTGCGTGCGCCGGGCCGTCAGGGTCAGACGGCGGGGATGACCAGTCCGCCCCAGGTCTCCTCCATGTAGGCCTGCGTCTCGTCTGAGAGCAGCAGCTCCGTGAGCTTGACGATGCGCGGGTCGTTCTCCAGCTCTGGCGTGGTGGCCAGCACGTTGAAGTACGGGCTGTCCGAGCCCTCGATCAGGATCGCCTGGTCGGCGGTGAGGCCGGCCGGCAGAGCGAACGAGATGGTGACGAACGCCACGTCGACATCCTGCACGGCCTGCGGCAGGGTGGCGTTCTCGATCTCGCGGAACTCGTACTTGTTGGGGTTGTCGGTGATGTCGGCGAGTGAGGTGGGCTCGTCCGTCGTCTCGATCAGGCCCTCGGCGGCGAGGATCTTGAGCGCGCGGCCCTCGTTGGTCGGGTCGTTGGGGATGGCGATGGTGGCGCCGTCCTTGAGGTCGTCGAGGGAGTCAACGGTGTTGCTGTAGAACGCGGCGCTGGGCAGGTAGATCTCGCCGACGCTCACCAGGCTGCCGCCGGCCTGCTCGTTGTAGGTCTTCAGGAAGGTGGCGTTCTGGAACAGGTTCGCGTCGATCGAACCGTCGGACAGGGCCACGTTGGGGGTGTTGTAGTCGGTGAAGTCCTGGAAGGTGATGTCCAGCCCGGCGTCGGCGGCCAGGTTGTCCTGCACGAACTTGAGGATGTCGCCGGCCGGGGTGGCCAGGGCGCCCACCGTGATCGTGCCGAGGTCGTCGTCGGCTCCGGTCGTGGCGGGCTCGTCGGTCGTTCCCGCGCAGGCGGTGAGGGCGAACAGGGCGGAGAGGGTGACGGCGGCACCGGCAAGGCGCGTTCCGCGGGAGGTGAACTGCATGGGAGGGCTCTTCTCGTGGGTGGTGGTGGCCACGCCGTCATGCTGACGCGGCGCGGTCGGGTGGGGTCGGGGTTACGCGCCGGTGACGGCGCTGGCACGCAGGGCCGGCGCGGTCTTCTCCGCGCGAGTCGGCCGGGACCTGTGCGCGAATCGCTTGGCCAGCATCGTCGCCAGCCCCTGCAGCACCATGACGATCACGAAGATCACGATGATCACGGCGATCATGTGGATGGTGCTGTAGCGCTGGTAGCCGTAGCGCACGGCCACGTCGCCCAAGCCGCCGCCGGCGACGGTGCCGACCATGGCCGAGAAGTTGATGATGGAGGTCACCGTGGTCGACAGGCCCAGGATCATCGGCGAGAGCGCCTCGGGCACGAGGACCTTGGACACGATCTGCCAGCGGGTCGCACCGAGCGACTCCGCGGCCTCGATCAGACCGGTGTCGACCTCCTTGATCGCGATCTCCACCATGCGGGCGAAGAACGGGATGGCCACAACGGCCAGCGGCACGATGGCGGCGGTGGGCCCGATGAAGGTGCCCACCACCAGCCTGGTGAACGGGATCAGGGCCACCATCAGGATGATGAACGGCACGCTGCGACCGAGGTTGACGACGAAATCGAGCACCCGGTTGACCACCCGGCCGAGCCGGCGGGAGCCGAACGGGCTCTCGAACAGGCCGCCGGGTTCGGTGCCGACGAGCACGATGCCCAGCGGCAGGCCCACGATGATGGTGATGAGCAGCGAGACGCCGACCATGTAGAGGGTCTGCCCGGTGCCGATGAGCAGCACCTGGAACAGGTCAGACCAGAATTGCGGCAGCGATGGATCCAGAAGCACGGTTACTCCCCCACGATTTCGACGAGCATGCCCTGGCTGCGCAGGTCTGAGATGGGCGCGGCATTGCCCGCCGCGCTGCCCGGCAGCGCCAGGCGGGTGCGGCCGGCCTGGTTGCCGCCGATGGTCTCGATGGCCGCGCCGAGGATCGACACGTCCAGACCGTAGGTGCGCGCCAGCTGTGCGATCACGGGGCGGTCGGCCGACCCGCCGCTGAAGGTGATGTCGATGACGGTGTCGCCCGGCAGCGACGGCACGGCGCCGAGCGGGAAGAGCTCGTGCGCGAGGCGGGATCCGGCGGTGGAGATCAGCGAGACGATGCGCCCCTGCTCGACGATCCGGCCGTCCTCGATCAGCGCGGCGGAGTCGCAGATGCGCTTGACGACATCCATCTCGTGCGTGATCAGCAGCACCGTCAGGCCCAGGTCGGTGTTGATGGTCTTGACCAGGTCGAGGATCGACCGGGTGGTTTCGGGGTCCAGCGCGCTGGTGGCCTCGTCGGAGAGCAACACCTTGGGGCTGCCGGCCAGCGCCCTGGCGATGCCCACCCGCTGCTTCTGACCGCCGGACAGCTCCGCCGGGTAGGCGCCGGCCTTGTCGGCGAGGCCGACCAGGTCGAGGATCTCGAGGGCACGGCGTCGGCGGGCGTCGCCGTCGACGCCGATGATCTCGAGTCCCAGTTCCACGTTTCCGCGCACCGTGCGGCCGGCCAGCAGGTTGAAGTGCTGGAAAACCATGCCGATCTTGCGGCGGGCACGGCGCAGATCGGCGGGCGATAGCGCGGTGAGCTCGTCACCGTCGACGGTCACGGTGCCGGAGTCCGGCCGTTCGAGCAGGTTGATCGCGCGGATCAGGGTGCTCTTACCGGCACCGCTCTGACCGATCACCCCGAAGATCTCCCCTTCGGCGACCTCGAGCGAGACGTCCTGCAGGGCAGCGGTGACGGTGCCGCCGGAGCGGAAGGTCTTGGAGACGTGCTGTACGGAGATCACGGTGGTCCTGAGGGTTCGCGCGGCCTTGTACCGCAGTGATTCCGAGTGTGTCAATCGCAACGCCGCGGGCCAAATCACTGTGACGAAATAAGTCGCCGGGCCTCCGGAAGCCGCGCCGACCCTCCGCGCGGGATAACGTTGACTCGTTATGCATAACAAATTGACCCCACACCCCGATCTTCCGATCGACCTGCCCACGGCCGAACGACTCGCCAAGGCCGTCGAACACTACGGCGAGTCCACCGTCGTCGACCACTCCGTCGCCCTGATGCGCGGCAAGAACGCCGGCAAGGACTTCCTGCTCTACGTGGGCGGCCGGCACGCGCTCGGCATCCTCGAGGGAGCGCCGGCGCTGTACTGGCCCGAGCTGTGGGGAGCCCGTGCGCTGCTGCACGTCTGGAACGACTCCGCGGCGCCGTACGTCGTCGTTGGCCTGAACAACGAGGCCTGGCGCATCCGCGAGATGTGCGCGAAGGTCGTCATGCTGCGCAAGCTGGATGTCGCGCCCAAGCTCGTGAAGGCCACCACCGACGAGGTGCCCCGCGTGCGGGTCGCCGCCCTCAACGCCCTCGCCGAGCAGGGTCGCGAACAGGACATCCCCACCATCGTGGTGCGCCTGCGCGACCCCGACAAGGATGTGCGCCGCGCCGCCCAGCAGGCCCGCGATGCCATCATGACCCGGCTCAACCTGCCCAAGGAGTAACCCACGAACGCCATCCCCACTCCGAATCAGAGCACCCCGCACCGAAACGCACAGCCGTACCGACGGTATGTGGCGATCGGTGACAGCTTCACCGAGGGCGTCGGCGACGACCTGCCCGACGGCCAGGTGCGCGGCTGGGCCGACCTCGTGGCGATCGGGCTGGCTGCGGCCACCCCCGAACCGGTCTCGTACGCGAACCTCGCCATCCGCGGCAAGCTGCTCGGTCCGATCGTGAGTGACCAGCTCAAGCCGGCTCTGGCGCTGAAACCTGACCTGCTCACGGTATGTGGCGGCGGCAACGACATGATGCGCCCGCGGGTGGAGATCTCCTACGTCGTCGATCTGCTCGACCACGTCGTCGAGAAGGCCGTGGCCGACGGCATCCACGTTGTGGTGCTCAGCGGCGGCAACCCGTCCAGGCACCTGCCACTGGGCTCCCTGATGCAGAAGCGCGGCGACAGGCTCGCCGAGGCCGCCAGGGAGACCTTCGGCAAGCCCGGCGTGACCCTGGTCGACAACTGGATCGATACCGAGCTCATGAACGGCCGGTTCTGGTCGGCCGACAAGTTGCACCTGAACGCCCGCGGGCATACCAGGGTCGCGACGAATGTGCTCACCGCACTGAACGTGCCGATTCCCGCCGGGTGGGCCCAGGGCGCGGCCGGCGAGGCCCCGCCGCGGGAACGGATCCAGGACACCGCCGCGTACTACGCCGCCTACGTGCTGCCCTGGATCGGACGCCGGCTCACCGGCCGGTCATCCGGTGACGGCCGCCCGCCCAAGCGCCCCGAGCTCACCGTCGTCGAGACACCGTAGGGCGCAGGACGGGCCGTGTGGTTGCCCACGCGGCCCGTTTTTGGTGTCGAGGACGAATCAGACCTTGCGGCCCGAGATCGTCCGGAGCAGGAAGACGATGACGGCGATCACTGCGAGGACTACACCGACCCAGAGCAGGAATTGCAGGGACTCGACGAGCCCGCCGGTGATGAGCAGGACCACGGCCACGATGGCGATGATGATGACTAGAAGATTCATGTGTCAAACCTTTCCTAGAACCGAGGGTTTCCTCGTGTTCGAGATGTTAGACCCCTCACGGCGCTGATCGCGAGCTATTTCTGAGTTTTCGTCAGCGTGTCACCACCTGGTCGGCGAGGTAGCCGCCGAATCCGCCCGGCACCCGGCCGCCCAGCCGACCAGAGGTGAGCACCGGGATCAGCGCGGTACGGCACTCCCGCGCGCCGAGGGTGCGGAGCGCCTCCACCAGCAGCACGTCCTCGTCCGAGTCGACGTCGCTGAACCCATCGGCCTGCAGGTAGCGGTCGGCGCGCACACCCAGGTTGGCGCCGTGTACGTGCGGATGACCGTCGACCAGGGTGTGCGACCCGTGCCAGCGGGCACGTTCCTGCACCGGCAGTTCGTCGTCGGGCAGCACGGTGCCGAGCACCAGTTCGGTGCCGGCCTGGGCCAGGGCCAACTGTGCCGTCAGCCAGCGCCGGGGAACCGCGGAGTCGGCATCCGTCGTGGCCACCCAGGTGTGCGCCGCCGCCGCGTCGGTCAACAGGTGGGCCACGCCCTCCCGGCGGGCCGAGCCGACCGATCCCGCCGAGCACTCCAACGCCCTGAACTGCGGCCACTGCGCCACGACCTCGGCAGACCCGTCGGTGCAGCGGTCGAGGACCACGACGACCGAGATGGCCGGGGCGTCCGTGCCGAACTCGTCCTCGACGGCCTGCACGGCGTCTGCGAGCGCGGCCAGGCACCGCGGCAGCCGGCTCTCCTCATCGCGGGCCGGGACCACCACGATGAGTCTGTCGATGCGAGTCGTCACTCCGTGAGCCCCTCTCGTTGCGCCACGGAGGGAGCCGGGGACGGCTCGTAGACCTCCAACACGAAGTCGCGCTCCACGTGCTGCACGGTGCGGTCGAGTCCGGGCAGGGCGGCGAGCGCCGCGTGCACCTCGTCGCCGCCGAGCGGGTATTCCCCCACCGGGTGCCGCCAGTGGCAGGCCACCAGAGCGCCGTTCGGGGTGAGACTTCGCCGGCACCGTTCCAGCAGCACGGCCAGGTCAGCGGGTGAGCAGTAGTAGCCGATCTCCGACAGCACCACCAGGTCGAAGGTGCCGGCCGGCCACTCGGTCGGCAGGGCGCGCCGCTCCACTGTCACGCCGGGCAGGCCGGCCAGCCGCTCGCGGGCCACGGTGAGGGCCTGTTCGTTGATGTCGGTGGCCAGGAGGGTGTCGCAGCGCTCGGCGAGGTCCCGGCTGAGCACGCCGATCGAGCAACCGAGTTCGAGGGCGGCGCCGTAGCGCGGCAGCGGCAACGCCGCAAGGGTCACGGCGCGTTTGCGGGCCTCATACCAGCGGGTTTCGAATCCCCAGGGATCCGCCGACCCCGCGTAGAACTCGTCGAAGAAGCCGGCCGTGAGGCTGGCCCGGGGCGACCCGGCGACCGGTGCTGCCGGGAGGACGTCGGCCGCGGCGCCGACGAAGACTTCATGGTCCCGCTCGAAGTGGGCGGCGAAACCCGGTTGCACGATGGCCTCGTCACCGGGCCGGTCCGACAAAGGCTGCACCTGGCTGGTGTGCGCCGCCATGGCGGTGTTCTTGCGTTCCCGGGCCGCCGCGTCGAGGTCGAGGCGGCACAGTGCCGTGCCGTCCGCACCCGTGGGCCAGACCGGGTCCTCCGGCGACGACCAGTGCCACGCCCAGATCGGGTACTCCAACAGCCTGGCGCCGGTGCGGCCGGCGACGAGGGCAGCCGCCTCGCCAGCTGCCGCGTGGTCCGGATGCCCGTCCAACCGCCACGGGGCGACGATCCAGGTCCCGCCGGCCGGCCCGGGGGCCGCCTCGTCCGCCGCAACCACCTGCGACACCGCCTCCTCCAGGCTGTTGCGGTGCTGGGACAGGTCACCGTCGGGCAGGTCGAGCAGGCGCACCGTCGCCGTCGGCGCGAGCGCCCGCACCGCGTTCACCATCTCCACCCGGCGTACCGCGGCGAGATCGGCGGGGGTCAGGGTGGGCGAACGCGGATGCGAGGCCTCACCATTCGTGGCGGCGATCACCGTGATCGCCAGCCCGAGCTGCCCGGCGACGGCGATCAGCCCACCGGCACCGAGGGACTCGTCATCGGGGTGGGCGGCCACCACGATCAGTCGGGCACAGCCCTCCAACGTGAGCGGCCTGTTCCGGTCCGACCAGTCGGCCTCGTCCCAGCGCCGTTCACTGGTGCCGCCGGTGTCGTGCGTGAAGCTCACCACGAGGCCGCCTCCTCCGCGAGCAGCCGGCGGCCTAACGCCGCATCGTCTCGCTCCGCGTGGTGCTGGCGAACGTACAGAGTGAGATCGGCCACCCGGCGGGCGTGCCGGGCATCCAGGGCGAGCGGAGCCGGGCCGAGCGCGTGCCCGACCCTGCCGAGCACCTCGTCCACGGTACGCGCGACGAGGCCGCGCACCCGGGCGGCGAGCAGCCCGCCGGCCGTGCCTTCTGCCTCACCCCGATCGATCGCCGCGGCCGCGTCAGCCAGCGCCGCGCCCGCGCCCATCAGGGCCAGGTCCACGGCGCCCAGCTGGGACAGCAGGATCTGGTCGGGTTCACGCCGCTCTGCCGCCTGCCGCAGCTGCCGGGCCACGCCAACGGCGCCGCCCCACCAGCAAGCGGCCACCTGAATGCCGCCCCAACTGAAACCCGGCCGAGTGAGGTACCAGCCGTCGTCACCGACGGGCACCGCCGGGACACCGGTGAAGTCCACCGGACCGCTGGGCACCTGGCTGAGTCCGGTCGCGAACCAGGCGTCCTCCTGCACCGCGACGCCGGCATCGGCCAGGTCCACGGCGAAGAGCCGCCGACGGGCCGGCTGCTCACCGTCCGGCGTGGTGTGCGCGGTCACGAGCGCGTGGCTGAGCGAGCCGGCCAGCGAGCACCAGGGCTTCCGGCCGCTCAGCTGCCAGCCTCCCGGGCTGCGGGTGGCGCCGACCCGCAGGCCGGGGCCCTCCGCCGCGAAGACGCCCCAGCTGCTCGGCTCCGCGCCGCCCGCGCCCGGCAGGGTGGCGACCGCCTCGGCCGTGCCGCCCGGCGCCTGCTGCATGATCGTGAGGGCATCGGTATGCGCCTCGAGCACCCGGGCGGCCGTGAGGTCGGCCGCCGCCACGGTGG
Source organism: Cryobacterium sp. TMB1-7 (assembly GCF_004402435.1). Taxonomy (NCBI): domain Bacteria; kingdom Bacillati; phylum Actinomycetota; class Actinomycetes; order Micrococcales; family Microbacteriaceae; genus Cryobacterium; species Cryobacterium sp. TMB1-7. Next base: position 31,809 of record NZ_SOFZ01000028.1, read on the forward strand.
CGAGCGCGTCGAACAGGGCATCGGTGCGGCCGGAGCCGGGGTGCGGCAGGGTCCCGGCCGACGCGACGGCGAACCGGATGGCCCGCTCCGCGTTACCGTCCACCGCCCAGGCGGCCTCGACGAGGTGGGCCAGCCGCTCGAGATCCTCCGGCGGCCGGGAGCCGCGGCTCCTGCTCACTCCCCCGACGGTCAGCACTGCGGGTGCGGCCGCGGGGCCTGGCTGCGTCGTCATGGCTCTCCCCCTGATCCGGCACGGCGGCAGCCCGGAGCATCCGGGGCCGCGTGGCGATACGTGTCAGATCATCCTGCCAAACATCACACCATGCGACGGCAGGAATCCGTGCCCGACACCTTTCGAAGACGGAAGAACGGGGATACCATCCCCCCATACGGGGGTGTTCCCCGAAGTGTGACCCTGAGGCACCGTTGATAGGGCCCGACCGAGGTCACACCCGAAACACCACCGCATGGGGCGGGCCGTCATCGGGGTGGCCTGCCCCTTCCTCTGCCCATCGGGGCTTCCGTCCCCGTTGAGCCCCGCCCGGCAACTCCGAGGCGAGCGCGGCGGGTGGATGCGCGCGGCGGCGAGTGCGGAGGCGCGGGAGGATGCCGCTCACGGGCGGGCGGGCGGGTCACGCGCCGCTATGCGGGTGGCGTGCCACCCGCATAGCGGCGTCTGACCCGCACACCTCAGCCGACGCCGCGAAGCCGCCGTGCCGGGCGCGCCGCCGCCACCCCGCCGCTATACCGGCACCGCCGCGGTCCCCCGCGTGAGCTCAGTCACCCGCTCGATCTGGCTCTGCACCAGGCGAGCATCCGCCACCGTCACACGGTGCACGGCACCGGTGATGGTGATCTGCGCGAGGGTCTGCTTGTCGGCGCAGGAGGCGCCCACCCACAGGTCCACCTGGCCGGGCTCGACGATGCGCTCGTGCCGGAGGCCGGTGAACGCCAGCCGGGCCGTCGGAACGGCGAAGCGCACCACGACCTCCTCGCCGGGCTCGAGAGTGACGCGGTGGTAGCCCAGCAGCTGGGCGACCGGCCGGGTGACGCTGGCGTGCACATCCCGCGCGTATAGCTGCACGAGATCGGTGCCCGCCCGCTCGCCGGTGTTGCGGATGCGCACACTCGCCGAGAATGTGCCGCCGGCCGCGACCTCGGCGTCGGCCACCAGGCCGGTGCGGTCGAAGGTGGTGTAGCTCAGCCCGTGCCCGAACGGAAGCACCGGGGTGCTGTCCACACTGGTCACGTCAGACGGGCCACCCAGGATCGGGTGCAGGTAGGAGTAGGGCTGCGCGCCGGCAGACCTGGGCAGCGACACGGGCAGGTGCCCGGTCGGCGAGACCGCGCCGGATAGCACCGACGCGATCGCGACTCCACCCTCTTCACCGGGGAAGAACGCCTGCAGCACCGCCGCGGGCGCGTGCGGGCCGTCGACGGCCCACGGCACGGCATACGGCCGGCCCGTCATCAGCACCATCACCACGGGAGTGCCCGTCGCGACCAGCGCCTCCACGAGTTCACGTTGAACCCCGGGCAGCTCGAGGCTTTCCGCGTCGTTGCCCTCACCCACGGTGCCACGACCGAAGAGGCCGGCCCGGTCGCCCACGACGACCACGGCCACGTCGGCGGCGCGAGCCGTCTCGACGGCGGCGGCGATCGCGGATGCGTCGGACCCCTCTACCTCGCAGCCCTGGGCCCACACGACCTCCGCCGAGGGGAACTCCTGCTGGAGCGCCTCCAGCACCGTGGGCATGGTCAGGTCCGCCGGCACGTCAGGGTGGTGCGCCAGCACGTGGTTCACGAACGAGTAGCAGCCCATCAGGGCCTCGGTCGAGTCGGCGTTCGGGCCGAGCACCGCGATGGTGCCTGGGCCCCGGTCGCCGGTGCCCAGGAGCGGAAGGACGCCGTTGTTGGTGAGCAGGATCAGGGATTCCTCGGCCAGAACCCGCGCCACCCGCCGGTGCTCTGGCGAGTCCAGGTCGATCTCGGTGGGCGCCATGGTGAAGGTCTCATCGAGCAAGCCCAGGTCCTCCTTCTGCGAGAGCACCCGCAGCACGGCCCGGTCGATGAGCGCCTCATCTGTCAGCCCGGCACGCACCCGCTCGGCCAGTGGCGCGAGGAAAGCGTCGCCGGTGGGCAGCTCCACGTCGATCCCCGCGGTCAGGGCGAGTTCCGCGGCCTCACCGCGGTCGGCGGCGACGGCATGCATCAGCTGCAGGAATGCCACCGAGAAGTAGTCGGACACCACGACACCGTCGAAGCCCCACCGGTCGCGGAGGATCTCGGTGAGGTACTCCGGGGTGGCGCCCACGGGTGCGCCGTCGATCTCGGCGTACGAGTTCATCACCGACCGCACCCCGCCGTCGAGCACGGCCATCTCGAACGGGGGCAGGAACACGTCGTTGATCTCCCGCGACCCGGCGTGCACCGGGGCGTGGTTCCGGCCGGCCTGCGTGGCCGAGTAGCCCACGAAGTGCTTGAGGGTGGCGTGCACCCCGGCCGACTGCAGACCGGTGACGTAGGCGGTGCCGATGGTCCCGACCACATAGGGATCTTCGGCGATGCACTCGTCGACCCGGCCCCAGCGGGGGTCGCGGATCACGTCGAGCACCGGGGCGAGCCCCTGGTGGATGCCGAGCTGCTTCATCGATCCGCCGATCAGGCGGCCCATCTCCTGCACCAGGGCGGGATCGAACGCGGCCCCCCAGGCGAGCGGGGTGGGGAACGTCGCGGCTTTCCACGCCGCGAGTCCGGTCAGGCACTCCTCGTGCACGATGGCGGGGATGCCGAGCCGGGTCTCTCCGGTGAGGCGGCGTTGCTCCGCCCAGAGCCACTCGGCCCGCTCCACGGGGTCGACCGGCCGGGTGCCGTACACCCGGGTGAGGTGGCCGAGCCCGTGCTGCGTCGCCTCGTCGTATTTCGTCGAGGTGGCCATTTCCCCGGCGAGGGGGGCGACGACCTCACCGCCCTGGTCGACCCAGTAGCCGACGAGCTGGGCAAGCTTTTCTTCGAGGGTCATCCGAGCGTGCAGTTCGCGCACGCGGTCGGATGCCTGGGGCAGTTCTGGGTTAGTCACAACGATCTCTTTCTACTTCTTCAACGTCGACGAATCAGGCTGCACGTGTCGCGGGCAGCCGATCAACCCTTGACCGCGCCGGTCAGCCCGCCGACGATGCGGCGTTCGAACAGGGCGAAGAACACCAGCGCCGGAATCATGGACAGCGAGGTGAAGGCCAACACCTTTGCGGTATCCACCGAGTACTGCGACGCGAACGATTGCACACCCAGCGGCAGGGTGAACACGGCGTCGTTGTTCAGGATGAACAGGGGCAGCAGGTAGCTGTTCCAGCTGGCGATGAACGCCAGGATTCCCACGGTGATGACGCCGGGCATGGCCAGCGGCACGATCATCCGCCAGAAGAAGCCGAGCCGGCTGCAGCCGTCGATGAACGCGGCCTCCTGGATCTCATCGGGGATGGCCCGGAGGAACGGCACCAGGATGATGATGGTCGTCGGCAACGCGAACGCGATCTGCGGCAGGATGACGCCGCCGAGCGAGTTCATCAGGCCCAGGTTCTTCACCACCAGGTACAGCGGGGTGATGGCCACCGTCATGGGGAACATCAGACCGGCCGCGAAGGTGGCGTAGAGGATGCCCCGGCCGCGGAACTTGTACCGGGCCAGCACGTAGCTGGCCATCAGGCCGAGCACCACGACGCCGAGAGTGGTGGCGAACCCGGCGATCAGGGAGTTGCCCACCAGCCGCCAGAACGTGCCACCGGTCAACACGTCGAGGTAGTTGCCGATGTTCCAGACGCTCGGCCAGCCGGACGGGTCTGTGGTGATCTGGGCGTTGGTGCGGAACCCGCCGATGATGATGAAAAGCACCGGGGCGAGCATCAGGCCGATCACCAACACCGCGACGACGTAGGCGACGGGAGTGCCCCAGCGCCGGCTCGTCTTGATCGGGGCCGGCGGGTTGGCCGGCGGCAGCGCCACAGCGGGCGTCGTGAGCGCGGTCATTTGCTCGTCCCCTTCTCGGTGATTGCGCCTTCGGTGTCCCGACTCAGCACGAAGCGCTGATAGATCAGCGCGACGACGAGGGAGATCAGGAAGAGCACGACGGCGACGGCGTTTCCGTATCCGTAGTTGCCGGCGTTCCGGCCGTTGGCGACGAGGTAGGTCGCCATGGTCGACGTGCCCGCGGTTGACGCGATGTACTGACCCCAGATGATGTAGACGAGGTCGAAGAGCTGCAGGGCGCCGATGATCGACAGGAACGCCCAAATACGCAGGGTGGGAGCGAGCAGCGGCAGGGTGATGTGCCGTTGGATCTGCCAGAACGAGGCACCGTCGATGGCCGCGGCCTCCGGCAGTTCCTCCGGAATGCCCTGCAGACCGGCGAGGAAGAGGATGACGGCGAAGCCGACGTACTTCCAGGTGATGATCACCATGAGGGTCCAGATGGCGATGTCAGGGTTCGACAGCCAATCCTGGGTGAAAGCGCCCAACCCGAGCTTCTCCAGCATGCCGTTGACCGCGCCGTTGGACTGCAGCATCAGGCTCCAGCCGGTGCCGACGACAACCTCGGAGATCACATACGGCACGAAGATCAGCACCCGGATGAGGGACTGCCCGCGGAGTTTGCGGTTGAGAAGCAGCGCGAGGAGGATCGCGACCGGCCCCTGGAGCACGAGGGAGAGAACGACGATGACGCCGTTGTGGGTGAGGGCTTCCTGGAACGTGGGGTCCTGGAGGATCGTGACGTAGTTGCGGAACCCGACGAAGTCGGTCGGCGGGCCGTAGCCCTGCCAGCTGAAGAAGCCGTAGTACGCCGCCATCACGACGGGGAAGATCACGAAGCCGAGGAAGACGATGAGAGCGGGACCGACGAGGACCGCGATCTCGACTCTGGCCCCGATCGAACTGCTGCGGCGGCGCCGCACGGGCGGGGCCACGGGCGTGGTGCCCGTGGCCCCACCGCTCGCGAGATCCACCTCTAATCGCGTCGGAGTGTTCTCGCGAACTGACATGAGTGGTGCCTAGGCCTTCTTGGCCGCGTCGTTCACAGCCTGGATCAGCTGCTCCGGGCTGCCCTTGCCCGCCAGCAGGTCGACAACGCCGACGTTCAGCGCGTTTCCGACGTTCTGGCCGTAGACGGTGTCAAGCCACTGCGAGACGTACGGGGCCGCGTTGTAGGCCGCGATGATTTCCTGCAGGTAGGGCTCGGTGACGGCTTCCTGCGCCACGGTGTTCACCGGCGGGGCATTGAATGCCGCGTAGTACTCCTTCTGCACATCGGCGCTGCCGATGTAGTTGAGGAAATCGAGGCACTCAGCGGGAGCGTCGACCGAGCAGGAGTAGCCGTCCACGCCACCGAGGATCGAGCCGGGCTCGCCCTCGCCGCCGTCAACCTCGGGGAACGCGAACCAGGACAGGTCGGCCAGCGGCTTCTCATCCGGGGTCAGCGATGCGATCACGCCGGGGTTCCAGGCGCCCATGAGTTCCATCGCTGCCTGGTGGTTGGCCAGGAGGCCGGCGGAGCTGCCGGCGCCCTGCTGGGCGGCGGTGGTCAGGAAGCCTTGGTTGTAGGGCTCGGTGGCGGCGAAGCTCTCGAGGTCTTCACCGGCCTTGATCCAGCAGTCATCCGAGAAGTCCTTGGTGTCTGCGGCCTCGGCCAGGACATCGGGGCTGCATTCGCGCAGCGCGAAGAAGTAGAACCAGTGCGCGGCGGGCCAGGCGTCCTTGGCGCCGAGTGCGATCGGGGCGACCCCGGTGGTCTTGAGCTTTTCGACCGCGGTTTCGAGGTCGGTGATCGTGGCCGGCGCTTCGGTGATACCCGCGGCGTCGAAGAGGTCCTGGCTGTAGAAGATGCCGCCGGGGAGCACGGCGACCGGCATCGCGTATACCTTGTCTTCGAGGCTGTTCGCGATGAACGAGCCATCGGGGATCTCCTCATGCACCTGGTCGGAGATGCCATCGGTGATGTCCATCAGCTGGCCGGCCGCGACCATGGCCGCCATCTTGCCGCCACCGCGCTGCAGGAAGATGTCGGGTGCGTCGCCGGAGTTCAGCGCGGTCTGCAGCTTGCCGTCCAGGTCTTCATTCTGGATCGCCTGCACGTCGATGGTGACGCCGGGGTTGTCGGCCTCGAAGTCGGCGACGGTCTTGTCCCAGAATTCCTGGCCGGGGCCGGTGGTGGAGTTCTGCCAGAGGCTCATCGTGACGTCGCCGCCCGAAGACCCTTCGTTCGAATCGGCGCTGCAGGCGGTGAGGCCCAGGGCGCTGAGGCCCAGGACCATCGTTCCCGCGAAGATCCTCTTCGCCGTGGTGGTGTGGTTCACCTTCATTGGTTCAACCTTTTCTCTTCATTGAGGGACACCATCGGTGGTCGATGGTCTTGGTGTGAAGCCGCGCCCTGACGGGCTGCTGTTCGGTTCGGACTCCGACAGGGCTGCCCTGTAGGTTCCGGATGGCCTCAGTGTCACAGCGGAAAAATAGGGTGTCAAACGTTTTCGAAATCATTTTCCAAATCGCCCTATGCTGAACCCATGACTCCCCGTGCCACGATCCACGATGTCGCCGCAGCGGCCGGCGTTTCGGTAGCGACGGTCTCCAAGGCCGTGAACGGGCGGTACGGCATCTCGGCCGCGACCACCGCCAGGGTGCTCGATGTGGTGCAGCAGCTGGGCTATGAGTCCAGCCTCGTGGCCAGCAGCATGCGTTCCCGCCGCACCAGCGTCATCGGCATCCTTGTCGCCGACTTCGAGCCGTTCAGCGCCGAGATCCTGAAGGGCGTCGGCGTGGCCCTGGCGGATTCCCGCTACGACCTGCTCGCCTACAGCGGCTCCAGGCAACGGGAGACCAACGGCTGGGAACGGCGCTCCCTGAGCCGGCTCAGCGGGACGCTGATCGACGGGGCCATCATGGTCACGCCCACCGTCGACACCACCTCAGCGGAAATCCCCGTGGTGGCGATCGACCCGCACACCGGCCGGGCCGACCTCCCCACCGTGGAGTCGGACAGCTTCGGCGGTGCCCTGCAGGCCACCCGTTACCTGATCGAGCTCGGCCATCGCCGGATCGGCTTCCTGGCCGGCCGACCCGACCTCCGCAGCGCCACCCTCCGCGAGGCCGGATACCGGCAGGCCCTCGCGGATGCGGGCATCCAGTTCAACCCCGCCCTGGTTCGGGTCGGGTTGTACAAGCGGGAGACGGCCAAGGCGCCCGCCGCGTCGCTGCTGTCGATGACGGACCGCCCGACGGCGGTGTTCGCCGCGAACGATCTCTCGGCGATCGCGATCATCCAGGTCGCCGCGGAGCTCGGACTCGACGTGCCGCGCGACCTCTCGGTGATCGGTTTCGACGACATTCCAGAGGCCTCCCAGATGAACCCGGCGTTGACCACCATCCGTCAGCCGATGAAAAAACTCGGCGCCACCGCGGCAGGGATGCTCGTCTCGCTGCTGAACGGCGAGATACTGCCGCAGAACCACATCCGGCTGCCGACCGGGCTCGTGCGCCGGGCGACGACGGCGCCGCCCCAGATCTGAGTGCTCGACGTCATGGAGTCCCTGCAACGCGCGGCCTCGGAGGGCCGCCGCGTGGACGTAACAACCGCCGCCGACCGACCTGCCTCCGTACCGCTGACGCCCCGTGCCGAGTGGCTCGGGGCGGTCCAGAAGGGGCGCCGAGTGTGAAACCCGAGGTGGCCGACGTGGGGCTCTGGCATCCCCTCGAGTCGAGCCGTTGCCACCGGCCTGGGCCGTCGGAGCCCCTCGTAGTGGGACCTGACCCGACGCGCGCGCGTCGGTAGCGTGAGGAGCATGTTCGGACGACGTAAGCCACCCCCACGGGAACAGCCCGCAGAGTCGCTCGAAAGCCCCGGCACCCAGGCGCTCATGCGCCATGTGCAATCGCAGCTCGCCGAGAAGCCGCTGCTCGGTGCGCAGATCGCGGGCAAGGAGATCTATCAGAACATCCTCACCATGGTCAAAGACGAACGCGGGGTGCAGATCGAGGTCGTCGCGACAATTCTCGGCGGCCTCGCCGGGCGCGCGTGCCTGATCGCCGGCCTTTCGGGGCAGGCGGGCACCGATCCGACACTCAACAGGCTGACCCTCAACACCATCAGCACCAAGGACGGCGGCACCTACCTTGCCGGCGACGCGATAAACCGGCAGCTCGCCGAGCGCCAGTACTCGGTGTTCGCGCTCATCGTTGGGTACCTGCGAAGCGTGGGAGAGCCGATCCCCGAGGCGCGCGAGTACTTCGTGCACAGCGCGCAGTCGTTGGGTGGGCCGGCCTTCGGGGTGCCGCGTTTCGCTCCCGGGACGGGAGTCCCCTCCACGCCTCTCGAGTACGCCGACGCACTGTGGCCCAACGTCAGCGGCTCGCTGCGACGCTACGCTCCCGACCCGCAGCTCTGGCCGACGTCGTACGGCATAGCTATCCAGCTGATGCTCGAGATGGCCAAGACTTCTGGCCTCGACCTCCAGGTGCTCGTGCGCGTCGTCATGGATAGCGCACTCGCCGTCTCCAAGGTCCCGCTGAAAGTACCTGCCGCGTAAGGCAGCGCCCACCTGGGATTCGCCGCGGTACCGGACGAGACGCCTGCGGATCGCGGGTTCTGTGGCGGGATCCCTGGCTGCTGCTGCGAGAATGCGCGAAAAGAAGAAAGGCCCCGTGACCGGACAAATTCCTGGTCAAAGGGCCTTTATGTGTAGCGGGAGCGGGAATTGAACCCGCGACACCACGATTATGAGCCGTGTGCTCTAACCAACTGAGCTACCCCGCCTTAGACCTTCAGAGCCTAGCTCTCAAGCCTGAGCCCCCTGTGGGAATCGGACCCACTACCTCTTCCTTACCAAGGAAGTGCTCTACCAATGAGCTAAGGGGGCAAAACCTCAAACATCTGAAGCTGAACCGTGCTTTTGGCAACCGGTAAACATTATCACCTCGCGAGACCCCTCGGTGACACAGCGGGGCCATCCGGGGCAATTATGACGCCGGGCAGCACCCAGGCCGTGAAGGATGCGCCCGTGGCGACCAGCCGGACCCCGGTGTCGGAGACCGTGCAGACAGCCGTTCCGGCCTCGGGCGGTAGCTCGCCGGCACGGCCGCCGACGGGCAGCACCCAGTCGGGCAGGGTCACCTCTGCGGCGGCCCGGGTGGCCAGCAGCAACACCGACTCGTGCCCGGTCTCCCGCACGTAAACGAGCGCGTCATCGCCCACGTGCAGCCAGCGCAGTCCGCCGGTACTGAGTGCCTCGTGGGCACGGCGCAGGCCGATCAGTGACGCGTAGAGGTCGATGGTCGCGGCGACGGGCGGCTCGGCGGCGCTGGGCCACGGCATCGGGGTGCGGGAGTGTTCGCCGTCGACGCCGGTCAGGCCGAATTCGTCGCCGGCGAAGACCACCGGGATGCCCGGCAGGGTCACCGAGAGCCCCAGGGCCACCGGCACTGCGTCGGCGTCGGCGTGGGTGCGGAACCTGGCCGTGTCGTGGGTGTCGAGGGCGTTCATGGTGGCCAGCCGGGTGCGCCAGGGGAACCCTGCGGCGAACCGGGTGTGCGCCCGGTGGAACTGCTCGCCGGTGTGCGCCGGGATGGTGCCCAGCGGCAGCCCGAAGAACGACGAAACCTGGTCGGGCCGGCACAGCCACGACCAGAGCGGCCGGGTGAAGTTGGCGTAGGTCATCGCACCGTGCCAGGCGTCGCCTTGAAAGTCGGCCGAGGCGTCGTTGGTGAATTCGCCGAGCAGGATCGTGTCGGGGTTCACGTCGATCATGGTGCGGCGGATGGTCTGCCGCACCTCGGCGTTGAGGTCTTCGTCGCCGAGACGGCCGGTCATGTTCGCCACGTCGATACGCCAACCGTCCAGATGGAATGGCGGCTTGAGCCATTTGGCCACCACCGAGTCTGGGCCGTCGATGAACCGGCGGCGAAGCTCCCTTGAGTTCCAGTTGAACTTGGGCAGCTCTGGCACTCCCAGCCAGGACTGGTAGTCGCGCTGCTCGGGGTCGAGCCAGTAGTAGAAGGCGCTCTCCGGAGCCGCCGGGGTGTGGTGCGCGGCCTGGAACCACTCGTGGCCGTGGCCGGAGTGGTTGGCGGTGAGGTCGCCGATCACCCGGAACCCGCGGGCGTGCGCGGCTTCGACGAGCCGGATCAGCGCCGCATCGCCGCCGAGCAACGGGTCGACCTCGGTGAAACTGGCCGCGTCGTAGCGGTGGTTGGAGCGGCCGGGGAACACCGGCGTGAGGTAGAGCAGGGTCACACCGAGACGCTCGAGGTGGTCGAGGTGCTCGGTGATGCCGTCGAGGTCGCCGCCGTAGAACTGGTGCGAACGGCCTGGCGGGAGCTGGTCGACGGCGTCGTTCCACTCGGCCGGAATCGCCCAGTCCGGCGCCTCGCGGTGATCGGCGGCGGCGGACCGCGCGAACCGGTCGGGGAAGACCTGGTACATGATGCTGGTCGCCGCCCAGTCCGGCGGGGCCGGGTGGGCGACGAGCTTGAAGTCCTCGGAGTCGAGGGTTTCGATGTCGTGCAGACCGCTGGCGTTCAGCCACCAGTGGCCGCCGTCGGCCATGCCGAGCAGGAACCTGTAGCCGTGCACCGGGTTCTCCACCACCAGGTCCGCGGCCCACCAGGCGTAGCCGTGGTCCGGCGCGCCGGCGCCCCCGAGCCGCCGGGCGTCCTCGAAGCGCGGTTCCCGGTCGGGGTTGGCCCGGATGCGCACCGTCGTCACGTCGCCGAAGGCGGTCGGGATGCGCAGCCGCACGGTGACGGTGTCGCCGAGGGCCGGCGCCTGGGTTGAGACGTAGAGCGGCGAGCCATCATGGTGCGGAAGGGCGAGGAGCGGCTTGAGGCTGTGCGGGAGCAGGCGGTGCGGGAGCGGCTGGTGCGGGAGCATCCGGCGGTTACTTGACCGATCCGGCCGTCAGGCCGCCGACGATGTACTTCTGCAACCAGAGGAACAGCGCCATCACGGGCAGGGCCGCGAGCACCGCGCCGGCCGCGAAGACCGAGTAGTTGCTCGAGAACTCCTGCGAGACGAACTGGTAGAGGCCCACCGCGAGGGTCTGCTTCTCGGGCGTGATCAGCACGATGCTGGCGATCACGAACTCGTTGGTGGTGCCCACGAACGACAGCAGTCCGACCACGGCGAGGATGGGCGCGACCAGGCGCAGGATGATGGTGAAGAAGATCCGGGCGTGGCCGGCGCCGTCGAGCTTGGCGGCCTCGTCGATGGAGGCCGGGATCGTGTTGAAGAACCCGTACATCAGGTAGGTATTCACGCCGAGCGCGCCGCCGAGGTACACCATGATCAGGCCGATCTGGGTGTCCAGGCCGATGGCCGGGAAGATGTCGGAGATGCCGTTGAGCAGCAGGAAGATCGCCACCACGGCGAGCAACTGCGGGAACATCTGCACGAGCACCAGCATCAGCAGGCCCGCCCGGCGGCCGGTGAAACGCATCCGCGAGAACGAGTACGCGGCCAGCGCGCCGAGAAACACGGTGCCGGCGGAGGTGATGCCGCCGATCAGCAGGGTGTTGCCGTACCAGGCCGCGTACGGCTGCTGCGGCAGGTTGAACAGGGTGACGTAACTGCCCAGGTCCACCTCGCTGAACAGGCCGTTGGCGGTGATCAGGGTGCCGCCGGGGTGCAGCGACGCGGAGAGCACGTAGAGCAGCGGGAAGGCGGAGAAGACCACCATGACAGCGCCGACCAGGTGGCGCCAGCCGGTGGCGCGGAACCACCGGCCGAAGTTGAAGGGCTGCTTGACGGGGATGTATTCCTGGTTGTCCGGGGCTGCGATGTTCGGGGCGATGGTCATCTCAGTTCAACTCCTCTAGCGCCTTGGTCTGTTTGAAGCTGATGATCGACACGAGGGCGACGAGCACGAAGATCAGGATCGAGAAGGCGCTCGCGAGTCCGTAGTCCCGGTTGGCGCCGACGAACGCAACCTTGTAGACCATCGAGATGAGGATGTCGGTGGCTCCGACGTTCACCCCCGCTGTCACGTCTCGCGGCCCACCGTTGGTGAGCATGTAGATGAGGTTGAAGTTGTTGAAGTTGAATGCGAACGAGGCGATCAACAACGGGGAGACCGAGACGAGCAGCAGCGGCAGCTTGATCAGCCTGAACACCTGCCAGGGCTTGGCGCCGTCGACGGTGGCCGCTTCCTGCAGTTCGTCGGGGATGGATTGCAGTGCTCCGGTGCAGACCAGGAACATGTAGGGGAAGCCCAGCCAGAGGTTCACGAAGATGATGCTGAACTTCGCCAGCCACTCGTTGGTGAGCCAGGGAATCTCCGCCCCGCCGAACAGGACCTGGTTGATGAAGCCGAACTGCGGGTTGAGCATGCCCGCCCAGACCAGTGCCGAGAGGAAGGCGGGGAAGGCGTAGGGCAGGATCATGACGACGCGGTAGACGTTGCGGCCGCGCATCCGCAGATCGTTGAACACGATCGCCAGGAACAGGCCGAGGGCGAAGGTGGTGGCCACCGACAGGAACGCGAAGGCGAAGGTCCACAGGGTCACGCTGATCAGCGGACCGCGGATGGAGTCGGTGCCGAATGCCTTGGCGAAGTTGGCCAGGCCCACTTCCACCTTCCAGCCTGGCTGCAGGTCGGCGCCGTCTTCGGCGATGAACGAGCCCTGGGAGGGGTCTTCGGTGTAGACGACACCGGTGCTGGCGTCGGTCATGGTGCCGGCCGCCTCGTCGTAGACGAGGTCGGAGAGGTAGAGGTAGGCGGCGGAGCCGTCCGGGGTGCGCAGGCTGCCGTCGTTGGGGTCGTCGGAGACGGGGACCGCGAGAGCGGCGATGGCCTCCTGGTTGTTCACGATGTCGGAGAAGTTCAGCGTGGTGTAGCCGGGCAGGGCGATGGCCTGGCCGGAGGCATCCGTCTCGGCATCCGAGACGCGCTCAAGGGGCGCGTCCGGGTTGCCGACGCTGATCTCGCCGTCGGGGTCGGTGACCAGGAAGCTGTAGGCGCCGGCCTGTTCGAGCACGGTGACGGCGTAGCTGGGTGAGTCCGGCACGCGTTCCTGCGAGGAGAGGATCAGCGAGTTGACCGCGTCTTCTTTGGTGCTGTTGTGGCCCGTGCCGTAGTTGGTGAAGGCGATGTAGCCGGAGTAGCCGATGACGAAGATCTGGAAGATGATCAGGAAGATCAGACCCGGCGTGAGGTATTTGGCCGGGAGGCCCTTGGCGCGGAAGTAGATCCCGTTGACGACGATGGTGACCAACAGCACGAGGCTGAAGACCAGCCAGTCCTGCTTGATGAAGAGCACGAAGAGCGCGTAGACGCTGATCGCGTCGACGATGCCGAGCAGCAGTACCTTGACCAGCAGCACCTTGATGCCCGCGGATGCGGCTTCGGCGATGCGGCCCGCCTGCCGGGATTTCTTGGCGGCGACGATCTGGGCCCGATCGCGCTCGGTTCCGGGGGTAGTCATCATTGTCTGCTCTCTAGCCGCCAGGCGGTGATCGTGCGGGTGCTGCGTGCGGATGGTGCGGTGCGCCCGACCCGGTGGGGCCGGGCGCACTCGGTGGTGCTGGTTATTCGATGGCGGAGGCGATGTCCGCGGTCATCTTCTGCCACAGTTGCACCGGGTCACCCTGGTTGCTGATGATCGCAGCCTCGGTGACGCCCCAGAACTGCCAGACCTTGCCCATCTGTGGGATGTTGGGCATCGGCACGGCGGTGGCGCCGACGGCGCCGAATCCAGCGGTGATGGGGTCGGAACTGGCGGCCTCGAACGCGGCGGTCAGTGCCGGCGGACGTCCACCGACCTCGTAGAGTGCGGTCTGCACGTCTTCGCTGCCGATGTAGTTCACCAGGAACTCGTTCGCCGCGATGGCGTTCTTGGTCTTGGCGCTCACCATGAAGCCCGCCACGCCCACGAAGGGCTGGGCAGCCTGGCCACCGGCCGACGGCACGGCGTCAACGGACACGTCGATGCCGGCAGCCTGGGCGTCCGGCACGTTCCACGGTCCGGTCAGAAGGAACGGCGAGGCACCGGCGTAGAACTTCTCCTTGGCGATGTCGCCCGTGAGGTTCACGCTCATGCGGCCTGCCGCACCCTCGGCGGCGAGCCAGGTGGCGAAGGCCTCTCCGCCGGCGTTGCCGACGGTGAGGTCATCGGGGTTGTAGCTGCCGTCGGCATTGGTGCCGAACACCGGGGCCCCGAAGGAGGTCTGGAACGGGTACAGGTGGTACGGGTCGGCCTCGGGGCCGATCTGTACCAGGTAGGGGAATTCGGTTCCCGCGGCGACGCCGGCGGCGGTCATCTCGTCGAAGGTGGCCGGGGCGGTGGGGGCCAGCGCGGTGTTGCGCAGCAGGGCGATGTTCTCGATGGAGTACGGAACGCCGTAGGTCGTGCCCTCGTAGCTCATTGCGGTGACGGCGACCTGCTGGTAGTCGGCCGCGGTGTCGCCGAGCTCGACGGGCTGCACAACGCCGTTGCTGACGAAGTTACCGAGCCAGTCGTGCGCGGCGACGGTGATGTCCGGCCCCTTGCCGGTGGGGACCTGGGCGATGAACTCTTCCTGGATCTTCGCGAAGTCCTTCTGCACCAGCTTGACCTCGACGCCGGACTCCTTGGTGAAGGCCGCGGCGGCGTCCTTCAGCACGGCGGCGCGGTCGGCGTCCACCCACACTGTCAGGGCGCTGGAGTCGGCCTCCGACGAGGTGTCGCCCGAGTTCGAACCGGCCGAGCAGCCGGCCAGGGCCAGGGACGCTGCGACGGCAATTGCGCCGGCGGCCAGCAGGCCATTCTTCTTCACCATCATTGGTGTGCCTTTCATAATCAACATTGACATTTTGTGCAAGCGGTTACATGTATACCTGCCATTTCCTCGATTGGCAACCCAGTGTGTGGTTATCGACAGCTCTGATGCCACATTCGCCAGCGACGTTTGTGGAAGCGCTTGCATGCATCTCAGAATGCCGTAGTGTGTCCGTCATGACAGGCACAGAGTGGTGGCGTAACGCCGTTATCTATCAGATCTACCCACGGTCGTTCGCTGACGCGAACGGCGACGGCATGGGCGACCTCGCCGGCATCCGCTCCAGGCTGCCGCAGCTCGCCGAATTGGGGGTGGACGCCATCTGGCTGTCACCCTTCTACACGTCGCCGCAGCGCGACGCCGGCTATGACGTCTCCGACTACTGCAATGTCGATCCCCTGTTCGGCACCCTGTCCGACTACGACAAGATGCAGGCCGCCGCGCACGACCTGGGCATCCGGGTGATCGTCGACATCGTGCCGAACCACTCCTCGAGCGACCACCCGTGGTTTCAGGCCGCACTGGCCGCCGGCCCCGGCAGCGAAGAGCGCGGCCACTACATCTTCCGCGACGGCCTGGGCGAGAACGGTGAGCTTCCGCCGAACAACTGGGAGTCCGTGTTCGGCGGCAACGCCTGGACCCGCACGACCGACCCGGACGGCACCCCCGGCCAGTGGTACCTCCACCTCTTCGACACCACCCAGCCCGACTTCGACTGGGACAACGAGTGGGTGCGCGCCGAGTTCCGCGATGTGCTTCGCTTCTGGCTGGACCGCGGCGTCGACGGATTCAGGGTGGATGTCGCCCACGGCATGATCAAGGCCAAGGGCCTGCCCGACTACACCCCGCCCGTCGACGGCGGCAGCATGGGCGGCGCGACCACCGCGCTCGAACCCGGCGTTGTGGCGGAGCCCGTCGCCGGAGCCCCGTATTGGGCCCAGGACGGCGTGCACGACATCTACCGCGACTGGCGCATCGTGCTCGACGAGTACGACGGTGACCGGATCCTGGCCGCTGAGGCCTGGGTCGACCCGCTCGAGCGGGTAGCGCAGTGGGTGCGTCCGGATGAGATGCACCAGGCCTTCAATTTCGCCTACCTGGAGACGCCGTGGCAGGCTCCCGCGCTCCGCCGCGTGATCGACGATTCGCTCGCCGCGTTCAGTTCCGTTGGCGCGCCGAGCACCTGGGTGCTCTCCAACCACGATGTCGTGCGCCACGCGTCCAGGCTCGCGCTCACCGCCGACAACCTGCAGGGTCACGGCATCGGCCCGAACACCGTCGGCCTGCCGGACACCGAGGTCGGACTGCGTCGCGCCCGCGCCGCATCCGCCCTGATGCTCGCGCTGCCGGGGTCGAGCTACATCTACCAGGGCGAAGAACTCGGCCTGCCCGAGGTCATCCACCTGCCCGATTCGTCGCGGGAGGACCCCACCTGGTTCCGCACCAACGGTGAGCGCTACGGCCGCGACGGCTGCCGGGTGCCCATCCCGTGGGAAGGCGCCGCGCCGTCGTACGGCTTCGGGCCGAGCGCACAGAGCTGGCTGCCCCAGCCCGCCGAGTGGGCCACCCTGGCCCGCGACGCGCAGGCCGGTGTGGAGGGCTCGACCCTCGAGCTCTACACCGATGCCCTCGCCCTGCGCCGCGCGAACGAGCTCGGCTTCGGCTCGGTGGACTGGCTGCCCTCGCCCAGCGAGGACGTGCTCGTATTCCGCAACCGGAATGTCGTGGTGGTCGCCAACACCGGCGACCAGCCCATCGAGCTGCCCGCCGGCGATGTGCTGCTTTCCAGCGCCACCCTCACCGGGCGCACGCTGCCGGGTGACACCACGGCCTGGCTGCAGGGCTGACCACCTCGCATCACCGAGTAGTCGCCACTCCCCCGCTCGCAGCTCGCTCCCAGCGAGTACCGATGCGGGGGATGGCAGACTCGAGGTGGCCATCGGCGTTCGCTGGGCCGCCGTTGATTGGGGAGCGATCGTGACTGACCAGGTTGTCGAATGGCCCAGTGACCTCCGGGAAATCCGGACCGAGCTCACCCGGTTCATGATGTCGTACAAGTTCGCGACCGACGAGATGATGACCAAGGTCAACATCCTCAAGGAAGAATTCAGCGCGATCCACGACTACAGCCCGATCGAGCACGTCAGCCACCGGCTCAAGTCGCCGGAGGGCATCCTCAAGAAGGCCAACCGCAAGGGTTACCCGCTGGACCTCGAGGGCATCCGCGAGAACATCCAGGACATCGCGGGCATCCGGATCACCTGCAGCTTCATCTCGGACACCTACAGGGTGCTCGAGATGCTCACCGGTCAACGGGACATCACCGTGCTGCAGGTCAAGGACTACATCAAGAACCCCAAGCCCAACGGCTACAAGAGCCTGCACCTGATCGCGGCGATCCCGGTGTTCATGTCCGACCGGGTGCAGCCCGTCGCCGTCGAGGTGCAGATCCGCACCGTGGCCATGGATTTCTGGGCGAGTCTCGAGCACAAGATCTTCTACAAGTACGACGGCGCGGTGCCGACCGCGCTGGTCGGCGAGCTCAAGCAGGCCGCCGACGTGGCCAACCGGCTCGACATCGACATGGAACGCCTGCACGACCAGGTCGTGTCGTTGGGCGAAGCGTCCGAGCCCGTGACGCCGCGAGAGGCACGGCCGGCCCAGCACGGGGCGGACGGCGTCGCACCCTTCCCGCTCCCCCGGTCGCTGCTCGAGGCGTTTCTCGCAAAAGAAGCCTGACCCGGGCCTCGCGAAAGCGGGCTTCTGGTCGCCTCGACGCCCGCGAAGCAGCCACCTGACCGCTCTCGCGGGATGCCTGGGGCGCGAGACCGCCGTTGATCGAGCCTGTCGAGAGCAGGCGAAGCGCGAGCTAGTTGGTGTTGGCGTAGAGCCAGGCGAGTGGGTCGGTCTTGGTGCCGTTGATGCCACCGAGGCGGATCTCGAAGTGCAGGTGCGGGCCCGTCGACATGCCCGTGGAGCCGACCTTGCCGAGGACCTGGCCGACCTTGACGACGTCACCGGTCTTCAGCAGCATCGAGCCGTGGATCATGTGCGCATAGACGCTGGAGACCAGCTTGCCGTCGATCATGTGATCGATGATCATGTGCACGCCGAGGCTGCCCTCGCCGTCCTCGGTGAAGCTGACCACACCGTCGGCGATTGCCTGGGTGGGGGCGCCGAGGCCGGGGTTGAAGTCCTGGCCGCCGTGGTTGACCGAGCAACCTGCGCAGTTGCGGTAACCGAATTGGTCGCCCACGTGCACGCCGACCGCGAACGGCCACTGGATGGTTCCGTTCGGGTTGTTGCTGAACGTGTCTTCCATACGGATGCCGCTCGCCGCCGCGACCTCGGCGATGGACTGCGACTGGTAGCTGTCCTGTTCGACGGTGATGGTGTCTGTGCCGTTGGCCAGGTTGATGACCTGGGCGGGGTCGGCGCCGCTCGTGGGCTTCTTGGCTTCGAGGGCCGCGGCCTGCACGTCGCTGGAGGACAGCAGCGCCTCGGCGGGGATCGAGGTGGCGACGGCCATCAGTGCGACGAAGGTCATCGCGATGATCGACCCACCCTTGGTGGCGAGCATGCGCATGCGGTGGTGTCCCGAACGTGCCGATGCCACACCGGGCTTGGCGGAGGACGGTAGGGCCCGGGTGCGAGGAACGAAGGCGGGCAGCGTGTGCTCCGGCTCACTCGGCTCCGTGCGGGCCTGTGACGCCGCAGCAGGCTCGCCGGCCGGCGCCTGGTCGTCGATCGCCTGCACGGCGCGCAGCTGGGCACGCAGGGCCGCGCGAGACGGCAGGATGATCGTCGTGGTCGTGGTGTTCGGGGAAACGTCGCTTGGGATCTGCTCGTAGGCCGGCTCGGCAGGCAGCGCCAGATCGCGTTCCTTGAGAACGACGGTCTCGAGGTGAGGTTCGGCCAGTCCGGCACCGACCAGGAGGTGCGCCGCGGGCGACAGCTCGGTGACCGGCTGGGGTTCCACGTCGGAGACGGCAACAAAGTCGGCGGTTTCGGTGGGTGCCGGCTCGGTTACCGGCGTCGGTTCGGCGGCCAGCTCCGCGCGACGCTCGAGCTCGCGCTGTTCGCGACGCGTGAGCGTGCGGTGCGGTGCGAGGGCCGGCTCGGTCGAATCGGTGCTGCCGAGGTCGCTCTGTGAGAGGTCACTGGAGTCGGCTGCGGGGGCATCCGACAACGGGGTGTGACGTGACAAAGGACGGGTACTTTCGGCGCGTTGGACAGGGCTAGAGGCACGCGTTTTGACGTGAGCCAAAGTAACGAATAGATAAAGGCTAGCTTGCGGAGCGCCGGATGGCCATTTGATGTCGGCAAATCACACCCGAACACGGGGTGTATCCCTCCCTGTGGAGGATGCGCAAGGAGGGCCCGGCGTGATAGCGGATCGGGCGTCTGCCCCGCCATCCAGCGGGTGCGGAGCCGTCAGCGGCACTCCGATTCTCAAATGTCGTCGTCGGCCATAAATTGCTCGAAAAGATTCGCGAGCAGCGGCTCGGCGGTGGCGTACAGATCGGGCGCGGCCGCGATGAGAAGGCTGACGCCTTCACGGTCCGCGCCGAACGCGCCCACCCGGGCGCCGGCCTCCGTGGCGACGAGGGCCCCGGCGGCGTGATCCCAGGGGTGCAATCCGCGCTCGTAGTAGAGGTCCAGCCGGCCGGCGGCCACCGAGCACAGGTCCAGTGAGGCCGCGCCCATCCGCCGCACGTCACGGACCTGGCTGATCAAACCGTGCAGGACCTTCGCCTGGCGGGTTCGCCGGACCGAGTCGTAGGAGAATCCGGTACCGAACAGGGCTAACGACAACGGCACCCCGCTCGTCACCTGCAGCGCGCGCCCGTTCAGGTGCGCACCATCGCCGGCGCGGGCGGAGAACAGTTCGTTGATCGCCGGGTTGCGCACCGCGCCGGCCAGGGCGCTCCAGCTGGCCGGGTCGGCGTCTCCCTCGACCACGGCGATGCTCACGGCGTAACAGGGGATGCCGTAGAGGTAGTTGACGGTTCCGTCGATGGGGTCGACGACCCAGGTCAGTCCGGAGGTGCCCGCGGTGGCGGTGGACTCCTCGCCGTAGAAGCCGTCGTCGGGTCGCGCATCCGCGAGCAGGCCGCGGATGAGCGCCTCGGTCTCCCGGTCCGCGAGCGTGACCACGTCCTCCGGGGACGACTTCGACGCGGCGATCTGCACGCCTTCCGCCCGCCGGCGACGGGCGAGCTCTCCGGCCACCATCGCGGTCTCCTGGGCGAGGGTGAGCAGTTCGGTCGTGGCGGAAGGGGTCATCTGACCACGGTACGCCCGAGCGGTAACGGGCGGGTTAACGCACAAACGCGCCGGAGGCCCGGCGCGTTGTGGTGGTGCTGGTAGTGCTGGTCTTGCCCCATTCTTGCTGTGGCGAGTGCGAGATTCGAACTCACGAAGGCTACGCCGTCTGATTTACAGTCAGATCCCTTTGGCCGCTTGGGTAACTCGCCAGTGCATACCCGGCCATATGTAGCCACGTGACCGGAGACGCTCAGACAGAATACAAGCCGAAGGGCCCAAGTGCGAAATCAGGGTGGGCGGCCGGGCGCCGAACCGGTGGATATGATCACTTCACACCCCCTCTTGCACGCCGGTTAGGAACCCGAATGGTCGGAATCGACGAGGTCGCCCGTCGCGCGGGCGTCTCCACCGCCACGGTTTCGCGCGCCCTGAGCGGCAACGGCCACGTGTCGCCCACGACCAGGCTCAAGGTCAAGGCCGCGGCCCTGGAGCTGGGCTACGTGGTGTCGTCGAACGCGTCCAGCCTGGCGTCGGGTCGCATGAAGAACATCGGCGTGGTCGTGCCGTTCCTGAATCGGTGGTTCTTCTCCAGCGTCGTCGAGGGCGCTCAGAAGGAACTGCTGCACAACGGCTACGACCTCACCCTCTACAACCTCACCGGCGGCGGCGACGAGCGCCGCAGCGTCTTCGAGCACTTCCTGCTCCGTCAGCGGGTGGATGCCGTGATCGCGATCTCGCTGGAACTGACCGAGAGCGAGGTGGCCAGGCTGCACGCGCTCGGCAAGCCGCTCGTGGGCGTCGGCGGCCCGATCACGGGCGTGCGCACCCTCACCATCGACGACGCGGCCGTGGCCCGGCTCGCCACCGAGCACCTGCTCGCGCTCGGCCACACCCGGATCGCCCACATCGGCGGCACCAAAGACTACGACCTCGACTTCCACCTGCCCACCAACCGGCGCTTCGGCTACGAGGCTGCCCTGGAAGCCGCCGGTATCGGCGTGGCCCCCGAGCTGTTCCAACCGGCCGACTTCACCATCCGTGGCGGTTACCAGGCGGCGAAGCAGCTGCTGGGCAGCCCGCACGACCGTCCGACGGCGATCTTCGCCGCGTCGGACGAGATGGCGATCGGCAGCATCCTGGCCGCTCGGGACCTGGGCCTGGTCGTGCCGCGGGACGTCTCGGTGATCGGCATCGACGACCACGAACTGGCGGACTTCTTCGGCCTGAGCACCATCGCGCAGTTCCCGCAGGGCCAGGGCGCCAAGGCCGTGGAGATCCTGATGGACCAGCTGCATCCTGGCCAGCACGACCAGGCGGCCCTGAACACTCCGATGCCGTTCGAGCTGATCGTGCGCTCGAGTACGGCACGCCCCGGCGACTGATCAGAGCGCCGTCGGGCGGCATCCGGCCCTTCTCGGTAACATGGCTCTCATGGCAGATTCTACGTTCGACATCGTCAGCAAGGTCGACCCCATGGAGATCGACAACGCGCTCAACCAGGCTCACAAAGAGGTGGCGCAGCGCTACGACTTCAAGAACGTCGGGGCATCCATCGAAATGAGCGGCGAAAAGGTGCTCATGAAGGCGAACACCGAGGAGCGCGTCAAGGCGATCCTCGAGGTGTTCGAGTCGAAGCTGATCAAGCGCGGCATCTCGCTGCGCAGCCTCGACGCCGGTGAGCCGTACCCGTCGGGCAAGGAGTACCGCATCGAGGCCAGCATGAAGGCCGGAATCGACCAGGAGAACGCGAAGAAGATCAACAAGATCATCCGCGACGAGGGCCCCAAGGGCGTCAAGAGCCAGATTCAGGGCGACGAACTGCGCGTGAGCTCGAAGAGCCGCGACGACCTGCAGTCCACGATGGCCCTGCTCAAGGGCAAGGACCTCGACGTGGCCCTCCAGTTCGTCAACTTCCGCTAGTTCCCCTTCCGCGAACTATGACTTAAGCCCCAGAATCTTCCGAGATCTGGGGCTTTTCTCACGGTTCGCGGATGGTCAGGGCGCGTAGGCGCGGAGCCACCGGGTGAGGGCGGCGTAGGCCGCTTCGCGCGGCGCCTCGGCGGAGAGGACGACGTCGTGCAGGGCTCCCTCGATGCGCGCCACCGTCACCGTCGCACCCAGCCGCACGGCGGCCCTGGCGATGTCGTTCACCACCAGGACGCTGTCGCTGTGCCGCATCTGCTCGCTCCAGCGCGGCAGGATCGTGGACCGCGCCGACAGCAGCGTGAGGATAGGCACCTCGATGCCCAGTCCGGCCGCCACGGCGGCGTGTCCCTCGAGCACCGCGTTCAGCCAGGCCCGGGGCGGTGGGAAACCGCGCGGCGGGCGCCAGCGTGGTTCGTAGGACCACTCGCCGTCGAACTCGGACGAGACCGAGCGGCTGTAGAAGCCCAGGTCCACCTGGGGCAGGGTGCCCAGCGGCTGCACGCGGGCGCCCAGCTGCACGAGCGGCGTGATGAAGGCCCGGCCCACACCGCCGGCCTGAAACTCCAGCCACGGGCTGTTCAGCACGAGCGCATGGGCCCGCCCCGGGTGCCTGGAGGCCCACAGGCTCAGGGTGAGGCCGCCGGTGGAGTGCCCCATCAGCACCAGCCGCCGCCGCGAGGGCCGTTCGGCGTTTTCGCCGTGGCCCATCGCGGCAAGGGCGGCTTCGATGTCGGCGTCGTAGGTGGCCAGGTCGGCCACGAAGCCGGGTGTCTGATGCTCCCGCAGGCTGCGCCCGTACTTCCGCAGATCGAGGGCGTAGAACCGGGCGCCGAGACCGTGCCAGTGCTCGGCGAGGCCGGTCTGGAAGAAGTAGTCCGACCATCCGTGCAGGTAGAGCACATCGGTGCCGTGCGCCGGGGCCGCCGGCGACACCAGGTCGGTCAGGGGCGGGCGGTGCCGCACCAGCGTGGCGACGACCTCCCCTTCGCCGTCGCTGCCCAGCGGCAGGGTAGCTGCCTGGTAGTCACTGCCCAGGATGTCGTCCTGCCAGGCCACAGCACGCGAGCCGTGAGCTAAGCCCCCGAATCGTTCGATTTTCGGTGCTTTGCTCACGGCTCGCCGCTTGCCTACAGTTCGGCGGGGACTTGGGCTCGGGAGACCTCGACCATTTCGTGGCGCGGGACGACCTTGACGCGCACACGGCCCTGCTCGGCGCCGAGCGCCAGCTCGTGCTGGTCGAGGTGGTGCCAGCCGTCGAGGTTGGTGTACGCCACGCCGCGGGACTCCAGCAGCTCCACGATGCTCTGCTCCTCGGGCGCTTCTGGCCGCCACCAGTTGCCGACGTCGTTGATCAGGTGCCGCACGGTCTCCATCGCGTCGGACTTGGTGTGCCCGATCAGGCCCACCGGTCCGCGCTTGATCCAGCCGGTGGCGTAGACGCCGTACATCTGCTGGCTGCCGGTGCTGGACTCGAAGCCGGGCTCACCCTTCCAGAGCACTTGGCCCTCGCGGTTGGGGATCACGCCGCGCTTCTTGTCGAACGGGATGCCGGGCAACGACGAGCCGTAGTAGCCGACCGCCCGATAGATGGCCTGGATCGGCAGCTCGCGGATCTCGCCGGTGCCGTGCACACCGCCCTGGCCATCCGGTGCGGTGCGCTCGTACCGGAAGCCGCCGACGTGGCCGTTGCCGTCGTCGGTGACCTCCACCGGTCGGGCGAAGAAGTGCAGGTGCAGCCGACGCGATGCCTGGCCGGTCTCGCGCTTCCGCCACTGGTTGAGCACCTTGTCGATCACGAAGACCTGTTTGTTGCTGGCCACCGCCGCGCGGGCGGCGTCGTCGTAGTCGAAGTCCTCGTCGTAGACGATGATGTCCACGTCGGGCAGCTCGCCGAGTTCGCGCAGCTCCAGCGGGGTGAACTTCACCGAGGTGGGGCCTCGGCGCCCGAACACGTGCACATCCGTCACCGGGGAGGCCTTGAGTCCGTCGTAGACGTTGGCCGGGATCTCGGTGGGCAGCAGGTCGTCGGCGTGCTTGGCGAGCATGCGGGAGACGTCGAGGGCGACGTTGCCGTTGCCGATCACCGCGACGGACTTTGCCTCGAGCGGCCAGGTGCGCGGCACGTCGGGGTGGCCGTCGAACCAGCTCACGAACCTCGCGGCGCCATAGGAGCCCTCGAGTTCGATGCCGGGGATGGGCAGGTTGGCGTCGTGCACGGCGCCGGTGGCGAAGATGACCGCGTTGTAGTGCTTCTTGAGGTCATCGAGGGTGATGTCGGTGCCGTAGCGCACGTTCCCGAACAGGCGGATGTCGCCGCGGTCCAGTACGTCGCGGAGCGCGTTGATGATGCCCTTGATGCGGGGGTGGTCCGGCGCCACGCCGTAACGCACCAGCCCGTAGGGGGCCGGCAGGTGGTCGAACAGGTCGATGGAAACGTCGAAGTTTCGCTCGGCCTTCAGGAGGATGTCTGCGGCGTAGATGCCGGCGGGGCCCGCACCGACGATGGCCAATCGCAACTTGGTCATGGAAGCCTTTCTAGCTGGATCGCTCGACGATGGTCTCGGCGAAGCGGGTGAGCGCCTTCTTGACCGAGCCGTTCGGCAGGGGGGCAAGGGCGGCAACGGCATCACGGGCCCAACCGTGGGCCTCCGCGAGGGTCTGGGTGGTCACGTCGTGTTCGCGCAGAGCCGTGATGGCGGAGTCGGCGGCCTCGGTGGCCACGCCGGCGCTGCTCATCACATCGGCCTCGAGGCGGGCGGCCAGGTCGGCGGCGCGCACATCCGTTGCCGCACGCTCACGCAGGCGCAGCAGCGGCAGGGTGGCGACCCCGGCGCGCAGATCGGTGCCGGGCACCTTGCCGGTCGCCTCGGGCTGCGGCGACAGGTCGAGCACGTCGTCGATGAGCTGGAAGGCGACACCGATCCGCTCGCCGAAGAGCACGACGGGCTCCTCGAATTTCTCGGGAGCGTTGGAGAAGATGATCCCGGCCTGGGCGGCGGCGGCGATCAGGGAGCCGGTCTTGTCGGCGAGCACCTGGATGTAGTGCTCGATCGGGTCCTCGCCGTCCTTGGGTCCGACGGTCTCGTGCAGCTGGCCGAGCACCAGGCGTTCGAAGGTGTCGCCCTGCAGGCGCACCGCGCGTTCGCCGAGCCTGCCCATCAGCTGGTTGGCGCGGGAGAAGAGCAGGTCGCCGGCGAGGATGGCGATGGAGTTGCCCCAGACCACCTGGGCGCTGGGCACGCCGCGGCGCTTCTCGGCATCGTCCATGACGTCGTCGTGGTACAGCGAGGCGAGGTGGGTGATCTCGATGGCGGCGGCCGCGCGGACCACGTCGGGGATGGTGCCGTCGCCGAGGTGGGAGGTGAGCAGCGCGAGCATCGGGCGCACGCGCTTGCCGCCGGCGTCGAGCAGGTACCGGCTGGTCACGGCGGCGATCTCGTCGGCGAAGACGAGTTCACCCAGCAGGGTCGTCTTCACCTCTTCGAGGCCTTTGTCGATGCTGGCAGCCAGGCCGCGGTCGGCGGGGGTGGAGAAGATTCGATCGCTCAGGCCCAGCTGCGACGTTACCGACGGGCTCCGGCGGGCCACGGGGGCGGTCAATTTCACTCTGTCAGCCTAACGATCGGATCTGGGAGTTTCAGGAGGTTGAAGCGGGGGCGTGCTCGGTCTTGATTCCGCGGTGCAGAGCCACGATACCGAGACTGAGGTTGCGGTACGCCACGGCATCGTATCCGGCGTCGCGCAGCCAGGCGCTGAGGGTGGGCTGGTTCGGCCAGGCCGCGATGGACTCGCCCAGGTAGTCGTAGGCCTCGGCGTTGGAGGACGCCAGCTTCACGATGCGCGGCATCACATGATTGAGGTAGGCGAAGTAGCCCACCCGGATGGGCGCGACGGGCGGGGTGGAGAACTCGCAGATGACCACGCGGCCGCCGGGCTTGGTGACCCTGTAGAACTCCGCGAGAGCCTTCTTGGGCTCCACCACGTTGCGCAGGCCGAACGAGATGGTGACGGCGTCGAACTCGCCGTCCTTGAACGGCAGCTGGGTGGCATCCGCCTGCACGAACTCAACGTTGGGGTTGTCTGCGTGCCGTTCGCGGCCCACCTTGATCATGCCCGCGGAGAAGTCGGCGGCCACCACGTGCGCGCCGGTGTGCGCGAGGGCCACGCTGGAGGTGCCGGTGCCAGCCGCGATGTCGAGGATCCGCTCCCCGCGGCGCGGGTTGACGGCCCTGGTCGTGGCGACGCGCCACAACGAGGCGTTGCCCACCGAGAGCAACGCGTTGGTGCGGTCGTAGTGGGTCGAGACCAAATCGAACATGGCGGCGACCTGCGCGGGCTGCTTATTTAGATCTGCTCTACTCACCGGTCCAGTCTAGATTGCGACGCGCGGCCCGGGTATCCGCGGGCGCGGGCTTAGGGTAGACAAGTGAATGCGCCAGCTCTAACGGTTGAGACCTCCCCGATTGCCGACATTCGCCAGCTGATCCTGCTGCTCGACGAGCGGCAGCCGCTGCTCTGGATGCGCCGCAACCAGGGCCTCGCCGGCATCGGCACGGCCCTGCGCCTGGAGTTCTCCGGGCCCACCCGCATGACGGATGCCGCCGCAGCCTGGCGCGATGTCGTCGCGGCCGCCACGGTGACCGACCCGCTGGCGCGCACGGGCACCGGCCTGCTGGCCTTCGGCACCTTCGCCTTCGACGACTCCTCCAGCCAGACCAGCGTGCTCATCGTCCCCGAGCTGATCGTGGGCCGCGAGGACGGTCAGTGCTGGGTCACCCGGATCTGGCCCACCGGCCAGGCCGCCCCCGAGATTCCGCTGGCGCTGCACCCGCTCGGTGACGAGTACCGCATCTCCCTGCTGCCCGGCGCCCTGAAGCCGGCCGACTACCGGGCGGCCGTCGCCGCCGCGGTGGACCACATCGGCGCCCAGGAGCTGAGCAAAGTGGTGCTCGCCCGCGACCTCGTCGGCCGGCTGCCCGCCGAGTCCGACCTGCGTCTGCTGCTGACCGAACTGGCCCTGGGCTACCCGGACTGCTGGACATACGCCGTCGACGGACTCGTCGGTTCCAGCCCGGAGACCCTGATCCGGGCCGACCACAACGAGGTCAACGCCCGCGTGCTGGCCGGCACCATTTCCCGCGGGGCGGATGCCGCGGCCGACCTCGAGGCCGCCCTCGCGCTGGCCACCTCGAGCAAGGACGGCGACGAACACGAGTTCGCCGTGCAGAGTGTGCTCGCCGCGCTGCGTCCGCACACCTCGGTGCTCACCACGAGTGAGATCCCGTTCACGGTGAAGCTGCCCAACCTGTGGCACCTGGCCACCGACGTCGAGGGCACCCTGAGCGACGGGTCCACCTCCCTCGACCTGATCGCGGCGATGCACCCGACCGCGGCGGTCGCCGGCACCCCCACGCTGGACGCTCTCGCGCTCATCCGCGAGTTGGAGCCGTTCGACCGCGGTCGCTACGCCGGCCCGGTGGGCTGGGTCGGCGCGGACGGCGACGGCGAGTGGGCCATCGCGCTGCGCTGCGCACAGGTGTCCCCCACCGGCGACATCACGGCGTACGCCGGCTGCGGCATCGTCCTGGACTCGGACCCCGACCGTGAGCTGGCCGAAACCAAGATGAAGTTCCGCCCCGTTGTCGAGGCCTTCGGCTGACAGCCGCTCGGGCGCTCGGGCATCTGCCCCCCGTGTCGTAGCCCGCAACTGTTCCCGCTCCGGACAAATGGTCCCGGCACACCGGGCGCACTTGTCCGCTTCGGGCACAGTTAGCGGCTGTTCCCCGCGACCCGGCCGGTGCGGACCGGCCTAGGCGGGCAGGTTGTTGGCCTGGGTCACCATGAGGACGACCACGATCACGTCGACCACGATGTTGGTCAATACCGCCAGGATCGAGAGGATCAGAGCGGTCAGGCCGAGCTCCGGACGGTTCGAGCGCCGCCTGGCCAGGAGGCCGAGGATCACGCCGACGCTGCCGATGATCAGGCCGAGCACGGGCATCCAGCCGCAGAGGAATGCGACGACGCCGACGATCATGGCGGACAGGGCGAGCGTGTCTGCCTTGACCCTGGCCGGCGGAGAGGCGGCGGGTGCGGGTGGTACGGTCCTACCGGGCATGGGGCACTCCTTGGCCGTTCCGCACGTCTGGCACGGAACGAGTGCAACGGTACCAAACCCGCCAACGCCCCGCACCGGCAACACAAGGCCGGCTTCCAGTTAGCGGGCCAGGGGGACCTCGAGCAGGGTCGGGCGGGCCACCGGCGCCGTCAGGGCGCTCTCCAGGGTGCTGCGGGTCGCCGCCCGCGCGTAGTCCCAGCCGTAGGCGGTGGCGAGAGCCTCGAGATTCACTTGCTGCGGGGTGAAGAGCACTCTGTCGATGGCAGACGGGGCGGCGGCGGTCGCCACCTCGAGGCCGTCGAAGATGGTGCCGCCGCCGTCGTTGCCCACGATCACCTGCAGCCGCGGTCGCACCTCACCGGGCGCAATCAGCAGTGAGCCGGCGTCGTGCAGCAGGGTCACGTCGCCGACGAGCAGCCGGGTCGTGCCCGTCGACAGCGGCTGAGGGCCCGCCTGGCTGGCCAACGCGATGCCCAGCGCCGTGGCAATGGTGCCGTCGATGCCGGCCAGACCACGGTTGGCGTGCACGGGGATCTTCTTGCCAGCCACCCGGCTGTCCAGCTCGCGGATCAGCCGGGACGCGCCCAGCACCAGGCGGTCGTGCGGCCAGGAGGCGCGCCACACGGCGTCGGCGAGCATTGCCCGGGTGACCGGGGCCTTCATCGCCGCGAACTCGGCCTTGGACAGGCCGTGGGTGTTGAAGGCCGGGGCGTCGAGCTCGGTGTCCTCGGCCAGGATGCTCCGGCTCGCCATCACCCACCGGCCCACCCAGGCCCTGGCCTCGCGGGTTCCCGCTACAGCGATCGCCTCGTCGGTGGCGGCAACGGCCCGCGCGAACCTCGCTACCCGGTGCCCGGGGTTGTACCACTCGAGGCCGGCCGGGGCCACGACGATGGTCTCCACGTCTTCACGCAGTACGAGCGCCGGGATCTCCCGGCTGAGGGTGGGGTGGCCGAACACGATCACGCGTTGCACCTGGCCGCCGAAGTCGGCGTCCCCGAGCAGTTCGCGGTAGGCCACGACGAGGTTCGGGCCGAACCTGGCGCCGCTGGAGACCTCGGCGATCAGCGGCCAGCCGGCGAGGCGGGCCAGCTCCTCCGCGGCCGGCCCGGCGCCGGCGCCGGCGACGACGACGGTGCGGGGACCCGGCGGCAACGGATGCGGCGGATCGGC
>NZ_SOFZ01000014.1:0-69304 GCF_004402435.1 Cryobacterium sp. TMB1-7
CGGTCACCGTACGACGGGCGGTCGTTGTTGTACGACGGACGGTCAGTGCGCGGGGCACGGTCACCGTAGGACGGACGCTCTGTGCGAGCCGGACGGTCGTTGTTGTACGACGGGCGATCGGTGCGCGGGGCACGGTCGCCGTACGACGGACGGTCGTTGTTGTACGACGGGCGATCGGTGCGCGGGGCACGGTCGCCGTAGGAGGGACGGTCGCCGCGAGCGGGACGGTCGTTGTTGTACGAGGGACGGTCGCCGCGAGCGGGACGGTCGTTGTTGTACGAGGGACGGTCGGTGCGCGGGGCACGGTCGTTGGAGGCCGGACGCTCGGTGCGGGCACCGTAGGCGGGACGGTCACCGTAGGCGGGACGGTCGGAGGAGGAGCGCTCACCGGAACGCGCTGCGCGCTCGTCGGCGTTCCAGCGCTGCTTCTTGGGAGCGCCATCGTCTGCGCGGTAGCCGCGGTGTCCGGGGCTCTTGCTGCCGCCCTTGGGTGCGCCCTTGGGGCCGCCCTTGGAGTGGCTCGGGTCGAAGTTCTTGGCTGGGCGGCCGACGGCCGGCTTCTTGCTAGAAGGCATAGAAGTATTTCTGGGTTGTGTTGAGTACATGGCAGTAGTGCGTCGCACGGCGACGCAACCTGAGAACCCGGGCAGTCTATGGCCGGGGCCGTTCACATACAGTGATTTTTCACCAGCGGATTACTGGGAAACCGGCCCATCCTGACTTACAAACCCATCCGCGCACACAATGAAACACGCGGTGTCAAGAGCCGACTTGTCCACGTTACCTTATCGAGTCCCAAAAGTCACGGTTGCTAGCCGGCGGGCTTTGGGTGCGCGATGCCGTCGAGCCACTGTGCGAAGGACTCGGCACCTCGTTCGGTGTTGGGGGCCGGCAACAGGGTGCCGTCTCGCATCGCGGTGCCCATTCGGCCTGGGAGCTTGAATTGCACGATGCGGGCGTGAGTGCGCGTGACTCGGGCGTAGTCGCGCACCATGTCGACAAGGCGTTCCTCCCGTGGGCCGCCGAGATCGGGCACCTGCCCGCGCGGCGGGCCCACCACAAGCTCGACGAGCCGCTGGGCAACCTCCCGCGCCGCGACGGGCTGGGTCCGCATGACGGGCACCAGGGTGAGGATGCCGCGCGAGCCTCGCCCGAGGGTCTGGGCCGCGAACTCGTGGAACTGCGTGGCCCTGAGCATGGTCCACGGCACGGCGCCGCGTTTCACCGCCTCCTCCTGGACGACCTTGCCCGCGTAGTACCCGGCGGAGACCGTGTCGGCATTCACGATCGAGAGGGTGACGTGGTGCCGCACCCCGGCGGCGGCCTCTGCCCTGAGCAGAGTGGCCGTGGCCGTGCCGAAGAAGCGGGTGGACGCTTTAGCAGACAGCGTGGAGGTATTGACCACATCGATGACCCCGTCAACACCGTCGAGCACCGAGGAGAGCCTGTCTCCGGTCACGAGGTCGATTCCGGTCGACCGGGCGAGGACGACAGGCTGGTGCCCAAGACGGCTGACCAGGTCGGTGACGTGACGCCCGACGGTGCCGGTTCCTCCCGCTATCGCGATCTTCACGACGCCTCCTTTTCGAGCTCTCCCCGCGGGGACAGGCCCAGGTGATGCCGCGATTCTATGCCGATGGCGCCGAAACCTCTGGGCCCGCGGGGCCAGCCGCGATTGGGCGGGAAGCCGGGAATCGTGCAGACTCGTTCGATGCGCACTCCCGATCTCTCCCCACGTGCCGCCGGTGGCCTGGTGAAGACCGCCGTGGCACATCCCCGCCTGCTGCAGGCCGTGAAGACGGCCGTTGCGGTGGCGATCGCCTGGAAGCTCGCCCCCCTGATGCCCGGCGTCGCCAACGATTACCCCTACTACGCGCCGCTCGGTGTCATCGTGGCCAGCTTTCCGACCCTGATGGGGTCGATCAAGAACGCTATGCAGACCCTTGCCGGGCTGGTGATCGGCATTGCTCTGGCGGCCGCGGTGATCATCTTCAGCGAACCCAGCGTGCTGACGGTGTCGCTCGTGGTGGGGATCGGCATGCTGTTCGGCGGCATCCGCCAGCTGGGCGCCGGACGGGAGTACGTGCCGATCGCGGGTCTGTTCGTGCTGATCGTCGGCGGTCCGAACGCCGACGGCTATTCGATCGGATACGTCTCGCAGATGACCCTGGGCATCGTTGTCGGGCTGGCGGTGAACCTCCTCGTCGCACCCCCGCTGCGGGTGACTGCCGCGGTGAAGGAATTGTCCAGGTTGCGGCGTGCGCTCGGATTGCACCTGGGTTCGGTTGCCGACGCCCTCGAGGCGAGCTGGCCGCCCGAGGAGGGCGAATGGTCCAAGCAGGGCGCCACGTTGGCGAGCACCAGCACCGCCGTGCGTCGCGCGTTGGCGGAGGCCGACGAGAGCCGCCGGATCAACCCGCGGGCGCGCATCCGGCCGCACGATCTCAGCACCGACTATGACGACCTGGCGGCGCTCGAGAACGCGACCTTCTATGTGCGCGACCTCACCGACGTGCTCGCTGGGGCGGCCTGGGGTACACCGGTGCCCGTGGAGCTGCCGGCCGCGCTGCGACCGGCGCTGAGTGCGGCGGTGCGGGCGACGGCCGCCCTGGTCAATGAATGGGACACCGGGGAACCGAGTCTCGACGCCCTGCGGGCGGCCGAGGATGCCGCAGCCGCCATGACCGAGGCGATCCATGAGCACCGTGAACTGGGTGCGGAAGCCATCGTCGCGGCCAGCGCGGCGGCCCTCGACGTCACCCGGATGCTCGCCGCTCTGAGCCCGGGGATTACCCGCGACGTCCCCGCGAAGGCCTGACGCCCCGCTGAGGCCGCCGTCGGGCCGCTCTGCGACGCGCCCGGCCGGCGTTTTGACGCCCGCCGATTAGCGGGCCGGGCCCGACCGATCTATTCTCGAAAGCACCCGCACCCAGCACATTTCAGGAGCATCCGTGAGTAACGGTCGCCGCATCATCGGACTCGGCTCCCGACGCTTTCTCGTTCTCTTCGTCGCCTATGCCGGCGGCATGGCCGTCGTGGCCACCGCCTTGCTCGGCGGCCTGCATTGGAACCTGCGCCCGGTGGCGCCCGCACAGGCCGGCGGAACCGCGAGCGAGGTCGACACCACGGCGATCGTGGGCATCCGCACCTTCACCGCGCCCGGGGACGCCGTGATCGATGAGGACGTCGTCTACGCCACCCAGCCGGACGGCACCCAGCTCACCCTCGACGTCTGCTCGCCGCCAGAAGCGGATGCCGGGTCAACCGCTGACGTGGACGGCGACACCGGGGACGCGGCGGCCGGCCAAACGGCCGCGCCCGATCCGTCCCCTGAGCCCGAGCCGACGGCGGCTCCCGCCGACGACGCATCCGCGGATCCGGCCACCGCTGGCGCGATGGAACCGGGCACGGACACCGAGACGCCCTCTCAAGCCACCCTCCGGCCGGCGGTGCTCTCCATCCACGGCGGCAGCTGGGCTCGCGGCGACAAAGGCAACAGCGACTGGCGCAATGTCTGCGAATGGCTCGCCTCCGAGGGGTTCGTGGCGTACTCGGTGAACTACAGGCTGGTGCCGGCGGTGAGTTTTCCGGCTGCCATTGAAGACCTGGGCCGCGCCGTCGAGTGGATGCGCGCAAATGCCGAGCACTACGGCATCGACCCCGCCCGAATCGGTGCCTTCGGCGGTTCGGCGGGCGGCAACCTGGCCACGCTGCTCGGTGCCCGCGGCACTGGATCGCTTACCGACGGCAGCCGGGTCGCGGCTGTTGCCGAGCTCTCCGGGCCCGTCGACCTGAGCTACGACGGCATCGTGGTGGCCGGCGGCTCCTCTGGGCTTGAGCAGATCGTGCTCGACTACCTGGACTGCGAATCGCTGCTGGACTGTCGGGCGGCCCGGGACGCGTCGGCCGTCAGGTCGCTGGATCGCACCGACCCGCCCGTCTTCGTCGGGTCGTCCACTGACGAGTTCATTCCGCTGAGCCAGTCCACCGGCTTCGCCGCGGAGCTCAACGCCCTCGGCATCGTCAACCAGCTCGTCACGGTGCCGGGCAGCCTGCACTCCATCGGCATCCTCGATGCGGCGATGCGCGGTGCGGTGTCGGCCTTTCTGCACGAGCACCTCGACACGGACTGAGCCAGGCGCACGGCCTGAAAAGAGTTATCCACAACCCGCCGGCACTCCGCCCGGCCGGGTGGTCGTCGTTGTTCTCATCCGACGCCGCTCCGGCACTGGTTGATGCGGAAGGGCCGGCTTGAGGGGCAAAGGGAAGGTCTACGCCGATGCTCGTACCTAGGGCTGGCTCCCCGCCGCCGAGTTCCTGAGGATCTCCTTGCTCAGCGCGGGCAGCGCCAGGACGAGCTGGAGGACGGTTCGGGCGGTGCGCTGGACCTCGCCGAGTGTGATGCCGTCTGGGCGAGCGAGGGAATCGAGCAGAGACGATGCCGCCGAGGCGTCGAAGCCGCCGCTGACGTGGTCGAACCATCCGCCAGGCATAAAGACGTCGACCTGCGCGCGGACCCGGTAAGCGTCGTCAGCCACCGCCGGGAAATCCGGGTCGACGGCGCGCTGCATCCACCAATCGGTGATCACCGTTCCCTCAAATCCCCATTCCTCCCGCAGGATCGTCGTGCACAACTCGTCGTTGTAGTGCGACCATGCGCCGTTGATTTTGTTGTACGACGTCATGAGGGTGTGCGGGCGCGCCTGGGCGAGGCAGATCTGAAACCCGCGCAGATAGATCTCCCGCAGAGCCCGTTCCGAGACCCTCGAGTCGTTGAGGTTCCGGTTGGTTTCCTGGTTGTTGCACGCAAAGTGCTTGGGGCAGGCCGCTACTCCCGCTTCCTGGACGCCAGCCACGACTGCGGCCGCGATAAGGCCGGTGACCAGCGGGTCCTCGGAGAAGTACTCGAAGTTGCGCCCGCACAGGGGGTCACGGTGAATGTTCATTCCCGGGCTGAGTAGCACGTGGGTGCCCTTGCGGACCATCTCCTCGCCGTGGTGCGCCGCGAGTCGACGCACGAGCGGGGTGTTCCAGGTTGAGGCGAGTGCCGCTCCGCAGGGCAGGAGCGCAGCGTAGGCCGCCAGCCGGATGCCGGAGGGGCCGTCCGTCGTCGTGATGGGAGGCACGCCCTTCGCTCGTAGCGACGCGGTGATGCCGCCGAACACGCCGGCGTTCCCGGGCGTCCCGAGCGGGCTGTCCATGACTACGTCACCTCGGGTGAGCGCTTCCAGGTCCTCGTGGGAGAGCTGGGCCACGAACTCGTCGAGCGTCGCTGCCCCTTCAGCGACATCGGCCAGAGTGACGGCCTGGCTTCCGGTCTGCTCCAGCGCCGGAACCGTGCGTGCCTGGAGCCGTTCGCGGCGGGAGACCTCCCGCGTGGGGACATCCTGCCACCCGACGACGGCGCGACCGGCGTCGTCGCGGTCGAGAATCATCCGTTGGAAGGGGTGAGCGGCGGCGGGTGCGCACGCCTCGGTCAGCTGTTCGACGACGCGCAGCTCGCTGAGCGTGAACGAGGCGATCTGGGTCGCCGCGCGCACGTCGGTGCCGGCGAACACCGTGTATTGACCGGCCTCGAGGACGTAGGCGGACCGATGGCCGGTTGCCCCGGAATCGTCGTAAGAGGCCAGAGAGGCGATCGGGAACGCCAGGTGCAACGACTCGCTCTCGCCCGGGTCCAGTCGTCGCGACTTCGCGAAGGATGCCAGCGTGCGGGCAGGCTTGCCGAGCTCGCCGTCCGGCGCTTGGACGTACACCTGGACGACCTCAGCGCCGGGATGCTCCGTCCCGACGTTGCTCACGCGCGCGGTGACCGTGACCTCCTCGTCGTTGACGTGGGCCGTGGCCACCACATCGAGTCTCGAGTACCCGAGACCGAACCCAAAGGGAAAGAGGACGGCGTCGGGCGCGAAGGTTTCGAAGTACCGGTAGCCGACGTAGATGTCCTCCGCGTAGTCGTTATGCTCGAGCCCGCCGAAGTTCGGTGCGCTCGGGTAGTCGGCGTAGGAACGCGCGATGGTGTCGGTGAGTCGCCCTCCGGGCACCTGCACGCCGGTCAGGACGTCCGCGATGGCCCGCGCGCCCTCCATGCCGCCCTGCCAGGCGTAGAGCACCGAGGAGATCGCCTCGCCGTACTGGTCCAGCCAGGCGAGATCGATGACGTTGCCGCAATCGAGCACCACGACGGTGTGCGTGAACGCTGAGGTGACCGCGTCCAGCAGGCTCTTCTCCGCGTCCGTGAGGTAATAACTGCCCTGGGTCAGGGTGTTCTCTCGCGCTTCCCCGGCGGCACGCCCCAGGACGACGATGGCGACGTCCGTCCGGGTTGCGGCGGCTCGAACGGCCTCGCCTTCGAGGGGCATCTCCTCGAAGTAGCGCGGCCAATTCCCCCAGGTGCCCTCGTCGGGTGGGTTCTCCGCGCACCAGCGCGTGTAGGACGCGGCGAGATCTGCGTCGACGGTGACCTGGCCGCCGTCGCGCAGTGCGTCCAGAAGGTTCCAGGAGTACGGAGCGTTGACGTCCCCGCCCGACCCGTACCCGACCGAGAAGTAGTCGATCTGGACCCGCCCGAAGAGCGCAATGCGCGACCCCCCGCGCAGAGGGAGGGTGCCGTCGTTGCGGAGCAGGACAGTCCCGTCAGCGGCGGACTCCCGGCACAGCGCGACGAGCTCCAGGTCGATGTAGGTCTCGGTGTCAACCAGGCCCGTGGAGGCCTGCGCCAATTGCTCTTCGCCCGCCGAGAGCGATGGGGTGGGGTTGTCCGCCGGCGATGTCATCAGATGTTCCTCCATGGTCAGGCCTCAAGTGTGCTGCGGTCAACGCCGACGTGAACGTCGAGGACCGAGGTTCCGACGAGGTCCGCGAACGAGACGGACAGGCCGCCCTGGCGGTAGTGCGCCGTCGTCTTGACCCCGGTGAGGGGCGCGCCGTCGGCCATCACGCGGACATCCCCGCTGCCGGGCTCGACGTGGAAGCGCACCGTGCGACGCTCGCCGGCAAGGTCGATGGCGATCGTGAGGCCGTCGTCCTCGAGAGCGAGGACCGGGTCTATGACCACCGCGCCGGCTCGCTCGACGAGGCCGAGCGCTCCCTGCACCAGCTGGCGAAGGTAGATACCCGGGCCACTGGAGTAGACGCGCCATCCGCCCTTGACCCCGACGGTGCCATCTCGCAACCGGTCGAAATTCGCGGCGGCGTCGTAGCGGTCGGTGAAGGCGGCGTCGGAGGATGAGTAGTAGCAGTTTCGCTGGCGCGGCATGCTCGTGCTCAGTCGCTCGAACTGGCCGACTGGGCTGATTCTCAACAGCTCCGTGACGAGCCGCTCTCGGCCCAGCGTCGCGAGGGCCTGCGTGTAGCGGATGTGGGCATGGGTGTACATGAGCCCGACTTCACGGCCGAAGTTCGCCGCTTGCTCACCACGACGGAAGAATCGCGTCTGGCCTTCGTGGAAGGGCGCGGGCCGGTCCATGAGGCGGACGCCGTCGGGGAAGTGCAGGTGCTCCTCGACGAGACTCTCGTGGCGCACTGCTTGCTCGGGGGTGAACAGTCCGGCGATGATCGACCGGGTCATGGGGATGAGCCGGTAGGAAAGCCCCGTCCGGTCGTCGCTGGGGTGCAGCACGGGCCGCGGGCCCTCGGGGGTGAAGACGACGTAGCCGGCGAGCACATCGTCGATGATGAGACGCTCAGCGAATTCAGCCGCTATCGTCGACGCCTCGGACATGAGGTCGGTGGCGAGCGAGTCGTGCGCGGTCCCCCGAAGCTGGCCGCCGAGGGTGCTGACCGCCTGAAACAGAAGGGCGACGGTCCAGGCGGAGGCCATCTCACGGCTCATTGAGGCCTGTGCGGGCTGGAGGGTGTCATCCCAGTCGCCCTCACCGTACGAGAGCAGGTCAGTCCCAGGGGCGCGGTGGCTGCGGATGTAGTTCAGGGAGGCGCGCACATGGTCGGTGAGGGGCGCAGCCACGCTGCCCGGGCGGCGCAGCTCGCCGTCCCAGTACGGCACCGTGACGTCGAGGATCGTCGTATCGCCGGTCGCAGCCAGGTACTCCCCCAGCGCCATCAAGGGCCAGACGACGACGTCGCCGTGGGCCTCGTCGGAGTACCGCTCGCGGTAGGCGTCGAACATGAACCATTGCGGCAGGGTCCCGTCCGGGGACTGCTGGGCGAACACCCGGCGGACGATGTCGCGCGCCGCGTCGAAGTGACCGAAGGCGAGGTTGAGCTCGAGCGGTCCCTGGCAGACGTCACGGGTGCCCCAGGCCGCGCCGGAGTATTGTTCGAGACCGTGCGGGACGAGGAAGTGAACCAGCGCGTTCTGCGTGAACCACGGCAGCAGGAGGTTGATCTCGGTGAGGCGGCCGTCGCCCTCGACCCGTAGGTTGCGCGTGTAGTCGGCGATGTAACCGCGGTGCGCCTCGAGCTCGGCGGCGACGTCGAGTGGGTTGTCGAGCACCGCCTCGGCGTGGGCGAGGGCGTCCGCGGCGCCGTCGAGGTCACCGGAGAGCACAAGCGAGGCCGAGGTCGTTGCGTCGAAAGCGACAGTCGTCAGGTTCGTGCCATGGGAGCGGCCGTCGGGGAAGAGCACCGTGTCGTCACCGAAGCGCCCGGCCTCACTGGCGAGTACGTAGACGAGATCAGGGCAGTGCTCGGCGACGTCGGTCCCGGCGTCCGCAGCGTAGACGATCGCGCGGCCGTTGAGGGCCCGGCTTGCGGTCCACGACTGCCCGCCGAGCTCGACATCCACGGTGAGGATGATGTCGATCGGCTGCTCGGAGTCGATGCAGATCTCGATGGCACGGGCGTCATGGCTCGCCGTCGTGCGCACCTCGATGCGACCGTCCTCGGTCGCGTAGATCCAACGGACCCCGCCGAGGTCGAGGACGAGGGCGGAGGGCACTCCGAGCAGCTGCCACCGGTCACCTATTCGAACGAGTGCCCGCACCCCTGAGGAACGCAGCAGGTTGAGGTGGTTGCGTTGGACGGAGACGAAACGGTTGGCGGTCGTGTTCCCGACGACAACGTGCGAGGCGAAGACCCCGTAGGCGTAGGCCGTCGCGGAGAGGATGTTGTCGTTCGGGCTAACGTCGGTGCCGGCCTTGAGGACGTGCCCGTGGGGTCGCTCAACCGCGAGTTCCTTTGCACGGCTGACGACGTGGGTGGCCTCTGGCGTGAAGAAGGACAGCAGGTTCCCGGCATCGTCGCGCTCGGGCTGGAGGACCCGGGACGACGCGTCGGAGTTCGCCGACACGGTCCCGAGCTCGGTGAGCTCGGCGTCGGAGAGGTCGAGGCCGGCCAAGAGCGGGGCCGATACCAACAGGGAGCGGGACGACGCGTGCGGCCCGGCAGCGGGAGCGGTATGCACTGTGACGGAGCTCACTCCGTCGTGCAGTGCTGAGGGCGCGCTGCCCAGCCCCAGCGCGAGCGCGCGATCGAACAGTCCAGGCACCTCGTCGAGGGCGTCGGCGAGCTCTCCGCGGTAGTCCGCGACCACGGCCGTCACGGCGTGCACGGTGCGCGGAGCGGTGAGATCGAACTCGGGACCGAGTAGCACCGGGAAGGCGAACTCGTACTGATAGATGAGCGAGTCCCAGTCGGGCACGCCGAGACTGTGAGCGCGGCCATCGATCTTCGCGTCGAGCCCATAGAACGAGAATCCGTCGGTGAGGTAGGCGCGAGCTCCTTCGACGAGAGCGGTCACCGCCAGAGGCAGCACGGGCGCAGTCGCCATGGTCTGCCGGCTCGCGACCACGGCTCCGGCGCGGGCGTCGTCGAGCACGTGGTGCACGACGTACTGGCTCACGTACGGCTCGTTGTTGACGGCCGTCGAGAACGGCACGAGGGCCAGGTCCTGGGCGAAGACGACGTCGTAGATGGAGCCCGCCGCGCCGGGCTCAGCGGTCGCGAGGTCCACCCGCCACACCCAGACGTCACCGTGCGGGTCAAGAGTGAGAGTCACCACGTAGCTCGCCCCGAGGGCCTGGCCTGACCAGCGCACGTAGCCCGGCGCCTCAGCGAAGTCACCGGCCGAGCGTCCACCGACGAGCGGCACCCCCTCGACAATGCGAGCACCCGAGGCGTCCAGGCCGTGGCGGCGCAAGAACACGCCGCCGACCATGGCGTCATGCTCGCTCGGCAGATACTGGTTGACCAACATCGACTCCCCGTACGTGATGGCACGCACGTCGCCGGCGGCTGACAGCTCGATGCGAGTGGTCCCCGCCTCAAGCAACGCCGCCGTCGGCGCGACTCTCCTCTGGCCACGCTCGGCCGGCAGGTCTGTGGCTGCTGCAGCAGGATCGGCAGTGGATGGGTGGACGGTGTGCGTGGTCACGAATATTCCTCAAGGCAGGCAGCTGCAAGTGGGTGGGGTGCGGCGGGTCGAGCGGGATGGTGCGGGCGGGAAAGCTCAGACGGCGAGAGCGTTGGCCGTCGCCACGTTGCCGAGCCAATGAGCGCTGGGTTTGACGGTCCGCACGAAGGTGGAGCGGTCCACACTCACGAGCCCGAAGGTCGGGCCGTAGGAACCCCACTCGTAGTTGTCGAGCAAGCTCCAGTACAGGTAGCCCTCCACCTGGATCCCGTCGGTGATCGCCCGGTGCAGTCCCTCGAGCGCGCCCTGCAGATAGGCCACCCGGCGGGTGTCATCGTCGGTAGCGATGCCATTCTCGGTGACGAAGACGGGCACCCCCGGTGCCATCTCGTGGGACAGGCGGATACCGTCCTCGAGGGCTCGCGGGTAGAACTCCCAGCCGGTAAGGG
The DNA here is from genome assembly GCF_004402435.1 of Cryobacterium sp. TMB1-7. Lineage (NCBI taxonomy): Bacteria > Bacillati > Actinomycetota > Actinomycetes > Micrococcales > Microbacteriaceae > Cryobacterium > Cryobacterium sp. TMB1-7. Next base: position 10,762 of record NZ_SOFZ01000014.1, read on the forward strand.
TCCTCTCGGCGTCGTCGGCTATCGGGAGCGGCCCCTCGGGACCGATCTTGGTGCGGGTGTAGGCCTGCACGCCGACCCAGTCGTCGCCGGCAGCCATCTCGAGGTACCAGGCGTCACGGTCGTAGCCATACTCACGGGCGATCTCCTCGCAGCCTGGCTCAGGCTGAAAGTCCTGTGTGGCGACCGTCCAGCCAGTGCGGAAATCGCCTGCCTCCGCGAGCACCGCTCGGCAGGCGCGGTGGGCCGCGAGCAGGGTCCGGGCGACGCTGACGTCGGGTCCGGGCTGTCCGAAAGCTTGCAAGGTCGTACCTAGACCGTCGCCTCCGGCCATCATCGCGACCATGTTCGGCTCGTTGATGGTGCACACCCATTCCACGCCCTCAAGGACGGGGAGCACGGTCCGCGTGTAAAAAGCGAATCGCTCGACGGCGTCGGGCGCACGCCACCCACCTTCGTCCTCGAACCACTGCGGAATGGTGAAATGGTGCAGCGTGATCATCGGCTCGAGGCCGAGCTCAATGGCCGTCAGGACCATGCGGCGGTAGTGGGCGAGCTCCGCCTGAGAGACGAAGCCTTTCTGGGGCTCGATGCGAGCCCACTCGATCGAAAAGCGATATATACCCAGGCCCGCATCGACGAGCGCCTGCATGTCCTCGCGGAAGCGGTGGTAGCTATCGCAGGCATCAAGGCTCGGCTCGGCGATCGTGGAGTCCACGAGGTGCTCGCGACGCCACCAGTCGGAGCTGACGTTGTTGCCCTCGATCTGGTGAGCGGCGGTCGCGGATCCCCAGCGGAATCCTTCGGGGAAGTGCAGCATGTTTGCCTCGCTTGGTCTTGTGTGGATTGGTGCAGTCAGCACGTGGTGTGCGCAGTGCGCCCGGCGCCGGTCATCGCCCGGCTCCCGCGCGGTGTGGCTGCGGAATCGCCTCGAGCAGCTCCATCGTGTAGGGGTCCTGGGGGAACCGAAGCACCTGGGCGGTCTGTCCGGACTCCACCACGCGGCCTTGATTGAGGACCATGATCTGGTCAGTCACCAGCCGGGCGGAGAGGAGGTCATGGGTGATGTAGAGCATCGAAACGCCGAACGTGACCCGCAGTCCATCAAGGAGCGCGAGAACACCAGCGCGCAACGACACGTCGAGCATCGAAACGGGCTCATCCGCGATGATCACCTGCGGGTCGCAAGCGAGCGCGCGGGCGATGACCACGCGCTGACGCTGTCCGCCGGAGAGCTGATGCGGGAGCTTCGCCGCGAACTGCTCGACGGGCGTCAGACCCACGGTATCGAGGAGCTCGAGCACGCGGGTGCGCGCCTCGGCACCGCGCAGTCCGGTGTAGTTGAGGACGGGGCGCATGAGCGCGTACTCGACGGTGTGCAGTGGGTTGAGCGCGGAGTACGGGTCTTGGAAGACCATCTGCACCTCCTGGCGTAGCCCCCGCAGCCCCTTGCCCCGTAGCGTATCGACCCGGGTCTCACCGAAAAGGATCGTGCCCGATGTCGGACGTTCGACGCCGGTGATGAGCTTGGCGATGGTGGACTTTCCCGAGCCGCTCGCGCCGACCAGGGCCATGGACTGGCCCCGGTCGAGGGTGAAGGAGACGTGGTCCACGGCAGTGACCGGGTCGCTACCGCGGCGCGGCCGCGGATAGACCTTGGTGACGTCGTCGACCACGATCGCCGCCGCCTCGGGTCGCCCCGGTCGGCGCCGGGCGGGCCCGGAGGGCGCACTTGTCACCAACTCGCCCGTCATCGGCGAGACAGCGTTGGGGACGCCATCGAGCCCGGTGGTCGAGATCGTCGAGCCGCGCACGACGAGCCCGGGCACCTGGACGACCTCCGCGCGGGGGTCGGCATAGTGGCCGAGCAACATCTGTGTGTACTCGTGCTGCGGTGCGTGCAGGATCTGCTGCGACGTACCATCCTCAACGATGACGCCCTCGCTCATGACCATGACCCGTGTCGTCGACTCCAGCACGATGCCGAGGTCGTGACTGATCAGCAGCGCGGTAAAGTTCTCAGACTTCTGCAGCTCCCGGATGGTGCCCATGACGGCGTGCTGCACGAGCACGTCGAGAGCGGTGGTCGGCTCATCGAAGACCATGAGCTGAGGCTCGAGAGACAGGGCGAGAGCGATCGAGACGCGTTGTCGCATCCCGCCGGAAAGCTCGCCGGGGAAGCGGTCGAGCACATCGCGGGGTAGCTCGACCTTCTCGACGAGGTCGTAGGCTCGCGCGAGCCGCTTGCTTGCGGGCACGTGGCCGTGCGCGGCGAAAATGTCACCAAAATGCTTGCGAATCGAGCGCACCGGGTTGAGCGCGTTCATGCCCGACTGCAACACCATCGCGAAACCGCCCTGGCGCTGCTTGCGCAGCTCCTCGTCATCCATGTTCGCGATATCGCGCCCATCGAAAAGGATCGTTCCCTGTGAGATGCGCGCCGGCGCCTTGGCGAGGCGGGTCACCGCGAAGCCCAGGGTTGATTTTCCGGAGCCGGACTCTCCCACCAGGCCGACGAACTCGCCCCGTTCCAGGGAGAAAGAAGCGTTCTTGACCGCATAAGTCGGCTCCGCACCGCGCGGTTCATAAATGACCGACAGATTGTTGACCTCGAGCAGGCTCATCGTCCGGTTCCTTCCCGTAGGCGGGGGTTGGACAGGCCGTCCACCCCGAAGTTGATAAGAGTGAGCGACGTGGCGATCAGTGCGATGCACAGGCCGGGTGCGAACAACAGCACCCACTGACCGGTGAGCAGGGCGTTTGAATTCGACGCCCAGAAGAGCATGGATCCCCAGCTCACGGTCGTCGTGTCACCGATCCCCAGGAAGGACAGGCCAGACTCCGCGAGGATCGCCGACGTCGCCGCACCGAAGAAGCTGCCGGTGATGAGCGAGGTCATGTTCGGCAGGATCTCGTGGAAGACGATGCGGGCCGCGCCGTCTCCGGCGAACTGCGCCGCGGTGATGAAGTCACGACCGCGGATGGACTGTGTCTGCGATCGGAGCACGCGGGCCCCATAGGCCCAACCGGTGAGCACAACGACGAAGATGATCATCGTCATGCCGCCGTTCTGCAGGTAGGCCGCGATGACGATCATGAGCGGTAGCCCCGGGATGACGAGCACGAGGTTGACGATGAAGTTGATGACGTCGGCGAGCGGGCCACGGATATAGCCCCATGACAGGCCCACGACGACGGCGATGAGCGTGGAGAGAAACCCGGCGATGAAGCCGACGAGCACCGAAATCCGGGCACCGAAGATAACCTGCGAGAGCACGTCCTCGCCGGCAGCCGTGGTACCGAACCAGTGGCTCGGGGATGGAGATTGGTTGCGTCCGAAGCCGTTCTCGCTCGCGCCGTAGGGCGCGATGAGCGGCGCGAAGATGGCCAGAGCCACGAAGGCGAGGAGCAGGACCACGCCGATGCGGGCCTTCTTGTTGCTCCAGATCGTCGAGGCGCCGCGCGTGAGGACCCGCAAGGGCGAGGCCGGTCCGTGCTGCTTGGGGAGGACGGGGCCGGCACCGCGCGCGGCCTGATGGGGCGGGGTCGAGCCCGTGGGTTCAGGGAGATTCACTAGAGAAGTCATCGTCGGGTCCTCGGATCCAATAGTCCGTACAAGATGTCGACCAAGAAGTTCGCGAGCAGAATACTGATCGTGATCATGAGGAACAGCGCCTGCATGAGCGGGAAGTCCTGGTTCGTGACCGCGTTGAAGAGCAAGTAGCCCACACCGGGGTAGTTGAAGACCTGCTCGACGAGCAGCGAGCCACCCACCACACCACCGAGCGCCAGGCCGAAGCCGGTGAGGTTCGGCAGGATCGCGTTGCGGGCGGCGTACTTGATGGCGACAGTATGGGTGCGCAGACCGTTCGCTTCGGCGAAGGTGACGTAGTCGTCGCCGAGGGTATTGATCATGTTGTTGCGCATCCCGAGTATCCAGCCGCCGACGGAGGTGACGAGGATCGTCACGGCGGGCAGCCAGGCGTGGCCGAGCGCGTCGCCGATGAAGGCGAGGCTGAGGTTGGGGGTCGCTTCGAGGCCATACGCACCCGAGGTCGGGAACCACTTGAGCGTGTAGCCGAGGAAGAAGACGAGCAGAAGGGCGGTCCAGAAGTATGGAAAGGCCGAGGTGAACGTTCCGCCGAGCGTGGGGAGCGTGTCCAGCCAGGTGCCGCGCTTCCAGGCGGCGAGCACACCGAGCAGAGTCCCGAGCACGAACGCCACGATGGTCACGAGACCGACCATGACAAGTGTCCACGGGAGCGCGTTCAAGACGAGGGAGGAAACGCTCTGCGGGAAGAACGTGTACGAGACCCCGAAGTCGAGGCGGGACACGTTGCCGAGGTACTGAGCGTATTGCGACCACACGTCGCCGGTCGGGACGCCGAGCTGAGCCTCGATGGCTGCTCGGGTCGCTGGATCCACAGGGCCGTTCTGTGCCAGCTTCGCGATGGCCGCATCAGCAGGCGTGCCGGGCATGAGCCGCGGCAGCAGGAAGTTCAGGGTGATCGCGGCCCACGCGGTCAGGAGCAGCAAGCCAAGCTTGCGCAGGGGGTACCACACGGGTTACTCGCCTTCGATAGGAGGTTGGGGGCACAGCGGGGCTGAGCGAGGTGCCCGAGGTGTCAGAGGCACCTCGCTCAGCCTGTAGCGGTTCTGCAGGAGAACCTCTTAGCCGTTCGCCTTCGTGATGGTGGTCAGGACGACGAGCGCTGCCGAGGTGTACGGAGTCGGCGTCATGTAGGGATTGTCGGCGTCGGGCCAGCCGGTGAAGCTCTTGTCGGAGACGAGACCCCAGAGGCCCGCGTAGTAGACGGAGATGACCGGGAGGTCGTTGTACATGACCTCCTGGAGTTCCCCGGCGAGCTCCTTCTGGCGGTCCGCGTCTACGGTCGTGCGGAACTCGGTGAGCATCCTGTCGACCTCAGGGTTGGAGTACCGCTGGTAGTTCGACGGAGCCGTGGTGCCGATCGGCTGGAGGAAATCGGAGCTCAGCAGGTTGTAGTAGCCCTGGTAGACCGAGCCGTTGCCGCCGAAGGACGTCATCGCGACATCGAAATCACCGTTCTGCACCGCCTGGAAGTAAGCGGCGGGCTGCGGCTGGTTGATCTTCACATCGATGCCGATCGCGACATACTGTTTCTGGATCTCCTGCACTGCGCGCAGCCAGTCGGTCCAGCCGTTCGGTGTGGTGATCGTCATCTTGGCCTGCACGCCGTCCGCGTCGACGAGCTTTCCGCCCTTGGACGTGAATCCGGCCTTGGCGAAAGCCGCCTCAGCGGCGTCGGTGTCCTGCGTGACCATGCCCTCGTCGGGGATGGCGTCGGTGAGCCACTCGGCCTGTGTCGGCAGCAGGAGTCCCTGCTGTCCGGCGGCACCAACCGTGCCCTCTGAGGCGTTGTCGGCGATGCTGTCGCGCTTGAGAGCGAGAGACATGCCCTCGCGGAAGTTCGGGTCGTTGTAGGGCGCTTTGGTGAGGTTCGGCGCGATGGCAACCGTGCCAGCGGCGGGGAACCAGTACTGGTTGCCCTCGTCGGCGGCGACCCAGGTGTTCTCGACATCCGACATGAACGCGTAGGCCCAGTCGTAACCGTTGTTGACGACGTCCAGCTGCGAGTTCGCGGCGGGGAGCACGAGTTCATCGGCGGCCACCTTGTCGGCCTGCCAGTAGTCCGGGTTCTTCTCGAGCTTGTACTGGTTCGCGTTGAAGTCGCCGAGAGTGTAGGGGCCGGTTCCGATGGGGTCATCGTTGGTGAAGGTCACCGGGTCCGCCACGTCTGCCCAGAGGTGCTCGGCGACGATCGGCACGGCGAGCATGGTGATCGGTGCGGACGAGTCCTCCGCCTGGAGGACGAAGGTGACCGTCTGGCCATCCGCGCTCAGGGACTCAAGACGCGACCAGACACCGGTGCTGTCCAGTGCCGGGAACTCTTTGAGGAGGCTGTACGTGAAGACGACGTCCTCGGCGGTGAATGCTTCGCCGTCGCTCCAGGTGACGCCCTCGCGGATGTCCGAGACGATCGTCTTGGCGTCGGGCTGCGTGTAGTTCGTCTGCAGGAAGTTCGTTGACTTGCCGTCGAGAGCGTTGACGACCATGAGGGGTTCATTGATGATCGTCGATGCGGTTCGCTTCTCGATCACGAATGGGTTGAAGTTCTTGACGAACGTCGGCGATCCGTTGTCGGCGGCGAGCATGAGCGAGCTCGACCCTGCCGTTCCGGACTCGGTTCCCTGTTCGGGAGCTGCACAGGAGCTCAGAGCCAGGGCTGCGACGAGCCCCAGCCCCAGGACGGAAGTCAGGCGCGTACGCGTCCGACGGGTGCGATCGATCATGGATGTCTTCCCCTTAGTGTCATCTTTGTCACCTCGGCCGAGCGTTACGCATCCACGCGGATCACGTCGGCAAGTAGTGCTGTCCTCATACTGTATGCGCATACATCTCGTCGCGCAACTTCCGATCGAACAGACGACGGGATGGACGTGACGATGCCCGGCCTGGGTCAGGCGAGGCAACCACAGCTCTCACGTAGCAGTACCGTGACCGGTAGGGTTCCGGTCTGCGGTGGCATCAGGGGGTCCCCCAGTCTGCGCAGCAAGGTGTCCACCGCCGCTCGACCCAACTCACGCATGGGTTGACGGACGGTTGTGAGCCGCGGTTGTGACGTCTGCGAGGCGTCGATCCCGTCGAAGCCGGTGACTATGACGTCCTCGGGCACCCTCAGTCCTGAGGCGAGCAGGGCGTCGAGGACTCCCAGTGCGGTCTGGTCGTTCGAGCACACGAGCGCCCGCGGGACCCGACCTGCCTCGACCAGACGACGACCGAGCATCCGACCGTGACTCCGGGTGAAGTCACCCCGCAGCAGTGGCCCGGCCGGTGGCTCGATCCCCTCTGCTTGCAGCCCCATGCGGAATCCCTCGAAGCGGTCGTGATCGTCCGGGGAGTCGGCCGGGCCTCCGACGAAGGCCAGGTCGCGGACCCCGTGGGCGCCGACGATGTGCTGGGTCATCGCTTGCATGCCGGCTACGTTGTCGGTGCCGATGTGGTCGTAGTCGTCCCCTGCGCGCGTGCCGGCGATGACCACGACCGGGATATGCCGGGCGATGTGGGCAAGCAGCCGCTCGGGCACCGTCCGCGAGAGCGTGATCATGCCATCGACGCGACCGGCAAGGTTGTCGAAGATCTCGTCGCCACGCGCCACCGCGATAGTCACGGCCATGCCGTGCCGCCACGCCTCGATCTCCGTGCCAAGCATGACCTCGCTGAGGTAGAGGTCCCCGCTCGGCTCGACGTCCTCGGGCGGGTCGAAGTGCTCGATCACCCTGCCATCGGTATAGACGATCGGCGCCGGTCCGCCGTCGATCCCGTCGAAGTCGGGGAAGCACAGCCCGATCGCACCGGCCCGTCGCGCCGCCAGGCTCCGAGCGCTTCCGCTCGGCACGTAGCCCAAATTCAAGACGGCTGCGTCTACGCGGTCCTTGGTCGCCTGCGACACCTTGTGCGGCTTTCGGAACACCCGCGACACGGTCGCGATCGACACCCCCGCGAGATCCGCGACATCGTAGACGGTGGGAGTCTTCGGCATCAGATCCTCCATCTCGTATGGGCTCTAGCTGGGTGGATTTTGCGCCGTGGTACGGCATAAGGGTGCGGTGTAATCCATCTTGGCATGATTGTCGGACGCCCCTGAAATGCGCCTCATCGCCTGTTTCGGACCACCCCTGCGGGTCAGGGTGAGTTGAGGCCAGTAGCTCAGAGCGAGTACGCCCTCTGACGCGAGAAGCAGGAGGTCCCATCACGTCCAGTCCATCGTTGATCGCCAGGCGCGACGATAGTTCCATGACACCCGCAGGCCCGTCGATCAGCGCTTTTACCTGATGACCTCGGCGGAGTCTCGGCGGGATCGACGTCCTCGCCCACCTGGCGGGGCGGGACGAGCAGGACCAGCGGGACTACCGGGAACAGCGGGACCGCGGGACCAGCTCGGCCGTGCAAACCAGCTCGGCCAGCCGCACTAGCCACGGGTTTGGCCCGATGCGTTGCGGCCGTTGGGGGGCGGTGAAATACTTGCGCCACTGCCGGTTGACCGGCCGACTCTCTACCGCTTGGGATTGAGAACCTACATGGCCACGACATCGCACGGCCGCGGTGTGCATCGCGTCGTGCGCGCACGCCCCCTGCACAAACGCCGACTGCGAACCGGGACCATTGCGGGTCTGCTCGTGCTGGGCTCCACGGTTCTCACGGCCGGCGCACCGACCGCAGCGGACGCCGCGTCCACCCTGGCCGTGACCACGGTCGCACCCCAGCCAACCGACACGCCCACGCCCACGCCCACGCCCACGCCCACGCCCACGCCCACGCCCACGCCCACGCCCACCGAGAATCCCACTCCCACTCCCACGGACACCCCAGGCGCCCCGACGTCGACTCCGATACCGACGGAGACACCGAGCGACCAGCCTTCGGATCCGGGACCAACTCCAGAGCCGTCTCCGCCGCCGGTCAGCCCCAGCCCGACCAGCCCAGCCACACCGGGCGACCCGACGAGCCCGGAGCCGACCCCCACCCCCACCCCGGAGCCGACAGCGGAGCCTACGCCGACCCCGCAGCCAACCCCCCAACCCACGGATCCGCCCACCGACTCCGCGCCCCCGACGTCTCCAGTCACGCCCCCCGCGAGCCCAGAAAACACCCCCTCGACATCAACAAGGCCGTCGTCTCCGGCCCCACGCTCGCCCGGCCGCGCGACGAGGCCCCTGAGCACCGCGGTGGCGGCTCCCTCGCTCGATGCCGCCCGCGCAGCATCCGCTCTCGCGGCAGCGGAGAGCGCCCGCGCCAACGCCCAGTCGGCCTACGACGCCGCAAGACTCGATCTCGCGGCGACGATGGCCGATAAGACCGCCGCCCTCACCAGGCTCGAGGAGGTTCGGGTGTTGGCCGACGCGGCCGCACTTCGCGCAGAGGTATCGACGCGCACGATGGCCAACCTGGTGCGAACGATGGTGCAAGAGGGCTCCGGCACGGCGGCACTGGACGCCTTGCTCAGCGATCGGGGCTCGGCGGACCTGCTCTCCCGCCTGGGAACCGTCGACCGGATCTCGATGCTGGCGGGCAATATGAGCGAGATCCGAGCGCTTGTCGATCGGGACAGCCAACGTGCGGCCACCCTGCAGGCGGACCTCGCGACCGCGCAGACGGCGGCGCTGGCTTTCACCGTCACCGAGCAGCAGGACGCCCTCGCGACCGCGGAGGTGTCGCTGAGCCAGGCCACCGCGGCCTTCGCAACCGCCAGCACGAACGCCGAGGCGGCGCTGGCCGATTCCGTCCAGGCCTCTGCGGACCGCGCTACTCAGGCGGTCAGCCAGCTGGCCGGCACCCTCGGTGCCCGGCTGAGTGACCAGGGTTGGGCCACTCCTGCTGTGGGAAGCCTTACCGACGGATTCGGCCCCCGACCTGAGCTGCCGTTACCCGGCGTTCTGCCGTTCCACTCGGGTGCCGACCTCGCCACCGCGTGCGGCTCCCCGGTGTACGCCGCCAGCAACGGTGTCGTCGCCCAGACGGGCCGATTCGGGACCTACGGCAACTGGGTGCTGATCGACCACGGCGACGGGGTGACCACCGGTTATGCCCACATCGCAGACGACGCCACCCTCGTGGCTGCCGGCCAGAGGGTCACGGCCGGTCAGGTGATCGCCGGAGTGGGCAGCACCGGCTCCTCCACCGGCTGCCACCTGCACCTCGAGGTGCGCGTCGACGCCATAGCTCTCGACCCACTCCCCTTCTTCACCGACCGCGGGATCGGACTCGGGATCGGCTAGATCAGCGCAGTGAACGTCGCATCCGACGGCTCTCCCGGCCGCCCTCGACCACCAGGTACAACACCGGCAGCACCACCAGGGTCAGCACCGTCGATGACACCAGGCCGCCGATGACGACGAGCGCCAGCGGCTGCGAGATGAAGCCGCCGTGTCCGGTGAGCCCGACGGCCATGGGCAACAGGGCGAAGATGGTGGCGAGCGCCGTCATCAGAATCGGCCGCAACCGGCGAGACGCGCCGTGCACCAGGGCGTCGTAGACGCTCTGCCCCCGGCGCCGGTACTGGTTGACCAGGTCGACGAGCACGATGGCGTTGGTCACGACGATGCCGATGAGCATCAGCACGCCGATCAATGAGGCGACGCCGAGCGGGATGCCCGTGACCACCTGCAACGCGATCGCCCCTGTCGCCGCGAACGGCACCGATACCAGCAGGAGCAGCGGCTGCAACAGCGACCGGAAGGTGGCGACCATGACGATGTAGACGATCAGGATGGCGACGAGCATCGCGATGCCCAGCTGCTGGAACGCGTCAGTCTGGTCGGCCGAGACGCCGCCGAGACTCGCCGTGGTGCCGGTGGGCAGCTCGGTGTCGGCCAGGGCCGTCGTGACCTGGGCGGTGGCGGTACCGAGGTCGTCGCTGTTGGGCGTGGCCGAGATCGTCGCGGTGCGCAGCCCCTTGGTGGTGGTGAGGGTGGACGGTCCGTCGACCTGCTGCACGGCGGCCAGGCTGTCGAGCGGGACCAGCCCCGCGAGAGTGGGGATCTGCAGGGCGGCGAGCTCCGCCGTGGTGGTCGGGGACGAGCCCGACTGCAGGTAGACCGACAGGGTGGCCTCGTCGATCACGATCGAGCCGATCGTGCTGGGCTGCATCGCCTGTGACACCAGCGTGCCGAGGGCCAGTTCGCTGAGCCCGGCGGCGGCCGCCGCACTGCGGTCGATGGTCACGGCCACGTACGGGCGGGAGGCGGCGAGGTTGCTGCTGGCCTGGGTGAGGGAGTCGAGCTCGCCGACGACCGCGAGAATATCGTCGGATGCGGTCTGCAGGTCGGCGCCGGACGCCGCCGTGATGTCGATTTCGATGTCCGACGAGCCGCCGAAGCCGCCCCCGGACGAGACCGTGATCTCGCCGGCGTCGTCGAGGGTGTCGAGCTGCTCGCGCACCTCGACCTGGACCGCGTCGGCATCCGCGGAATCGTCGGTGGTCACCGAGTAGGTGACGGTGCTGGAGGACGACCCTCCACCGGCGAAGGCCGCGAACGCACTGCCGCCACCGATGGAAACCTGCACGATGCTCACCCCGTCGACGGCGCGGACGGCGTCTTCGACCGCGGTGGAGGCGGCATCCTGGGCGGCGAGACTGGTGCCCACCGGAAGCTCCTGGCTGACCTGGAAGGTGGACTGGCCGGTCGAGCCGAGGAAGTTGACCTTCATGAAGGGCAGCATGGCGACGGTGCCGACCAGGACCAGTGCGGCGAGCAAGAGAGTGGCCACGTAGTGCCTGAGGGTCCAGTGGATGACCGGCAGGTAACCCTGCTGCAGACGACTGGGCTGTTCGCGGGCATCGCGTTCGTCGAAGCCGTCGGCGTCTGGCGCGGCGTGCCGGTTGCGGGTGGTCGGCGTGGACGAGGTGGTCGGTGCGACGGCGGCCGGTGCGGTCCCGGCGCTGACCGGCGCGGCTGTGAGTGGCACGGCTGCGACTGGCATGGCTGTGACTGGCGGGGCGGTGACTGGCGCGGCGCTGATGGCGGCGGACGCGGCGATTGCCTGACCGTCCGGGGACGGCTCGGCGGCGGCGGGCTTCGGCGCGCGCAGGAACCAGTAGGCCAGCACCGGAACGATCGTGAGTGAGACCAACAGCGATGCGAGCAGGGCGATGGTGACCGTGAGCGCGAACGGTCGGAAAAGCTCGCCCGTGGAGCCGCCGACGAACGAGATCGGCAGGAATACCGTGACGGTGGTGATGGTGGAGGCGGTGATGGCGCCGGCCACTTCTCGGACCGCGCGCACGATGGTCTCGGCGCGGTCGGCGCCCCAGACCAGGTGCCGTTTGATGTTCTCGATGACGACGATGGAGTCGTCGACGACTCGGCCGATCGCGATGGTGAGGGCGCCGAGCGTGAGGATGTTGAGCGAGTAGCCCACCGACTGCAGGCCGATGAACGTGATGAGCACCGAGGTGGGGATGGAGATCGCGGTGACCAGGGTGGCGCGCACCGACAACAGGAAGACCAGGATCACCAGGACCGCGAAGACCAGGCCGAGGATGCCCTCCTGGGTGAGCGCGTCGATGGACTCCTGGATGAACGGGGCCTGGTCGAAGACCACGGTGATGGTGGTGCCGGGCACGGCGTCTTCGAGCTGCGGCAGGATGGCGCGCACGGCGGTCGAGACGTCGACGGTGTTCGCGGCCGGCACCTTGGTCACCGAGATGGTGAGGGCTGGTTCGCCGTCGACCCTGGAGATGCTGGTGACGGGGTTCTCGACCACCGCGACAGCGGCGACGTCGCCGATCGAGACCGGTCCGGCCGCCGCGGGCGACAGGCCGGCTGCGGCGCCGGCGATCAGAGGCAGCGCGGCGATCTCCTCGGCGGAGCCGAGCTTGGTGCCGGCCTGCACAGACAGGGTGGTGTCGTTCTCGGTGAGGGAACCGGCCGGGATGAGCGACCCGTTCTGCTGCAGAGCGTCCCGGATGGCGCTCGCGCTGAGGCCGCGCGCGGCCAGGGCCGCGGCATCCGGCGTGATGGTGACGCGCCGGCCGATGTCGCCGACGAGGGCGGCATCGCGCACCCCGTCGATGTCGCGGATGTCGCCGAGGACGCCGCGGGTGAGCTGGTCGGCGATGGTGTCGGCGTCGCCGCCGGACACGGCGAGCGACAGCACCGGGAAGTCGTCGATGCTGCCACTGATCACCTGGGGGTCGAGGTCGGCGGGCAGGGTGGTCTTGATGCGGTTGACGGCCTGGCTGATCTTGGATTCGGCCTTGACCAGGTCGGTGCCGTAGGTGAACGTGGCGTTGACCAGCGACGAGTTGGTGCTGCTGGTGGTGGAGGTGGATTCCAGGCCCTCGATGCCCTGGATGGCGGTCTCGATCGGCGTGGACACGTCATCGTTGACCACCTCGGGCGAGGCACCCGGGTAGCTCGTCGAGATCAGCAGCGTCGGCAGCTGCAGGGAGGGGATCAGCTCCTGCTTGAGGCTGGTCAGCGCGAGGGAGCCGAAAACGGCCGCGACGATGGTGATGAGCGCGATGAGCGCCCGGTTCTTCATGCTCAAGACCGAGAGAAAATACACCCGATCAGTATCCCATTGCACAGTAGCCACCAGCGGGGCCGGCAGCCGTGAGATGTGACGGTCTGGTTACGGTCAGACCACATCGGCGAGGTACCCGGTGTCGGGCATTGGATGCCGCAGCAGCGACTCCCAGGCCAGCCCGAGGGCGTCGAGGGCACGCGGCATCTCGTCGGGACCGGAGCAGAACGGGATGCGCAGGAACCTCTCGAACGCTCCGTCGATGCCGAAGCGCGGGCCGGCCGGCAGCAGCAGCCCCTGGGTGCGCGCCGCGAGGGCGAGCTGGGAGCTGACCGGCCGGCCGAGGTTGACCCACAGGGTGACGCCGCCGTCCACGTGGGGCACCTGCCAGTCGGGAAACCGCGTGCTCAGACCCGTCACGAGACGGTCCCGCCCCGCCCGCAACAGCGTCCGGCGGGACTCGAGAATCTCGGGCAGCTCCCGCAGCAGCCGCGTGACGATGAGCTGCTCCAGCACCGGGGTGCCGAGATCGTTGGCGAGCCGGGCCGCGGCCAGCTTGCGGATCAGGCCGGGGTCGGCCCGGATCCAGCCCACCCGCAGACCGCCCCAGACCGTTTTACCCACCGACCCGACGGTGACGGCGAGGTCGGGCCGGCCGGGGTCGGCCGAGGCGGCGAACGGGCCGAACTCCCCCGGCCGGTCGATGTCGAGTTCGCCGATGGTTTCGTCGCTGATCAGCACGGTGCCCTGCCGGGCAGCCGCGGCCAGCACCCGTTCTCGTTGGGCAACGGGCATGGTCTGCCCGGTGGGATTCTGGAAGTCGGGCATCAGGTAGCCGAGCACCGGATTGCTGCGCTGGATCGTCTGCAACAACGCCGACTCGTCCCAGCCGGCGTCCGCGCCGGGCAGCGCGGCGGTGACTGACACCGGCATCAGGCGACCGCCGGCCGCCCGCAGCGCCTCGTAGGCATGCGGGTAGGTCGGCGTCTCGACGAGGACCCTGTCGCCCCGGCTGATCAGCACCCGCGCGAGCAGGGCGATGGCGTGCTGGGCGCCGACGGTGACCATGATCTGTTCGGGCTCGGTGGGCAGCCCCCTGGCCCGGTAGCGGTCGGCAATGGCCCGGCGCAGGTCGGGCAGGCCGACGGGGTCGAAGCCAGAGCCGGTCAGGTGCGCCGGCAGGTCCGCCGCGGCGAGCGCGGCCACCTCGGCGAGGCCGGGCCAGGCGGGCAGCACCGCCTGGCCGAGATCTAGCACGCCGGCCGGCACCGCGGCATCCGCCACGACGGTCACCCCGGGCAGACGGGCGACACTGCCGGAGCCCTGCACACTGTGCAGATAACCGGCCTCGCGCAGCTGCCGGTACGCGGCCGTGACCGTGGTGCGGCTGAGCCCCAGCCTGATGCCGAGGTCGCGTTCCGCGGGCAGCCGGCTATCGGTGGGGATGCGGCCGTCGAGGGTGAGCAGGCGGATGCGGTCGGCCAACGCCCGGTAGGCGCTGCCCGCCGTGCGCCAGTCGCCCAGCAATGACTCCAGGCCGCGGGCGGTGAGCTGGTTCGACGACATGAAGCCACTCTAGGCAAATTGGCTACTTGAGGACAGGGTGCTGATGCAATTGGATTGACTCTTATGACCCGTCGTGTGATTCAGCTCATCATTGGCCTCTTCCTCTATGGGATCGGTATCGCGTTGATCGTGCGCGGCGCGATCGGGGTGGCCCCGTGGGACGTACTGACCCAGGGCATCGACGGGCAACTGCACCTCGGTTTCGGAGTCATCACCACGATCATCAGCGGCATCGTGTTGCTGCTGTGGATCCCGCTCAAGCAGCGGTTGGGCATCGGCACCGTCCTGAACGCTGTGCTTGTGGGCCCGGCGGCGGATGTGGGCCTGTGGCTGGTGCCGGCAGACCTCGCCCTGTGGCTGCGAGTGTTGCTGTTCGCCGCCGGGTTGCTGCTGCTGGCCATCGCCTCGGGTATCTACATCGGTGCGGGACTCGGCCCCGGTCCGCGCGACGGCCTGATGACCGGGCTGCACGCCCGCACCGGCTGGCCGATCTGGACGGTGCGCACCGGCATCGAGGGGCTGGTTCTCGCGACCGGCTGGGTGCTCGGCGGCAACGTCGGGGTGGGCACCGTGCTGTTCGCCCTCCTGGTGGGGCCGCTCTGTCAGTGGACGCTGCCTCTGTTCGCCAGGGACCGCAGCCGTCGTGAGGCGCCGACCCCCGCGTTCGATCCCGCGTAGCTCGCGAAAGCGGCCCTGTGGCGACCTCGGCCGGCGGAAGCGACCACTTTCCCGCTCTCGCGGGATGGACGCCGCCTCGTTAGAGGGTGCGGTCCAGGTAGGCCGCGAGGGCGTCACGCACGAAGCCGGCCCCGGCCTGGCCGCCGTAGTGGGCCGCGAATCTGTCGTCGGCGACGTACATCTCGCCGAGCCCGCACACGTAGGCGGCGGCCGGGTGGCCGTTCTCTCGCGGTATGCCGGGCACACCATCGAGCCACTCCACATGCCGCCTGGCTAATTCCTGCGCCTCGGCACCGGCGGGGGCGACCTGTCGTGCGGCGGCCTCCTGCCAGTCGGCCTGGAGCGCGGCGGTCGTCGCCTGCCACTGGGCACGTTGCGCGGGGCTCATGCCCCGCCACCACCTGTCGCCGCCGGCGTAGGCGTCGGCTCCCCAGCGCTGTTCGACCTCCTCCTTATGAGTGGTGTGGTCGAAGCCGTCGAACATCGCCTCTGCCATGAGCTGGTCCTTTCTCTCCAAAGCTGTGATGGTGGTTCGCACCGACCGGATCTGACGCTGCAACCTGTGTTGTTCCTGCTCGAGCCAGCCGAGGTGCGATCGCAGGGCCGCCGCTTCGTCGGTCTCGCGGTCGAGCACACCACGAATCGCCGGCAGCCCGAGGCCCAGCGCGCGCAGCAACAGGATGCGTTGCAGCCGCACGAGCGCCCGGTCGTCGTAGTAGCGGTAGCCGTTGGCTGCGATCCGGCTCGGTGGGAGCAGCCCCTCGGCGCCGTAGTGGCGCAGGGTGCGGCTCGTGGTTCCGGCCAGCCGGGCGATGTCCTGGATCGAGTGGTCCACCTGTGTCGCGCTCCTTTCGGTAGCGGCGTCGGGCGGGCCGCCCGACGACGTCCAGGATAATTCTTGACGCTGCGTCAATGTCAACCGCAGAATGCGACGATGGTGTCTTCGAGGATCTCGGCGACCTGATGGATCGACGACTCCGTGGCCCACTCGACACGGGCGTGCGCTCCGGCGCCGTCGACCCCGAATAGCAGGCACTGGATGCCGGCCTCCCGGACCAGGCCGGCGTCGGTCCAGAACGGCTCGCCCCTCTGCACGACAGCGTGGCCGAGCACCCGTTCGGCCTGCTCGTCGAGCAGGCGCACGATGGGCCAGTTTGGATCGGCCTCGAATGCGCCGCGGGCGACGAGACGGGTGAGGTCGTAGCGGAAGTCGGCGGTGTCACGGGCCAGGCGATCGAGGAGGCGCCGCAGCTCGGCCTCGATCCGCTCCGGGGTCTCGCCGGGCAGCGTGCGCCGCTCGATGGTGAGGGTGGCACTCGCGGCGACGGTCGCGGCATCCGTACCGCCGGTGATCGTGGCGACCCGGACGCTGCCGTGGCCGAGCAGCGGGTGCGCGGGTTTCTGCTCAATGCCTGCCCGGAGCTCATCGAGGCCCTGAAGCACCAGGCCGGCATGCCGGATGGCGTCGACGCCCTGGCCGGGCATCGACCCGTGGGCCGCCCGCCCGTGCAGGGTGAGCTCGAACCAGGCGAAACCACGGTGGCAGACGGTGAGGCTGAGCTCGCTCGGCTCCACGACGATGGCCGCGTCGGCGGTGAACCGCCGCAGCACCTCCTCGGTGCCCAGGCTGCCGAATTCTTCGTCGGCCACCAGCGTCACCAGCAGATCGCCGGCCAGCGGCGTGAGGGTGGCCCGGTGCGCGGCGACCAGGACGGCGGCCAGGCCTCCCTTGGTATCGAAGGCACCGCGACCGTGCACCCGGTCGGAGTGCCGGGCGCCGGAGAACGGGTCGCCCTCGTAGCCGTCGACCCCGACAGTGTCGAGGTGGGCGTTGAGCATCAGGGAGGCACCCTCGCCGGTGCCGCGCTTGATGCCGACGATGGACGGCCGGCCGGAGCGTTCCTCCAGCCGATGCACCTCGAAACCTCGCGCGGCCAGCCACTGGGCGCACCAGTCGGCGATCTCGGCCTCGCCGGCGCCGTCCGGGCAGAGGTCGGGGTTGGTGGAATCGATTGCGATGAGGCGGGCGGCCAGCACGACGGGATCCAGGTGACCGTTGTCACCAGGCTCGAGTGAGCCGGGTTCGAGGGCGCCGGTCGGGCCCGGCTCGTGAGAAGGGTTCGTCGCCATTCACCGAACCTAGTGCCCGATGGCCCGGTCCGGCAGGGGGCCTCCCCCGGCGGCCCGGCGGAGCACTGTTTACCCTGGCCGTGGTTTCGGCCAGAATTGCATGATGGGAGACGAAGCCGCCGTGGATGCTCCGGCGACGCCGGAGCGGGCATCCGCGAACGCGCCGCTTCGCCTGCTGGCGGCGGCACTGATTTCGACCTCGGCGGTGCTGTTGTTCGCACTGCGGATGCCGCTGCCCGGCTACGCCACGCTCGCGGCGGCCCTGCTCGTGGCCGTGCTGGTGGACCGGGCGCTGTTCCGCGACCTGCTCCTCATAGCGGTCGGGCTCCTGATCATCAGCACCATCTCGGTCGAGGCCGACATCAGTTATTCCAACATGGCACTGATGGGGGTGGTGCTCTCGGCCGCGGTGGCCGTGCCCTACCTCATCTCACGGCGCGCCTTCGGGGACCGCCAGGTCTGGTTCCCGATCAAGACCGGGCAGCGCTGGACCACTCTGGAACGCTGGTACCTGGTGGGTGTGCTGCTGCTGGGGTACCTCATTCTGCCGAGCTATTTCATCCGCTCCGGCGCCTACTTGAATTGGCCGAGCATCAGCGCGCCCGACGAGCTCGGCCGGCTCTTCGTTGGCGTGGGATTCGTGGGCATCTGGGACGAACTGTTCTTCATCTGCACGGTGTTCGCCCTGTTCAGGCGGCACTTCTCCTTCTGGACGGCGAACCTCCTGCAGATGGTGATCTTCGTCTCGTTCCTGTGGGAACTCGGTTACCGCAGCTGGGGGCCGCTGCTGACGATCCCTTTCGCCCTGCTGCAGGGCTACACCTTCTCGATCACGAAATCGCTGACCTACGTGGTCTGCGTGCACCTGCTCTTCGACCTCGCGGTGTTCCTCGTGCTGGTGCACGCCCACAACCGCGACTGGCTGACGATCTTCCCCTACTGACCGGGCTGACCGGGCTGACCGGACTACCTTCGGGTTTGCCGTGAGGGCCTTGCCGGGAGTCAAGACGCGATATATCTTGAGATGCATTGAACGCGATATATCGCGAAGGAGAAGACTATGACGCAGGAAAAATGGCTCGTCGCCCCCGGGCAGACGAAGGTCATCGATGTTGAGCTGGTTCGCTCGCTCAAAGTGGGCCTGATCGGTGGAAAAGTGGACGTGATCGGCAGCGACGAACCGGGCGCGCGCATCGAGGTGCACAGCGTCTCGGGCAAGGACCTCAAGATCTCGGTGGTCGATGACACCCTCGAGATCGATCACCCCCAGCTGCGCTGGGACAACTTCATCGACGTGTTCGCCTCCTTCCGCGGCAGCGCCAAGGCCGAGGTGAGCATCACCGTCCCCCGCGATGTCGCCATGAAATTCGGCGTCGTCACGGCTGACGCCCTCGTAACGGGGCTGCGCAATGACGCCAAGCTCAGCACGGTCTCCGGCGACCTCGTGGTCGACGACATCATCGGCGACCTCGAGCTCAACGGCGTGAACGGGGAGATGTCGGTTCGCAATCACACCGGCAACATCGTGGCGCACACTGTATCCGGCGACGTCACCGCGAGCGGCGACATCGGCCGGTTCACCGTCGACGGCGTCACGAGCGCTGTCTTCCTCGATATCGACGGCGTACCAGACCAGGTCTCCACCAACCTCGTCAGCGGCAGCCTGACCGTGCGCATCGGCGCCGACGTGCCGACCCGCTACAAGATCAACACCGTCTCCGGCACCCTGCAGCTGGACAACCAGACCATCCGCGGCACCCTCGGCAAGGGGTACGACGGCAGCACCGGCAACCTCGACGGTGCCTGGCTCGACCTGCGCGCGAACTCGGTATCCGGAAACATCTCGGTCATCCGCCGCCACGGCGCCGGCGTCAACGACGCGGGCAGCACGGCCGGCAGCACCGAGACCGCGGGTGACGGAGCGTCATCATGACCCCGATCTTCGCCCACGGCAGCCTGCGCCTCTACCTGCTGAGCCTGCTTGCCGAGCGTCCTCGGCACGGTTACGAGCTCATCCAGGCACTGAGCGACCGCTTCGGCGGCACCTACAGCCCGAGCGCCGGGACCATCTACCCGCGCCTGGCAAAGCTCGAGGAGGAGGGACTGGTCACCAAGACGGCCGGCGACCGCAAGACCGTATACGAGATCACCGACGCCGGCCGCGCCGAGCTCGCCGCCCGCGCCGACGACCTAGCCAATATCGAGAGCGAGGTCACCGACTCGGTGCGTCGCCTCGCCGACGAGGTTCGTACGGGGGTCACCGAGGCCATGAAGAGCCTGCGCGCCGACCTGGCCTCGGCCGCCCGCCAGAAGCCGCCAGAGCCGACGAAGTCCACGGCGGACGCCCGCCCCACCGGCGACGCGAACCTGGCGCTGAGGGAGGCCGACATGGTGCTCAACGAGTTCCGGCAGCAGGTGCGCGCCGACCTGCGCCGCCAGGCCTACCGTTCGACGATGCCGGTCGACACCGTGCCGGAACTGCGGCGCCAGCTCGACGCCGTGCGCGCCAGCATCCGCGACTCGCTCACGCGGTAACCTGCGCGGCAGCTGGGAGAGTCCGGACGCACGGTGGAGGCCCGGACTCTCCAGGCACAGCGTGCGGAACTACGGGCCCATCAGCCGGAACGATGCGAACGAACGACCGGACTTCAGCTGCGAAAACGCCCGGCTGATCCTGTCAATGTGCCGACAACTTGACAGCGAGGTGCATCGGAGTAGTGTCGTCCCTCGTGACACCAGAGGGGAACCCCCCAGCACCCGAAGCCCGATCACCGAAACGGTGGATAATCGGCGAACCGCTCGCCAGCGAACACCTGGACGGGCAGCTGCTTCCGAAGCACCTGGCGCTGCCGATTTTCGCCAGCGACCCGCTGTCCAGCGTCGCGTACGCTCCGCAGGAACTGCTGATGATCCTGACCCTCGGCGGGCTCGCCTTCCTGAGCTTCGCACCCTGGGTCGCGGCCGTGGTCGTGCTGCTCCTGGTGGTGGTGGTGGCCTCCTACCGGCAACTCATCAAGGCCTATCCCAACGGTGGTGGCGACTACGAAGTCGCCTCCAAGAACCTCGGCGAGAAAGCCGGCCTCGTCGTCGCATCCGCCCTGCTCGTGGACTACGTGATGACCGTCGTGGTCTCGGTGTCCAGCGGCGTGGACAACATCATCTCGGCGCTGCCCGGGCTGGCACCACTACGGGTGGAACTGGCCGTGCTTTTTGTCATCGTGCTCGCCGCCGTCAACCTGCGGGGAGTCGCCGAGTCGAGCAAGGCCTTCGCTCTGCCCACCTACCTGTTCATCGGCAGCGTGCTGCTGATGATCGTCGTCGGCCTGGGCCGTGTGGCCCTGGGCGACGCGCCGGTCGCGGAGTCGGCGGGATTCGAGGTGGAGGCCCACAACCTCGCCCAGACGGCGTTCATCCTGCTACTTCTGCGCTCCTTCGCCAGCGGATGTAGCGCCCTGACCGGCGTAGAAGCCATCGCCAACGGCGTGCCGGCCTTCAAGCGCCCCAAGATCAAGAACGCCCAGATCACCCTGACCCTGATGGGCGGCATCGCCATTGTGCTGTTCGTGGGGCTCACCGCGCTGGCGCTGTTCTCCAAGGTGCACTACGCGGAGAACCCCTGCGACCTGATCGGCTGGGCGGAGTGCGAGACCCAGCCCCAGCGCAGCCTGATCGCCCAGATCGCTGCGGCCACCTTCGGTAACAACTCGCTGATGTTCTTCATCCTGCAGGGTGCAACGGCCCTGATCCTGCTGCTGGCCGCGAACACGGCCTTCAACGGGTTCCCGCTGCTCGGCAGCGTGCTGGCCCGCGACTCCTACGCGCCCAAGTCGCTGAGCACCCGCGGCGACCGACTGATCTACTCGAACGGCGTTGTGCTGCTCGCTCTGGCCGCCATCGTGATCATCGTGATCTACCAGGCCAACCTCACGGTGCTGATCCAGCTCTACATCATCGGCGTTTTCGTGTCGTTCACCATCGGCCAGACCGGCATGGTGAAGCACTGGCTGACCCTGTTGAAGACGGATCCGCCCAACCGGGGTTCGATCATCCGGAGCCTCTCGATCAACGGTTTCGGGGCCGCGCTCACCGGCGTGGTGCTGATCGTCGTCACGATCACCAAGTTCACCCATGGCGCCTGGTTGGTGTTCCTGATGATGCCGATCCTGTTCGTGCTGATGATCGGCGTGAACCGGTACTACCGCGACGTGGCCAAGGAGATCGAGGTCGACCCGATCACAACGTTCGGTTCGCAGGGCGACCACGCCATCGTGCTCGTGGGCAAGATGCAGAAGCCCGTGCTCAAGGCCCTCGACTACGCCATCGCGGCCAGGCACGTGAGCCTGGAAGCCGTGCACGTGTCGATCGACGAGGAGGAGACCGAGGACCTCATCATCGACTGGGCCAAGCAGAACATCCAGGTGCCGCTGAACATCGTGGCGTCGCCGTACCGCGACATCAGCTGGCCGCTGATCTGTTACATCAAGGACCGCCGCGAGGAGTACGGCTCCGAGGTTGTCACCGTGTACACGCCGATCTACATCGTCGGGCACTGGTGGGAGTCGCTGCTGCACAACCACAAGGCCCGCCGACTGCGTCAGAAGCTGATGCTCGTGCACGGCGTGACCATAGCGCTGGTGCCGTGGCTGCTGGACTCCTCTGAGCTCATCTACGGGCGCAGGTCCCGACCGATCCCCGGCCAGGAGCGTCGCGGTGAGCCCGTGCGCTCGCACCCGATCCCCCGTAAGCCCCTCGCTCCGGCGGGCATGGACACGACGAGCGTCGCAGTGCAGACAGAGGATATCGGCCCCAAGTCGAGCCCGGCCAGCCCGCCCATGAAACCGCGGCCCCGGCCGGTCAACCCGAACCGGCGCAAGCGCAAGTAAGCACGCGTCAGAGCAGGGCGAAGACCTGCCGAGCGATGGTCCGGCCGGCCCGTCGGGCGCCGATGGTGCTGGCCTGTGGCCCGTAGCCGGCCAGGAAGATCCGCGGGTCCGTCCAGGAGGAGCCGGCGCCGACCACGAGCCCGCCCGCCTGATCGCGCAGCTTGAGCGGTGCCAGGTGGCGCAGCTCCGGCCGGAACCCGGTGGCCCAGATGATCGCGTCCGCTTCGGTGACGGAGCCGTCGGCCCACCGCACCCCGGTCGGCTCCAGGCCGACGAACATCGGCCGCGCCACCAGGGTGCCCCTGTCGATACCGCCCTGGATGCGTCGGCTGACCGGTACGCCGGTGCCGCTGACGATGCTCGGCAGCGCGCGGCCATTGCGGGCGGCGTCGTCCTGCATGGCCACCGCGGCCGATGCCCCCTCGAGATCAAGATGCTCGGTGTGCACCCAATCGATCGGGCGACGCGAGGCCCAGGTCAGGCTCGCCGCGACACCCTCCAACTCGAGCATGAAGCCGATCGCGGAGGTGCCGCCACCGACCACAACGACCCGCTGACCGGCGAATTCGGCGGCATCCCTGAAGCCCGCGGTGTGCAGCTGGCGGCCGGCGAACCGCCCGGCGCCCGGGTAGTGCGGCACAAACGGTGCGCCCCAGGTGCCGGTGGCATTGACGAGCAAGCCGGCGAGGGTCTCCCGCTCGCCGTAGACCGGGGACGTTGTGCGCACGACGAGGTCGGCTCGTCGGTTGAACACCGATTGAACCGAGACCGGGCGCACGACGTTGAGTTCAAAATGCTCCTCGAAGCGTCGGTAGTACTCGCTCACCACGTCCCGCGCGGGCCGGGAACGGTCGGCGTTCTCGAAGCTCAGGCCGAGCTCGTTCAGGCCGGGGAGGTCGTTGACCCTGTGTGCAGCGCCGAGGCGCAGGGACTCCCAGCGGTATTGCCAGGCGCCACCGGCATCCGCACCGCGGTCGAAGATCACGAAATCACGCCCCGCCGTGAGCCCGAACCGCTTGAGGTGGTACGCCACGGAGAGTCCGGCCTGGCCGGAACCGATGATCACCACCGGCACAGCCGTGGCGTTCACCATGCGTCCTCTTCCCTGGGGTTCTGACCGCGGAACCGCGGCATCGGGGCGAGAGGCCCACCATGCTAAACTAGCGGCTAGATTTCACTATTCCGTTCGGCAACTCCCGGGTGACTCATCACTCACCCGGCCTGGCATCGTTAGGGGGTCACGCATGGGGCGCGGCCGTCAAAAAGCAAAGCACACCAAGGTTGCCCGCGAGCTGAAGTACTTCAGCCCGGACACCAACTACAACGCGCTCGAACGCGAGCTCACCGGGCATCCGGTGACCGACCCGCGGCTCGACGAGGACCTGGCCAAGTGGCCGGAGTACGAAGCGAACAAGACGACGTCAGACGAGTCGGACGACTATGTCGACCACTACGACACCGAAGACGAGAAGAAGCGCGCCTAGCCCGTTTCTCGATCAGCCGCGCACGTTCTCGTGCGCGGCTGTCGTGTTGGCGCGCCCGTCGACCGCTTCCCGGGCAACTCTCAGCGTCGGTTCCGCCCCCAGGCAGTTGCCTCGGGGCGGTCCGTTGTCGCGCCCGGTGGCCGGGTGAGACGGGGTCAGGCGGCGTAGCCGCCGACCAGGCGAACGGCCCCGCCGTTGACGCCCTTGGCTCCCTGCTCGAAGCCGGTGAGGTCGTGCGGCGCCATCGAGACTCGGCCGGCGACCCAGGACGGGATGCCTTCGTTTTGCAGGCGGGCGATCACGGATGACGCGGCGTGTGCCGCGACGACGGCGAACATGCCCACGCCGAGGTTCCAGGTGCCTTCTGCGCTCTCCAGCGTGGAGCCGGCCATGTCGCCGAGCACCCTGAAGACCGCAGGAGGTGACCAGGTGGACCTGTCGACCTCGACCCAGCTGCCCACGGGCAGCACCCGGGCCAGGTTGGCGGCGATGCCGCCACCGGTGACGTGGCTGAGCGAGTGCACAACGCCGGCCAGTTCGGGGTCGGAAAGCACGCTGAGCAGCGGGCCGGTGTAGAGCCGGGTGGGCTCGAGCAGCGCCTCACCGACGACCCCGCCGAGCTCGGCGGAGGTGTCGGTGTAGCCGATGCCGCGCTGGGCGAGGATGTGCCGCACCAGGGAGAAACCGTTGGAGTGCAGACCTGAGGAGGCCATCGCGATGACGACGTCGCCCGACTGCACGCGCTCGGCGCCGAGAACCTGGTCGGCCTCGACGACACCCGTCGCGGCTCCCGCCACGTCGTAGTCGTCGGGTCCGAGCAGGCCCGGGTGTTCGGCGGTCTCCCCGCCGACGAGGGCGGTGCCGGTGGCGGCGCAGGCCCTGGCGATGCCCTCGACGATGGACGCGATGCGCTCGGGGACGACCTTGCCGCAGGCGATGTAGTCGGTCATGAACAGGGGGCGTGCGCCGACGACGATGATGTCGTCGACGACCATGCCCACCAGGTCCTGGCCGATGGTGTCGTGCTTGTCGAGCGCCTGGGCGATGGCGACCTTGGTGCCGACGCCATCCGTCGAGGTGGCCAGCAGCGGGCGCGTGAAGCCGGTGAGGAACGACACGTCGTAGAGACCGGCGAAACCGCCGAAGCCGCCGAGCACCTCTGGACCGTGGGTGGCCGAGACGGCGGTTTTCATCAGGGACACCGCGAGGTCACCCGCATGGGTGTCGACTCCGGCGGCGGCGTAGCTTGCGTTGCTCATTCTGGTCTTCCGGGATCGCCGAACGGGACCTGACCGTGTTCGATGAGCACGGTGGCTCGCTCCGGGTCAGGGGTGAGCACGCTCTCGAACTCGGCGTCGGGACCTGGATCGCATCCGTCGGAGGTGGAGAAGTCGCGCTCGAGGAGGTTCTTGCCCAGGTGCTGGGTCTCGGGCAGCTTGATCGGGTACACGCCGGTGAAGCAGGCTGTGCACAGGCTCTCTCGCGGCTGCTCGGTGGCGGCGATCATGCCGTCCTCCGAGAGGTAGCCGAGCGAGTCGGCGCCGATGGCCTGCCGCACCTCATCGACGCCGAGGCCGGTGGCGATGAGTTCCGCACGGGAGGCGAAGTCGATGCCGTAGAAGCACGGCCAGGTGATCGGCGGGCTGGAGATGCGCACGTGCACCTCGGCGGCGCCGGCCTCGCGGAGCATGCTGACCAGGGCGCGCTGGGTGTTGCCGCGCACGATGGAGTCGTCGACGACGATCAACCGCTTGCCCTTGATCACGGCCTTGAGCGGGTTGAGCTTGAGCTTGATGCCGCGCTGGCGGATGGTTTCCGACGGCTGGATGAAGGTGCGCCCCACGTAGGTGTTCTTGACCAGGCCCTGGCCGAACGGTATGCCGGATGCCTGGGCGTAGCCGATTGCCGCGGGGGTGCCGGACTCGGGGGTGGGGATGACGAGGTCGGCTTCGACGGGATACTCGGCGGCGAGCTGGCGGCCCATCTCGACGCGGGCTTCGTGCACGCCGCGGCCGGCGATGGTGGTGTCGGGCCGGGCGAGGTAGACGTACTCGAACACGCATCCGGCGCGCTTGACCTGGGCGAATCGCTGGCTGCGCAGGCCGTCCTCGTCGATGGTGATCAGCTCTCCGGGTTCGACCTCCCGCACGAAGCTGGCGCCGACGATGTCGAGGGCGGCGGTTTCGGAGGCGACGACCCAGCCGCGCTCGAGCCGGCCGAGCACCAGCGGGCGCACGCCCTGCGGGTCGCGGGCGGCGTAGAGGGTGGTTTCGTCCATGAAGACCAGGCAGAAGGCGCCGCGCAGGCGCGGGAGCACCTCCATGGCGGTGGTTTCGAGGGTGTGGTCGAGGTCGCCGGTGAGCAGGGCGGTGATCACCGCCGTGTCGGTGGTGTTGCCGCGGGCCAGTTCGCCGTCAACCTTGGGGTAGCGCTCGCGCACCAGCTCGAGGAGCTCGGCGGTGTTGGTGAGGTTGCCGTTGTGGCCGAGCGCGACGGTGCCGGCTGCGGTGCGGCCGAGGGTGGGCTGGGCGTTCTGCCAGCTCGACGACCCGGTCGTGGAGTAGCGGGTGTGCCCCACCGCGAGATGGCCGAGCAGGGTGCTGAGCGAGGCCTCGTTGAAGACCTGGGAGACCAGGCCCATGTCCTTGTAGATGAGGATCTTCGAGCCGTCGCTGGTCGCGATACCCGCCGATTCCTGGCCGCGGTGCTGCAGGGCGTACAGGCCGAAGTAGCTGAGCTTGGCTACCTCTTCGCCCGGAGCCCAGACGCCGAAGACTCCACAGGCATCCTGCGGACCCTTCTCGCCAGGAAGAAGATCATGATTCAGTCGTCCGTCGCCACCGGGCAAGCCGCAGCCCCTTTACTAGGAATTCTCGTTGGAAGGTTGGGGGTCGGATCCAGGATCCGCATTCTCGAAGGCGCGTGTTGAGTTCGCGTCAAGTCTATCGACGACGACCGTGGTTGAGGAGCGACCGACGATTCGATCGAGCACCATGGCGACGAGGCAGCTGACCGCGACACCGATCGCGACGCCGCCCAGCAGCAGGAATCCGAAGACCTGGGCCGGATCGAAGTCGGCGTTCCGCGGATAGATCACGGTGAGCAGCAGGGCCAGGAGGGCGCCGACGACGGCGCCGACGATCATGAAGCTGGTGTACCTGGGCGACCGACGCACAACGAGAGTGTCCTCCGACACGACGGTCTCGGTGGGTTCGACGGGTGCCGGGGTTCCGGCGACGACGGCAGGGCCGGGCCGGATCGCGGCTGGCTGAACGCTGCCGGGCTGTCGCGTCTCGGCGTCGTCGTGCTGATCTGCGGAGCTCACGCTTCTATTGTCGCACGCGGCATCCGTCAGACTGGGCCGGTGAACGATTTCAGCAGGACCAACCGGATCGCCGTGCTCGGCAGCGCCAACATGGACCTCGTGGTGCGCCAGCCCCGCCTACCGAAGCCCGGCGAGACGATGTTCGGCACCGGCTTCAGCACCGTGCCCGGCGGCAAGGGCCTGAACCAGGCCGTGGCCGCGGCCCGGCAGGGCGGCGACATCGATTTCATCGGCGCCATCGGCGCGGACGGCTACGGCCGCGAGCTGCGGGACCTCGTGGCCGGCGAGGGCATCGGTGCGGTCGGCCTGGCCGAGGTGTCGGCGCCGACGGGCACCGCGCACATCTCCGTCGTGGACTCCGGCGAGAACTCGATCGTCGTGGTTTCCGGCGCCAACGCCACGGTGACCGCGCTGACCGCGGAGCAGGAATCGACGATTCAGCGGGCCTCGTTCCTGGTGATGCAGTGCGAACTTCCGGTGGCGGCGCTGGCGGCGGCCATCACGATCGCCCGGGCGAACGGCGTCTTCACGGTGCTCACCCCTGCGCCCGTCGTTGAGTTGCCGGCGGGTTTCCTGGCGTCGGTGGACCTGGTCGTGCCCAACCAGATCGAGGCCGCCGAACTCACCGGTGAGAGCGATCCGGCCCGCGCCGCCGAGGTGCTCAGTAACGCCCGCACCTGGGCGATCGTGACCCTCGGCGCCGAAGGATGCATCGTCGCCTACGACGGCACGGTGTTGGGGCTGGCACCAGCCCGACCGGTCACGGCCGTGGACACGACCGCCGCGGGCGACACCTTCGTGGGCGCGCTGGTGGCGCGACTGGCTGCGGTGCAGTCGCCCGGCGCCGTGTCCGCCGCCGGCATCACCGAGGAGCGGATGATCGACGCCGTGCGCTGGGCCACCGTGGCGTCGTCGATCTCGGTGACCAGGCACGGCGCCACCAGCTCGATGCCGTCGCGGGCCGAGGTCAGCGCCGTCCTGGCCTGAGCCGCGCACCGCAACTGTTGCCGATCCGGACTTCTGCGCCCGGTGCACCGGACGCAGGTGTCCGCACGGGGAACAGAACCGGGGCACAGGGTGCGGCTAGGGGTACAGCGGCAGCTCCGCGCTGAGGTCGGCGCGCTGCCCGGAGGCGTGGATGCGGCCGGAGGCGAGACCGTCGCTCCAGGCCAGGGTGCCGGTGGCCAGGCCGAGCCAGGTGGCGACATCCGTTTCGACGACGTTGGGCGGGGTGCCGCGGGTGTGCCGGGGGCCGGCGATGCACTGGGTGGCGCCGAACGGGGGAACCCGCACCTCGACGGTGTTGCCCTCGGCCTGCTCGGCGAGGAGTTGCAGGGTGTACCGCACGGCGAGCGCTCGGGTGTCGCGGGTCGCGCCCGCTTCGTCGGCCAGGTACGCCTTCACGGCGGTTCTGCCCAACCCGTCATCGATCCTCGCGCGTGCCATGCTCCCAGTCTGCCGCCTCCTGACGGTTCTGTGACGCCCCGCAGGCGCTCGGGTGCGCACGACCGTGTTCGCCGGGTAGCCTGATCCGGTGAGAATATTGGTCCTCGGTTCCGGTGCCCGCGAGCACGCCATCGTCACTGCCCTCCTGCGTGAGGAGCCGCGACCACACGTGATCGCCGCCCCCGGCAACGCCGGCATCGCCGCCGACGTACCCGTGGTCGATCTTGATCCCACCGACTCAGACGTGGTGACGAACTTCGCGCAGGAACACAACATCGACCTCGTCGTGGTGGGGCCCGAGGCACCGCTGGTGGCCGGCGTCGCCGACGCCCTGCGCACCCGCGGTATCCCCGTGTTCGGCCCGGGCCAGGCCGCCGCCGCCCTCGAGGGCAGCAAGACCTTCGCCAAGCGCATCATGGACGAGGCCGGCGTGCCCACCGGCCGCGCCGTGCGCGCGGGCAACCTCGCCGAGGCGCAGGGCGCCCTCGACGAGTACGGCGCTCCCTACGTGGTGAAGGCCGACGGCCTGGCCGCCGGCAAGGGTGTGCTCGTCACCACCGACCGTGATGACGCCCTCGCCCACGCGGTGCGTTGGTTGCAGCACGGCGCCGTGCTCGTCGAAGAGTTCCTCTCCGGCCAGGAGGTGTCCCTCTTCTTCCTCAGCGACGGCCACACCGTGCTGCCGCTCTCCCCCGCCCAGGACTACAAGCGCCTCGCCGACAATGACGAGGGCCCCAACACCGGCGGCATGGGCGCCTACTCGCCTCTGCCCTGGCTCGATACCGGCTTCGGCAGCGAGACCGCTTTCGTCGACGAGGTCATCAAGACGATCGCGCTGCCCACCGTGCGCCGGCTCGCCGCCGAGGACACCCCGTTCATCGGGCTGCTCTACTGCGGGCTGATTCTCACGGATGCCGGCATCCGGGTAATCGAATTCAACGCACGCTTCGGCGACCCGGAGACCCAGGTGGTGCTGCCGCGCCTGGTGACGCCGCTGTCCGGCCTGCTGCTGGCCGCCTCGACCGGAGAACTGGCCGGGCTGCCCCGCCCGGAGTTCTCCACCGACGCCGCCGTGACCGTGGTGATCGCCAGCGAGAACTACCCGGAGACCCCCGTGACCGGACGCGTGATCACCGGGCTGGCCGAGGCCGCGACCGTGACCGGTGTGAGCATCGCGCACGCCGCGACCGCCCTGGCCGGTTCGGCGATGGTCGCCACCGGCGGCCGGGTGCTCAGCGTCGTGGCCGTTGGCGCCGACTTCACCGAGGCCCGCGCGCGTGCCTACGAGGCCGTCGGGTTGATCGGGCTCGAGGGTTCTCAGCACCGTGGAGACATCGCCGCCAAGGTCGCGAACTAATGGCCGCTCTGGCCCTGGCGGGCTGGCAGCACGTCTACTCGGGCAAGGTGCGCGACCTGTACGTGCCGGACGGTGCGACCGGCCTGGCCGACGCCGACCGGGTCCTCGTCGTGGCCAGCGACCGGGTGAGCGCGTTCGACCACGTCCTCGAACCGGGCATCCCCGGCAAGGGCGAACTGCTCACCACCCTGAGCCTGTGGTGGTTCGACCAGCTCGACGGTGTGCCCAACCACCTCGTACCCGACCACCGGGTTGATGCGTCGAGCCTGATCCCCGCCGCCGTCGCCGGCCGGGCGATGCTCTGCAAGACCCTGGACATGTACCCGATCGAGTGCGTCGTGCGCGGCTACCTCACCGGCTCCGGCTGGCTCGAGTACGTCGCCAGCCAGACTGTCTGCGGCATCCCGCTGCCCGACGGCCTGCAGAACGGCGACAGGCTGCCCGAACCGATCTATACGCCGGCGTGGAAGGCCCCGATGGGCGAGCACGACGAGAACATCTCGTTCGAGCGCACCGTGGAACTCGTGGGCGCCGACGTGGCCGCGGCGCTGCGGGACGCATCGCTGGAGATCTTCAACCGGGCCTCCGTGATCGCGGAAACCGCCGGCGTGATCCTGGCCGACACCAAGTTCGAGTTCGGCGCCGACCGCGCCACCGGTCTGCTGACTCTCGGCGACGAGGTGCTCACCAGCGACTCCAGCCGGTACTGGGATGCGGCGCGATGGCTGGACGGTGCCACCCCCAGTGAGCGCATGGCCAGCTTCGACAAGCAGATCGTGCGCGACTGGTTGGCCGCGAACTGGGACCAGACCGGCACCCCGCCGGAGCTGCCCGCCGAGATCGTGGCGCAGACCGCGGCCCGGTACCGGGAGCTGCTCGGGCTGCTGACCGCCGCGTAGCGGGGACCTCGCAGCACTCCGTCGATCCGGCGGCACGGGTTGTCTGCGGCGGCACGGGTTGAGACACGGGCCGCGGGGCACTACACCTGCCGCGGGCACCAACACGTGCCACAAGTGGGCATGGGCCCGACCGGGGCGGGTGGATCAGGTAGCGGAGCGGGAGCCTCGGGCGGCGCGTTTGGCGCGGCGGGTGAGGCCGTGCACCGTGGCCTGGAACTCCTTGACGCTCAGCGGTCGCCCGGGCAGCTTGGGTCGGGGCTTCTCCGGCATCCGCAGCCCGTCGAGAACGAGGGAGAGCTGCCGGCGCCACTGGCCGGTGTAACCGCCGCCGAGGGTGCCCAGCGACCCGATCATGGTGACGAGCACGGCCAGGTCCATCGAGTCGACATCCGGGCGCAACTCGCCGTCTTTCTTGGCCTGCAGCACGAGGGCGGCGATGAAGCTCTCGAGCTCAACAGAAGGCCGGGCCGTGGGATCGATGGTCGCCATCCGCTTGAGGATCGGCGGCAGCGACGGGTCGGCCACCAGCCATTCGGCGAGGCGCTCGGTGTAGAGCACCACACCCGCCCAGGCCGACGGTGCCGCCTCGATCTCACCGCGCACGGCGAACAGTTCGGCGAGGGCGATGTCGTACAGGGCCCTGACCAGGTCGTCGCGGGTGGGAAAGTTGCGGTAGAGGGTGGCAACGCCCACATCGGCGCGGCGGGCGATCTCTTCGAGCGAGGCGTCGACGCCGTGCTCGGCGATCATGCTGCGGGCTTCGTCGATGAGACGTTCCCGGTTCTGCCGGGCGTCGCGGCGCCGCGGTTGGGACGCGTCCTGCGGGGGCCGGGCAGAGGTAGTCATGGGGTCGATTCTAGATCCCCTTCCTGCGAGGTCGCGGAGGGAAGCCTCCCCGCAACCCGGGCCGGCGGGGCGGCGCCCAGCGGCCTGGCGGGTCCGCCCGCCCGGCTGCACCCAGTACTGGGGTACCGCGCGCCCGCCACGAACTGTGGACCGTGGGCCGATGTGGTGCGCGCGCCGGGCTCCTAGCGTGATTGGAATGCGAAAGAACACACATGGTTGAGGCACGCACGCTCACGCAACGCTAGGGCCAACGAACCACCGTCGATGGGATCGACGAATCGACGGTCAAGGCGCACGTGGGGCGGGTGTTGTTCAAGCAGGGCCTCCGCGATCGGGTCGAGGCCGTGATCCTCGCCTACAGACTCGGAATCGTGGGCCGCTGAACACCCCGGTCGGCATGACACCGCCGGTCGCCCCCACGATGCCGACCTCGCGGGTTACCGTTAGTCGCGGGAACCGGCCGAAGTCACCCCGCCGCTTCGCCGCCCGCGCGCTCCCCCGGCCCGACCTCGAGGACCTCAGAACATGACCCAGCACGACAGCACCGTCGCCGAGGGCCTCGACGCCCACCTCGCGTTCGCCCGGCGGATGGACCGCATCGACGGGCTCGGCCACTACCGCCGCCGGTTCGTGGGCCTGGACGACACCGCCGCGGCCGGCCCCGACGCCCCGTCGATCGTCTACCTCGACGGCAATTCCCTGGGCCGCCCCACCATCGCCAGCGTGGCGCGCATCACCGAGTTCCTCGGCACCGCCTGGGGAACCCGGCTGATCCGCGGCTGGGACGACGAGTGGATGGCACTGCCGCTGACCATCGGCGACGCGCTCGGCACGGCCGCCCTCGGCGCCGGCCCCGGCCAGGTATACATCGGCGACTCCACCACCGTGACCCTCTACAAGCTCGCCCGGGCCGCCGTCGACTCGCTGCCGCAGCGCAGCGAGATCGTGCTCGACACCGACAACTTCCCCACCGACCGGTACGTGCTCGCCGGCATCGCCGCGGAGCGCGGCCTCACCCTGCGCTGGATCGAGTCGAGCAGCACCGGCGGGGTCACCGTGGACCAGGTGCGCGCCGTGGTGGGCCCGCAGACCGCGCTCGTGGTGCTCAGCCACGTGGCCTACCGCTCCGGCTACCTCGCCGACGTGCCCGCGATCACCGCCGCCGTGCACGAGGCCGGCGCCCTGGTGCTCTGGGACCTCTGCCACTCGGCCGGCTCCGTGCCGGTGAATCTCGACCTCGACGGCGTCGACCTGGCCGTGGGCTGCAGCTACAAGTACCTCAACGGCGGACCCGGCGCCCCCGCGTTCGGCTATGTGCGTGCCGAGCTGCAACCGGACCTGACCCAGCCGATCCAGGGCTGGATGGGCGCCGCCGACGTGTTCGCGATGGGGCCGGAGTACGTGCCGGCCGCAGGCATCCGCCGCTTCATGAGCGGCACGCCCGCGATCGTGGGCATGCTCGCCATGCAGGACACCATCGCCATGATCGACGAGGTGGGCATCGACGAGGTGCGCGCCAAGTCGGTGGCACTGACCGAGTTCGCGCTGGACCTGGTGGATGCCTGGCTGGTGCCGATGGGCGTCACCGTGGCGTCCCCACGCGAGCACACCCACCGCGGCGGCCACATCACCGTGGACCATCCCGCCATGCGCCAGGTCACTCGGATCCTTTGGGAGCACGACGTGATCCCGGACTTCCGCGCGCCGGAGGGCCTGCGGATCGGGCTGTCGCCGCTGAGCACCAGCTTCGTGGAGACCTATGACGGCGTCGCGGCCGTGCGTGACGTGCTGCGCGGTATCCTGCTCGGCCAGGCCGGACTCGGCTCCCCTTCGGGCCTGTAGAATCGACGCATCCGCCCCCGACGTTTTACGGAGTGAGCCATGCCAACCATCGTCGTAGAAGTTATGCCCAAGGCAGAACTGCTCGATCCCCAGGGCAAGGCCGTCGCCGGCGCCCTCCGCCGCCTCGGCAAGACCGAGTTCACCGGCGTGCGCGTCGGCAAGCGGTTCGAACTCACCGTGGAGGGCCCCGCGGACGCCGCGCTGCTCGCCGAGGTGCAGGAACTCGCCGACACCGTGCTGTCCAACTCCGTGATCGAGGACGTCACCAGCATCTTCGTGCTCGAGGTCGCCGCCGGGGAAACGCACTGATGCGCATCGGCGTCGTCACCTTCCCGGGCTCGCTCGACGACCGCGACGCCCAGCGCGCCATCCGCCTGGCCGGCGCGACGCCGGTGGCCCTGTGGCACGGCGAGCACGACCTGCACAGCGTGGACGCCCTCGTGCTGCCCGGTGGGTTCAGCTACGGCGACTACCTGCGCTGCGGTGCGATCGCCAGCCTGTCGCCGATCATGGCCGAGGTCATCGACGCCGCGAACAAGGGGATGCCCGTGCTCGGCATCTGCAACGGCTTCCAGATGCTCACCGAGGCGCACCTGCTCGAGGGCGGGCTGATCCGCAATGAGGCCGGCGCGTTCATCTGCCGCGACCAGCGCCTGCGCATCGAGAACACCGACACCGCCTGGACCAACGGCTTCACCGCCGACCAGGAGATCACCATCCCGCTGAAGAACGGCGAGGGCGGCTTCATCGCCTCCGCCGACACCCTGGCCCGCCTCGAGGGCGAGGGCCGCGTGATCGCCCGCTACCTCGACGTGAACCCGAACGGCTCGCTCAACGAGATCGCCGGCATCAGCAATGCCCGCGGCAACGTCGTTGGCCTGATGCCGCACCCCGAGCATGCCGTGGAGCCCGGCTTCGGCCCCGACACCGCTGCCGCGATGCGCAGCGGCGTGGACGGGCTCGCGTTCTTCACCTCGGTGATCGAGCGTTCGCTGGTCAACGCGTAGTTTTCTCGGGGCCGAGTTGCCCTGTTTCGGACGAGTTGCCCCGGTGCGCCGGGGCAATTCGTCCGTTAAGGGGCAACTCGGTGGAGTAGACGGCGCTGACTAGACGGCGCTGGACGGCTCCCAGAGGTTGATGCCCAGGTCCACGGCATGTGCGTCGATCGCGGCGATCTCCTCGTCGGTGAAGACGAGGTTGTCGATCGCCGCGACGTTGGTCTCCAGCTGCGTGACCGAGGAGGCCCCCACGAGGGCCGAGGTGACGGTCTGGCGCCTGAGTACCCACGACAGCGCGAGCTGCGCGAGCGACTGGCCACGCGCATCCGCGATCTCGGTCAGGGCACGGATACGCCCCACCGTGGCATCGTTCACCATGTCGCGGCTCATCGAACCGGCCTGCGACGCGCGGGAGCCCTCCGGCACCCCGTTCAGGTAACGGTCGGTGAGCAGCCCCTGTGCCAGCGGGGAGAAGGCGATGCAGCCGACGCCGAGGTCGTCGAGGGTGTCGAGCAGGCCGTCTTCGACCCAGCGGTTGAACATCGAGTAGGACGGCTGGTGGATCAGCAGCGGCGTGCCGAGGTCGGCGAGGATCTCGGCGGCCTGCCGGGTGCGCTCGGGCGAGTACGAGGAGATGCCGGCGTACAGCGCCCGGCCGCTCGTGACGGCCGTGTGCAGCGCGCCCATGGTCTCCTCGAGCGGGGTGTCCGGGTCGGCGCGGTGGGAGTAGAAGATGTCGACGTAGTCCAGGCCCATCCGGTTCAGCGACGCATCGAGGCTGGACAGCAGGTACTTGCGCGAGCCGAAGTCACCGTATGGTCCGGGCCACATGTCGTAGCCGGCCTTGGTGGAGATGACGGTCTCGTCGCGGTGGGCGGAGAAGTCCTCGGCGAAGATGCGACCGAAGTTCGTCTCGGCGCTGCCGTAGGGCGGGCCGTAGTTGTTGGCCAGGTCGAAGTGGGTGATGCCGAGGTCGAAGGCGCGGCGCAGGATGGCGCGTTGCGTCTCAACCGGGGCGCCATCGCCGAAGTTCTGCCACAGGCCCAGCGAGATTGCGGGCAGCTTGAGGCCGCTCTGCCCGGTGCGGCGGTAGGGCATGGAGTCGTAACGGGTGTCTGCGGGAAGGTACGTCATCTCCTCATGCTGACACAGTGGTCTGACCAAGGGTCAAACCTTCGACGGATGCTCCGCTCAGACGAAGATGACAGGCTGGGACCCTACCGGTCCACCTCTGTCTTACGGAGTCCCACCCCGTGTCACCCCGCCTGCTCTACCGCATCCTGTCCATCGCCGAGGCGATCACCTGGACCATCCTGATCACCGCGATGCTGCTCAAGTACGTCTTCACCCCCGGCGACTTCGGTGACGGCGCCGTGCGGGTGGGCGGCTTCGTGCACGGACTGGTGTTCCTGGCCTACGGGATCACGGCCGTGCTCGTGGGCGTGAACCAGCGCTGGCGGCCCCGGCTGATGTTGCTCGCCGTGGCCACCGCCGTGGTGCCGTATGCGACGATCCCGTTCGACCGCTGGCTCGAGCGCCGCGACCTGCTCGACGGCACCTGGCGCCGGGAGGCCACGGACGACCCCCGCGACCACACCCTGGTGAGCCGACTGCTGCGGTTGGGGCTGGCGCGACCGGTGCTGCTCGCATCCGTGCTCGTGGTGGGCCTGGTGGCCGTGTTCACCACCCTGCTCGTGATGGGCCCGCCCGGCGGCGGCGCCTAACCGCGCTCCCCCTCGCCGGCCGGCGCTGACGTCAGTCGCGCAGCGGCGACCCGACGACGTCGAAGCGGAAGCCGCCGAACGTGCCTGTGAGCAGCGGGCGGGCTGCGCCGATCGAGGCTTGCACCTCGGGCAGAGCCAGTGACGCCCGGTGTGCTGCCGCGTTCTCCCAGAGCTCCACGACGAACACTGAGTTCGGTTCGTCGTCGTTTACGCCGACCTCGTAGGAGAGGCACCCGGCCACAGCCAGGCTGTCGTTTCGGCGCACGAGATGCGCGACGAGCTCGTCGCGCTTGCCGGGAACTGTCTCAAGCGTGCCTACATTCGCGAATGTCATGGCTCGAGGGTAGCGCGCGTTGTCCGCAACCGCGGGCGCGGGCTGCCGGGCCCGGATCGCGCGGGGCCGGCAGCCAGGCTCGAGCGGGCTCGGATCCGGATCGAAGCACACCCCGCCCGGTAGACTAAGCGGGTCAAGCATCCGCTATCTCTGGGAGAACGCCACTCGTGACCGCTGTTTCCAATACATCCTCCCGCGGCGTCGCTGACACCGTGACCAACGCGATCAACACTCCGGAGAAGGAGCAGCCGTACGCTGCCCTCGGGCTGACGCCCGGCGAATACGCCGAGATCCGTACCATCCTGGGCCGCCGCCCGACGTCGGGTGAGCTCGCCATGTACTCCGTCATGTGGAGCGAGCACTGTTCATACAAGAGCTCGAAGAAGTACCTGCGCCAGTTCGGCGACAAGGTCTCCCCCGCCATGAAGAAGAACCTGATGGTGGGCATGGGCGAGAACGCCGGCGTTCTCGACGTCGGCGAGGGCTGGGCGGTCACCTTCAAGATCGAGTCACACAACCACCCGTCCTACATCGAGCCGTTCCAGGGCGCCGCGACCGGCGTCGGCGGCATCGTGCGCGACATCATCTCGATGGGCGCCCGCCCGGTCGCCGTGATGGACGCGCTCCGCTTCGGCGACATCAACGACCCCGACACCGCCCGTGTCGTGCACGGTGTGGTCTCCGGCATCAGCTTCTACGGCAACTGCCTGGGCCTGCCCAACATCGGCGGCGAGACCTGGTTCGACAAGGTCTATCAGGGCAACCCGCTGGTCAACGCGCTCTCCGTTGGCGTGCTGCGCCACGAGGACCTGCACCTGGCCAACGCCTCGGGCGCCGGCAACAAGGTGGTGCTCTTCGGAGCCCGCACCGGCGGCGATGGCATCGGCGGCGCCTCCATTCTGGCCTCGGACACCTTCAGCGAGGGCGGCCCGACCAAGCGCCCCGCCGTGCAGGTGGGCGACCCGTTCGCCGAGAAGGTGCTCATCGAGTGCTGCCTCGAGCTCTACCGCGAGAAGCTCGTCGAGGGCATCCAGGACCTGGGCGCCGCGGGAATCTCCTGCGCCACCAGCGAGCTGGCCTCCAACGGCGACGGCGGCATGTACATCCAGCTGGAGAAGGTGCTGCTGCGCGACCCTTCGCTCACGGCCGAAGAGATCCTGATGAGCGAGAGCCAGGAACGCATGATGGCCGTCGTCACGCCGGAGAAGCTCGCCGGCTTCCTCGCCGTGGTCGAGAAGTGGGACGTGGAGACCAGCGTGCTCGGCGAGGTCACCGACTCCGGCCGCCTGATCATCGACTTCCACGGTGAAGAGATCGTCAACGTCGACCCGCGCACCGTCGCCGTCGACGGCCCGGTCTACGACCGCCCGGTGGCCTACCCCACCTGGATCGACGCCCTGCAGGCCGACTCCGCCTCTGCGCTGCCGCGGGCGACGGATGCCGCGACACTGCAGGAGCAGTTCCTCGCGCTGCTCGGCTCGCCCAACCTGGCCGACCCGAGCTGGATCACCGACCAGTACGACCGGTACGTGATGGGCAACACCGCCCTGTCCTTCCCCGACGACGCCGGCATGATCCGCATCGACGAAGAGTCCGGCCTCGGCTTCGTCATCTCCACCGACGCCAACGGCCGTTACTGCCAGCTCGACCCGTACCGCGGCGCGCAGCTGGCCCTGGCCGAGGCGTACCGCAACGTGGCCGTCACCGGCGCGGTGCCGGTGGGCATCAGCGACTGCCTCAACTTCGGCTCGCCGGAGAACCCCGAGGTCATGTGGCAGTTCTCCCAGGCCGTTGAGGGCCTCGCGGATGGCTGCCTCGAGCTGGAGATCCCGGTCACCGGCGGCAACGTCTCGTTCTACAACCAGACCGGCGACCAGCCGATCCACCCGACCCCGGTCGTGGCCGTGCTCGGCGTGATCGACGACGTGGCCCGCCGGGTGCCCAGCGGCTGGCAGGACGACGGACACAACATCTACCTGCTCGGCATCACCCGCGAGGAGCTCGACGGCTCCGCGTGGAGTGCAGTGGTGCACGACCACCTCGGCGGCAGGCCGCCGGTGGTGGACCTCGGCCGTGAAGCCGACCTCGCCGGCCTGCTGCACGCCGCGTCGATCGAGGCCCTCATCGACAGCGCGCACGACCTTTCGACGGGTGGCCTCGCCCAGGCCCTCGCCGAGGCCGTGCTCCGCTTCGGTGTCGGCGCGCGGGTCTGGCTCGGCGACATCCTCGAGCGCGACGGCGTCGACGCATCCGTGGCCCTGTTCTCGGAGTCGACCGGCCGCGTACTGGTCTCGGTCCCGCGTGAGGACGACGTGAAGTTCATGGGTCTCTGCGAGGGCCGCGACTACCCGGTGCTGCGCATCGGCGTGACGGATGCCACCGCCCCGGTCCTGGAGATTCAGGACTACTTCACGGTGCCGCTGACCGAGCTGCAGTCCCGTCACCGCAGCACCCTGCCGAACGCGTTCGCGTAACCGCTGCGCCTCTCGCGAGCGGCAAGCTCCACGAAAGCGGGCGTGTGGTCGCCTCGGCGAGTTGAAGCAACCGATCGGCCGCTCTCGCGGGGAGCAACATCCGCGAAAGCGGGGTAAGGGTTGCTTCGGCACCGCTGAGGCGACCGATCGGCCGCTCTCGCGCGCAGCCGCGACCGCGAGCGCGAGGCCGTGCGCGCCTCAGGGACGGCGGCGCAGCGGGGGAAGCGGGGGAAGCGCGGTCAGGGCGGCGTTGTAGCGCATCCGCGGCGGCTCCGCCGCGAGGGCGTCCAGCGACGCCGGGGTCGGGTGGGCCAGCGGGAAAGCCGTGACCACGCGCATCCGGTCGCCCTCACTCACGCCGTAAATCAGGGCCGCGCCGGGCTGGCCGGGTGCGCTCACCACGGTCGTGCGGAAGAACGTCGCCTCACCGGGAACCTCGTCGTCGATGACCAGAACGTCGCCGCGGGAGCCCGCA
Source organism: Cryobacterium sp. TMB1-7 (assembly GCF_004402435.1). Classification (NCBI taxonomy): domain Bacteria; kingdom Bacillati; phylum Actinomycetota; class Actinomycetes; order Micrococcales; family Microbacteriaceae; genus Cryobacterium; species Cryobacterium sp. TMB1-7. The sequence continues at coordinate 50,289 of NZ_SOFZ01000014.1, forward strand.
GGGTTCGCCAGGTGCGGCAGCGCCGCATCCGTCACCCGCTCGAGTACCGTCTGGCCTCCCGCATCCGCCGCGTCGAGCAGGAATGCCGTGGGCGCCAGACTGAAATGGCCGGCCAGCTCTCCGTTGCGCCAACGGTCGCCCTTGAGGCCGAACGGTGTCACCACGGTCGATAGGAGGTACCCGTAGACGTGTAACAGGCCGGCGTTGCCGATCGGCCAGGTCGCTGCAAGCCCTGCCGCAGCATGCAGCCTGAGGAACTCGGCCTTAGAGATCACGGGGGACTGGACGTTTTCGTCGATCACCGTGGACAGCGCCCAGTCGTCGAAACGGCCGGTCTCGGCATCGCGGGCGATCTGCTCGAACATCATCTGCCCATCGTAGGCACAGCTCGCCAACCGGCCGGGACCGAAGGTTTACATGGTGTTCACCTGGCGCGGTCATTTGGTCCATACGACACTCCTAACATGAACCATGCGTCCACCGGGGCGCTGGAACAGGATTGAGTAAAACGTGGCTTTTCGCGAACGGGTGTTGGTCTTCGACTTCGATGGGACTGTCTCCCTCGGGCACGGACCGATTCGTTCCTACGCACGATTCATCGCCGGCGGGCTGCCCACCGCACAGGCCGTCGACTTCCTGGGTCGCTTCGAAGACAACATCTCCGCCACCCCCTCGGCGACAACCTGCCCGGACGGGCAGCCGATCGACGGGTATGACCTGGTGCGCCTCCTGGCCGCGCATTACGACGTTAGCGCGAGCGCCCGCAGCGCTGCGTACCTGGCCAGCAGGCACCAGCTCGCCACCAACGCCGCTCCGGTCACCGCGCCGGCCGGCCTGGCGGATTTCCTCGCCGAGGCGCGCCCGGCTGCCTACCTGGTGCTCGCGACCAACGCCCCCGCCATCCGCATCGACGAAGCCCTCGCCGCGCTCGGTCTGACCGGGGCGTTCGACGTCGTGCACACCGACGTGGGCAAGCCCGCCGGATTCGACCCGCTGCTGGACAGCCTGCTCACCAGGCTGCCCGTCGGAGCGAGCTCGACCAACCTCGCCAGCATCGGCGACGTCTGGGAGAACGACCTCGCGCCTGCCTATCGTCGCGGAGCGACCACCGCCCTCGTCGGCGCCCACCGGCCCTCCCCCGCCACCCCCACCTACCGGGCCGAACACCTGCACGAGCTTTACCCGGCTCTGCGCGGCTGGCTCGACTCCACTTCCAGCACCCTTCCCTCCACCGTTCTCACCACAGAAAAGGCTGACCAGTGATCCCCAAGAAAGCACTCTCCTTCATCGCCGCGGCATCCTTCGCCGCCGTCGCCCTCACCGGCTGCGCCACCAGCGACTCGGCCGCGGACAGCACGCCCGCCCCGGCCGCCGACCCCGCCTCGCTCACCCTGGCCCTGGTGCCCTCGCAGGACCAGGCCGGGCTCGTCGACACCGCCAAGCCCCTCACCGACATGCTCACCGAGGCCCTCGGCATCCCCGTCACCGGCGTCGTCTCCAAGGACTACCAGGCCGCCGTCGAGGCGATGGGCGCCGACCAGGCTCAGATCGGCTTCCTACCGTCCCTGCAGCTCTGGCAGGCCAGCGACATGTACGGCGCATCCGTGGTGTTGCAGACCGAACGTAACGGCAACATCACCTACCCGGCGCAGTTCATGACCAACAACCCCGACAAGTACTGCGACGACACCCCGGTGGAGCGCGACGGCATGCTGTTCTGCAACGGCGCAGACGCCCTCGCCGGCCCGGCCGGGCTGGACTCCATCAAGAAGGTCACCGGCGCCAAGGTGGCCCTGCTCGGCCCGGGCTCGCCCGCCGGCTACATCTACCCGGTCCTCGCACTGAAGAACGCGGGCCTGGACACCGACGCCGACATCGAGCAGATCCCGGTGACCACCAACGACGCATCCGTGCTCGCCGTCTACAACGGTGACGCCGAAGTGGGCTTCAGCTTCTGGGATGCCCGCACCATCGTGGCCAAGGACAAGCCCGACGTGGGCGAGAAGGTCGTCGTGTTCGCACTGACCGACGAGATCCCCAACGACGGCGTGGCCCTCACCGAGAGCCTCTCCCCCGAGCTGCAGGAGAAGATCACCACCGCCCTGGCCGACTACTCCAGCACCGAAGAGGGTTCCGCCGTTCTCACCTCGATCTACTCCATCACCAAGCTCGCGCCCGCCGACCCGTCGACGCTCACCGTCGTCGCCGACGCGGCCACGAAGCTGGGACTGCAGTAGCCGATGACTGACCTTCACGAAAGCGCGGCGGCCGGGGTGCACACCCCGGCCGCCGCGCCGTGGTCGATCCGGATGCGGGACGTCAACGTGCGCTACCCCAACGGGGTCGTCGCGCTGAAGGACGTGTCCCTCAACATCGAAGCCGGCGAGATGGTCTCCGTGGTGGGACTGTCAGGCTCCGGTAAGAGCAGCCTGATCCGCACCATCAACGGGCTCGTGCCGATCAGCTCCGGCACCCTCGAGGTAGGCGAACGCCACCTGGAGACCGCCCGCGGCCGGGAACTACGGCAGCTGCGCGGCGAGATAGGCATGATTTTCCAGGGCTTCAACCTGGCCCGGCGCGCGAGCGTGCTGAACAACGTGCTCGTGGGCCGGCTCGCCCACACACCCACCTGGCGCACCCTGCTCGGCCTCTACCGGGCAGACGACAAGCAGATCGCCTACGAGGCGCTGAACAGCGTCGGTATTCTCGCGAAGGCATATGACCGCGCGTCCACGCTCTCGGGCGGTCAGCAGCAGCGGGTGGCCATCGCCCGCGCCCTGGCCCAACAGCCCAAGCTGGTGCTCGCCGACGAACCCGTCGCCAGCCTGGACCCGCCCACCGCGCACGGCGTGATGCGGGACCTGCGCCGGATCAACCAGGACCTGGGCATCACGGTGCTCACCAACCTGCACCTGCTGGACCTGGCCCGCACCTACGGCACCCGGCTGATCGGGCTGCGCGCGGGCGAGGTCGTCTACGACGGCCCGGCCGCCACCGCCTCCGACGCCGTGTTCGAGACCATCTACGGCCGGTCCATCCAACACGAGGATGTGCTCGGCTGATGAGCGCCCTGGCACCGTTGGTTCTACCGCCGAAGCCGCGCGGACGGTGGAAACCCTGGCTGGGCCTGGCCGTGGTACTGCTCATCACGGCAGTCACGCTGAGTCCGCAGTGGGGCATCGCGTTCAGCTTCGACGCGATAGTGCGCAACTGGCAGAACGGCGCCGACAAGGTGCTCGCCCTGCTGCGACCGGACTGGACGTTCTTCCCGCGCACCATTCCACCCCTGGTGGAGACCCTGCAGATGGCCGTGATCGCCACCTTCGTGGGGGCCGTCGTCTCGCTGCCGCTCAGCCTCTGGGCGGCGCGGCTGACTAATCCGAACCGGTACACCCGCGGTGTGGTCAAGACCGTGCTCAACGCGGTGCGGTCGATTCCTGACCTGCTCTACGCATCCGTGCTGGTGGCGATGGTGGGAGTGGGCGCGCTGCCCGGCATTATCGCGCTGGTGCTGTTCAACGTGGGCATCATCGTGAAAATGGTGTCGGAGTCGATCGAGGTGAACGACGCCGGACCGCTCGAAGCCGGCCGCGCCGCCGGCGGCAGCCAGCTGCAGATCAACCGCGCCATCGCGCTGACGGATGCCTGGCCCGCGTTCGTGAACCAAACCCTGTATGTGCTCGAACTCAACGTGCGCGCCTCGACAGTGCTCGGCCTCGTGGGCGCGGGCGGGCTCGGCCTGCTCATCGATGCCGTGCGCACCTTCTACCGCTATGACCAACTGTCGCTGATCATCCTCGAGATCCTCGTGGTGGTCGTCGTCATCGACTCGGTCAGCGCCGCTATCCGACGGAGGCTGGTATGACCGCTCTCATCTCCTCCCCGCCCGCCACCCGCGCCCTCGTGTTGCCGGCCAAGCCCAGCTCGCGGGGCCGGCTGACCGCCGCCGTCGTGGTGACGGTCATCGTGATCGTCGCGTTCTGGTCGGTCGACATCAACTGGGCCAGGCTGGGCAGCCTGCCCGGCGAGATCGTGCGCTATCTCTGGCTGATGTTCGCCAATCCGAACTGGGACAAAATCGGCGAGGCGCTGCTGCAGACCTGGCGCTCCGTGCAGATGGCCTGGGTGGGCACGGTCATCGGCCTGGTGATTTCGCTGCCGCTGAGCTTTCTCGCCGCGCGCGGTTTCGCCCCCGCACCGGCCCGTGGCGCGTTGCGCCTCTTGTTCTCGGTCATTCGGGCGGTGCCGGAGATCATCATCGCCATCGCCATCCTGTCGGTGACCGGCCTGACACCGCTTACCGGGGCGCTCGCGCTGGCCGTGAACAGCGTCGGCACGCTGGGCAAGTGGGGGTACGAGGCCATCGAGAGTGTCGACCCCGGGCCCCTCGAGGCCGTGCGCGCGGCGGGCGGGTCGACCCCGGAGGTGATCCGTTGGGGCGTCTGGCCCCAGGCGATGCCCGACTTCATCTCGTTCTGGTTGTACCGATTCGAGATCAACGTGCGCGCATCCGCAATACTCGGCCTGATCGGTGTCGGCGGCATCGGCGACATGCTCACCTCGTACACTCAGTATCGCGAGTGGTCGACGGTGGGGATGCTGCTCCTCGTGGTGGTTGTCGTGACGATGAGCATCGATGCCGTGTCCGGCGCCCTGCGCCGGCGCATAACCGAAGGAGCATCCGTTCGTGAGCTGGACCGGTAACGACGACGCCACTGTGACGACCCGCATCGCCACCGTGCAAAATTCCCTGCAGCCCAGCGAGCTCAGCGTGGTCGGGTTGATCCTCTCCGACGCCGAGGGCGTGGTGGAGATGACCGCGCAGGACCTCTCCGACCGGGCCGGGGTGGCTCGGTCGAGCGTCATCCGCACCTGCCAGAAGCTGGGCTACCGCGGTTTCGCCCAGCTGCGGGTGGCCCTCACCCGGGAGCTCGCGCAGACGCTGGTGAGCGAGCGGGACTACGGCGAATCCGCGCTGGGCGCCATCCGCGCGGATATCGACGCGCTGGCCGCGACGCTGCCGCGCATCGCGAGTGTGCTCGGTGAGGATGCTGTGGAGCGGGCCGTGAGCACCATCGTGGGGGCGGGACGGTTGCTGGCGCTGGCCAGCGGGCTGTCCTCACCGCTGGCGCTGGACGTGGGCATGCGGCTCACCGCGATCGGCCGGCCCACCGAGTTCGTGGCCGACCCGATCGGGCAGCAGATCGCGGCCCGGCAGTTGACCGGGGCCGATGCGGTGCTGATCATCAGCGGCAGCGGTGCGAGCGAGGCGAGCCTCAAGGCCGCGCGTGCGGCCCGGCAGACCGGAGCGACGGTGCTGATCATCACATCGTTCGCCACCTCGCCGCTGGTCAGCCTGGCCGACGTCGCCCTGGTTGTGGCGCCGGCCCGGGGTACCTTCCGGCACGAACTCGAGCACACGTCGCGGGTGCCGCACGCGATCCTGATCGAAGCGCTGGTGGAGGTGGTGGCGGCCCGCCTGGGCGACCGCGCCCGGGTGACTCGCTCGGCCGTGCTCGAGATCCTCAGCGACAACCTCAGCGAGTAGGCAGGTCATTGCCGCCCCGTCCGTGGCGGGTAGCGCCAGCAGAGGGGCAGCGAGCGCCGGCGAGGGTGCCCCGCCCCGTCGGTTAGTCGGTCGTGCGGGCGAAAACGTAGTGTTCGATCAGGTGATCGGCGATCGCCATCGACGACGTCGCGGCCGGTGACGGGGCGTTCCGCAGCAGGGTGACCGGGCCGACCTGGTCGACCGCGAAATCGTCCAGAAGGGCGCCGTCCCGGCCCCAGGCCTGGGCGCGCACCCCGGCGGCGGTCTTGCTCGTGAGGTCGTTCATCCTGAGTTCGGGGATGAACCGGCGGGCCTTGCGGTAATACAACGGTTTCAGCAGGGAGCCGCTGATCTCGTCCAGTCCCATCCGCCAGTGCTGTTTCGCGAGAGTGCCGGCCCCCGGCCAGCGCAGCGAGTCCCAGGTGTCTTTCGGTGAGATGGTCAGCCAGGTGTAGCCCTCACGGGCGAGCGCCGGCACCGCGTTGGGCCCCACGTGCACGTCATCGTAGACACCGCGAGTGAAGTGCACGCCGAGGAACGGGAATCGAGGGTCGGGCACCGGGTAGATCATGCCGCGCACCAGGTCGGTGCGGGCGGCAGCCAGCGCGCAGTACTCACCGCGGAACGGCAGGATCTTCGGCGACGGGTCCGCGCCGACCAGGTGCGCCACCACGTCGGACTGCAGCCCGGCGCAGGCGATCACTCGGTCAACGAGATACTCGGAGTCGCGCGTGCGCACCCGCACGGTCTGGCCTTCGATGTGCAACGCCACGACCTCGTGGCCGGTCAGGATGGTGCCGCCGTGGCTGCGGACATCCTCGGCCATCGCCTCGGTGATCGCGCCGTAGTCCACGGCCGCGGTGTGCGGCGAGTGCACCGCGGCGATGCCCGCGACGGATGGTTCGATCTCACGGAGGCGGTCGAGCCCGTCGAGGCGGGCCAGGTCGGGCACCCCGTTGGCCAGTGACCGGCGCTCGATGTCGGCCAGGGCGGCCAGCTCGGACTCGTCGACCGCGACGACGAGCTTGCCCACCTCCCGGTAGGGCAGGTTCTTCTCGGCACAGTAGTCGCGGATGCTGATCCGGCCCGCGGCGCACAACCGCGCCTTGAGCGTGCCCGGCTGATAGTAGAGACCGGCGTGCACCACCCCCGAGTTGCGCCCGGTCTGGTGCGCGGCAAGCCGGTCTTCCTTCTCGAACACGGTGACGTCGCCGAAGCCGCGTAATACGAGTGCCCGCGCGATAGCGACCCCTACGATTCCGCCGCCGATGATCGCAATCCGATCGCCCATGCCCGTCCGTCCCGTTGCACCGCCCGTGGCGGACCACCGGTTCGACGAACCCCCGCACGGTGGCATCCTGCCCCCGGAGCGGTGCCTGGGCAATGCCCCGCCCGGCAGAACGCAGCATTCCAGGCCCGCATGCCCCGAGCACGCGGCGGCCCGCGTCCGGCATCCCGCGAAAGCGGTGAAACGGCTGCCTCACAGCGATGAAGCAGCCACACGACCGCTCTCGCGAAAGCACCCCTACCCCCACCTCCCGCGAGAGCGGCGAAAGGGCTGCCTCACAGGGATGAAGCAGCCACACGACCGCTCTCGCGGGATGCCGGGCGCGGGCTGGGGATAAGTTCGGCGCGGCGAGGGAGCCTAGGTGCATCCTCTGGGGATGAAGCGGCGCACCGAGATACCTACGGCTCTACGAGGTCGTGCATTCAGCCATCAAGAAGGGTTGGCCGAAGGCGTCACGCGGGCGCGGATGCGTGGCGACGACCTGGCCACGCCGTACTACGGGATCCGCTCCCCGCCCCTGGACCCGACTGACCCGCTCGCCCATGTCCGCGCATACCTGCCCCATCTCAGCAGTGAGCAGTTTTTCAGCCACTCCAGTGCGGCGCTGATCCACGGCTTGCCGCTGCCACCGCGCCTTGCCCGCGACCCACGCGTGCACGTGTCGACACACATCGCCGGGTTGCGGCACGGCGGCCGCGGGGTGGTGGGGCACCACGTGCAGCGCGACCGTGTTCGGGTCGTCGTCGTAAGCGGAGTGCCGGTGACGGCTCCGGTCGACACCTGGTGTCAGCTGTCCACCCTGTTGGCGTTGGACACCCTGATTGAGGTGGGAGATGCGCTGGTGAGACGCAAGCGGCCGCTGGCAACCATGGCTGAGCTGCGCGCTGGCGTGTTGCGCTACACCAGGCAACGGGGTGCGAAAAGGCTGCGTGAAGCCTTCGAGTCGGTGCGTCCCCGCACGGACTCAGCCAAGGAGACAGCGACCAGGCTGATGATCGTGCGGGCCGGGCTACCCGAACCGGAGGTCAACGGTGAGATTTTCGACAGGCGCGGCCGCAAGATCGCGACCGGAGATCTGGTCTTTCGCGGGTACCGGGTCCTGGTGGAGTATGACGGCGAGCAGCACCGCTCGGACGAGGAGCAATATCACTGGGACGTTGACCGTCTTGACGCGATCATGGAGGCCGGCTGGCGCGTCATCCGCGTCAACAAATCGCACCTGAGGATGTCGCCCTCGCCCGCCCTGCGGAAGATCACCACGGCTCTGGAAGCCAGAGGCTGGCGCCCCTGAGGCACGAAAGCGGCCCCGTGGTCGTTTCTCGGAAACTCAAGGGTCGCGAAAGCGGGAAGGTGGCTGCCTCAGCCCGCTGAGGTAGCCACGCGGCCGCTCTCGCGAGATAGCAGGGCTAGAGCGGCCCGAGTTGTGCGGGCAGGGCGAAGGGCTGGTCGACGAGGGCCTCGGTTCGGGTGAACAGGCGCTCGGCGATGCCACGGTCGAGTGAGGTGCGGGTGGGGTGCTGCAGGGCCGGCGCACCCCGGGTGAGGAACCGCGGGCCGTAGTACTGGCCACCGCGGGCATCCGGGTCGATCGCCGCGCGCACCGTGGGCCAGGCGCCGGCGTCTTTGCTCTGGGCGCCGATGAAGCCCTGCAGGGTGTCGGCGAAGCGTTTGGCCCGGCTGACCTCGTTGACCCCGCGGATGCCGGGGGTGAGTCCAGAGATCGAGTATCCGGGGTGCGACACCAGGCTCTGCACGCCGTCGGGGCCGCCCTGGCCGGCAGCGCGCAGGCGACGGTCGAGCTCGAAGCCGAACACCTGCATGGCGATCTTGGACTGCGCGTAGGCCTTCCAGCCGTTGTAGGTGACCTCCAGCTGCAGGTCATCCAGCGACGAGTCCATCAGCCGGGAGATCATCGAGCCGAGCGACACCACCCGGCTGCCGGGGGTGCGCTGCAGGGCGGGCAGCGCGAGGCTGGTGAGCAGGAAGTGCCCGGTGTAATTGGTGGCGAGCACCAGTTCGGCACCGTCCAGGCTCACGGAGCGGTCCTGCGGCGGGTGCACGATGCCGGCGTTGAGGATGAGGCCGTCCAGCCGCGGGAATTCGAGTATCCGGTCGGCGGCGCCGTGCACCGAGCCGAGATCGGCCACGTCGAGGGTGAGAGCGGAGACGGAGGCTCCCGGCACCCGTCCGCGGATCGCGGCGATGGCGGCCGCGGCCTTGGCCGGGTTGCGGCAGGCGAGCACCACGTGGGCGCCGGCGCCGGCCAGCTGCTCGCTCGTGAAGTAGCCGAGGCCCGCGTTGGCGCCCGTGACCACGAAGGTGCGCCCGGACTGGTCGGGCAGCGCGCGCGGGTTCCAGCTCACGCTGAGGTGGCGGGGTGGGCCGGGTCGGCGGGGCGAGACGCGGCTGCGCCCGCGGCCCTGGCGCCCCCGGACGAGTCGCCGGCGATCTTCTCGTGGTGGTGGATGACCTCGGCGATGATGAAATTGAGGAACTTCTCGGCGAACGCCGGGTCCAGTCTGGCGTCCTCGGCCAGGCCGCGCAGGCGCTGGATCTGCAAGAACTCCCGGGCCGGGTCGGCCGGGGGCAGACCGTGCTCGGCCTTCAACCTTCCCACGCTCTGGGTGAACTTGAACCGCTCGGCGAGCAGGTGAATGAGCGCGGCATCGATGTTGTCGATGCTCTGGCGGATGCTCTGCAACTCGTTGATCGCGTCCTGCCCCGCGTCAGCGGGCAATTCCTCGTTTACAGCCATGTCCTTACGATATTGCACCGGCCCGGATGCCCGCGCCGGGCGGCGCCGCTCACGAAGCGGTTCGAGGCACCGCCAGCGGCAGCCGCAGCCGTTTCTGGGTCAGCAGGATGCCGAGCAGCACAAGCACGGCCCCGGCCGGTTCGTGCCAGGAGAACGTTTCGGCCAACACCAGCACCCCGAGCAGCACACCGACCACCGGGGTGACGTAGGTCACCGTGGAGGTGGTCGTCGGCCCCCAGGCCCGCAGGACGTTGATGTGCCAGATGTACGCGAATCCGGTGCCGAGCACCCCGAGGGTGAGCAGGCTGAGCACGATCGGCATGGTCAGGGACACCGGCTGCCAGGCGAGCACGGGCGTGAGCACGAGCATCACGACGCCGGCCAGGCCGATGTTCAGGAAGGCGAAGGTGGTGCCCGCGATGGGCCGGCCGCTGAGGTGCTTGCGGGTGTACCCGAAGGTGAAGCCGTAGCAGAGCGCCGCGCCCAGGCAGGCGAGTTGGCCCCACAGGTCACCGGTCAGCTCCGAATACTGCCATGGCGCGATGATCACGACCACACCCATGATGCCGATCAGCACGCCGATCACCTGGTCGCGGGCGAGTTTCTCCACCCTGAACACGGCGGTGACCATCACCGCGGTCATGATGGGCGTGACGGCGTTGTAGATGCTGGCCAGGCTCGACGACACGTACTGCTCGGCCCAGGCGAACAGCAGGTGCGGCACGACGCATCCGGTGAGCGCGATCACCAGGAAATGCAGCCAGACGACGCCCTCCCGGGGCAGCACCGGACCATTGTTCAGACGCGGGCGGGTGGCCAGCACGATGAGGCCCAGCGTGAGCCCCCCGAAGACCAGGCGTGACCAGGCGACCTGGCCGAAGCTCACGCCGTCGAGTGCCACCTTCATAAACAGGAAGCTGGCGCCCCAGACCACCCCCATCCCGAGGAATTGCAGGGCCACCCTGGGGTTGTTGGGGCTGGAAATATCAGTCACCCGCTGACCCTAGCCCACGGGCGCGGTGCCCGGCGGGCACCGTGACCCGCGCCGACGGTGATGTCCGAAAATCGCGGGCGGATGACCGAAATCAGCTGGGTGTGACCCGACGGCGGGGTGCCCGCGGGTCGCGGTACTCCACGACTTTGCCGCCGAAAACGTCGAGTCGTTTGTGCAGCCCGGCCTGCACGACAGGCCACTCGTCGGCGAGAACCGAGTACACGGCGGTATCCCGCCAGGACCCGTCCGCCCGGCGCTGCACCCGCCGGTTGATGCCCTCGAACTGGGCGCCGATGCCCAGGATCGCGGCCCGGGAGCGCGAGTTGAGCACGTCGGCCTGGATCTTGACCCGGCCGAAGCCGCTGTCGAAGGCGGCACCGAGCATCAGCAGCTTGGTCTCCGGGTTCACCGCGGTGCCCCAGACCTGCGGGGCGTATGCGGTCCAGCCCAGGTGCAGTGCCTCGTTGGGCAGGTCGATGTCGCCCAGCGTCGAGGTGCCCACCAGGTTGCCGGCGTGTGGGCCGGAGACGACGCGAACGGCGTAGGGGTGGGCATCCCACTGGTAGTAATTGAGGGCGAAGGCCACGAAATCATCGAGGTCGGCGGGTAGGCCGTGCGGACCGCCGCCGTAACCACCGGCGAAGACGGCCGGATGCGCGATGGCGCGATGCAGCTCGGGCAGGTGTGCCCGGCTGAGCGGTTCCAGGCACACGAAGCGCCCCGTCAGCAGCCTCGCCTGGGGTGGAAACGCGGTCACGTGGGTTCTCCCTTCGCCGAACCGTGAGCTGAGCCCCAAAAACTCGGGGTCGGGGCCGTGCTCACGGTTCGCGTGCGGTGCGGGTTAGTCGATGAGGTCGTGACGGGTGAGGATGGCCTCGCGGTCGGGGCCCACGCCGATCGCGGAGATGCGGGCGCCGCTCATTGCTTCGAGGGCGAGCACGTAGTCCTGGGCGTTCTTGGGCAGGTCCTCGAAGTGACGCACCATGGTGATGTCCTCGGTCCAACCGGGGTACTCCTCGTAGACCGGCTTCGCGTGGTGGAAGTCGGACTGCGACACGGGCACCTCGTCGAAGCGCACCCCGTCGACCTCGTAGGCGACGCAGACCGGGATGGTCTCCAGGCCCGTGAGCACGTCGAGCTTGGTGAGAACGAAGTCGGTGACACCGTTGATGCGTGCTGTGTAGCGGGCGATCGGGGCGTCGTACCAGCCGCACCGGCGCGGGCGGCCGGTGGTGGTGCCGAACTCGAAGCCCTTGGCGCGAAGGAACTCGCCGGACTCGTCGAACAGCTCGGTGGGGAACGGACCGGCGCCGACCCGGGTCGTGTACGCCTTGACGACCGCGATGATGCGGTCGATCCGGTTCGGGCCGATGCCGGAACCGGTCACCGCGCCGCCGGAGGTGGCATTCGATGAGGTGACGAACGGGTAGGTGCCGTGGTCGACATCCAGCATCGTGGCCTGGCCGCCCTCGAACAGAACGGTCTTGCCCTCGGTGAGCGCCTGGTGCAGCAGCAGCGCGGTGTCGGCGACCATGGGGCGCAGGCGTTCGGCGTAGCTGAGCAGGTCGTCGACGATCTCGTCGACCGTGATGGCGCGGCGGTTGTAGACCTTGACCAGCATGTGGTTCTTCTGGCCGAGGGCGCCCTCGACCTTCTGGCGCAGGATGTTCTCGTCGAACAGGTCCTGGATGCGGATGCCGACCCGGTTGATCTTGTCGGCGTAGGTCGGGCCGATGCCGCGGCCGGTGGTGCCGATCTGGCGCTTGCCCAGGAACCGCTCGGTGACCTTGTCCATGGTGCGGTGGTACTGCGTGATGACGTGCGCGTTGGCGCTCACGCGCAGCTTCGACACGTCCACGCCGCGGGAGCTGAGCGCGTCGAGTTCCTCGAAGAGAACCTCGATGTCGACGACGACGCCATTGGCGATCACCGGGGTCACGCCGGGGGTGAGGATGCCCGAGGGCAGCAGGTGTAGCGCATACTTCTCGTTACCCACGACCACGGTGTGGCCGGCGTTGTTGCCGCCGTTGAACTTGACGACGTAGTCGACACGGCTGCCGAGGAGGTCGGTGGCCTTACCCTTACCTTCGTCGCCCCACTGGGCGCCGATCAGAACAATTGCTGGCATGGGTTAGTTGTCTCCTCGAATAACAAAGGCGGCGGTCGGCGGGGCCGGGTCGTCGCCGGGCGAAACGGCGGGCTGAATCGCCGGGAACATCTGGGTCTCGGTGTGCTGCGAGCGCAACCGGGTGATGACGGTGGGGTCCGCGCCCGTAAGGAACGCGGTGAGACGCTCGAACTCGTCGGTCTCGCCGATCTCGGCCGCGGCACGGCGGAGGGCGAACAGCGCGCGGAGCACGCCCCGGTTGGGTTCGTGCGCCCACGGGATCGGGCCCTGGCCACGCCAGCCGGCCTTACGGAGGGCGTCGAGGCCCCGGTGGTAGCCCACCCGGGCATAGGCGTAGGCCTCGAGCAGGCGACCCTGGCTGTGCGTGTAGTCGGCAAGCGCCGACCAGGCCAGCGATGACTTCGGATGCGCCGCCACCACGGTCGCAATATCCTGCGTTGCGGTTCGGCTGAGCGCTTCGGTCACCTCCGGTTCCGCGGGTAGGAGGGTCTCGGGCTGGTCGATCAGATTTGCGCCGGTCACACTCGATACTACCGCGACCCGCGATTCAGCCCCGCGAGCTGCGACTTAAGCACCACATTCGCCCGATTCTGGGGCTCAGGTCACAGTTCGCGACAGGGGGCTCAGGCGAGCAGGCCGCCGGAGAGGGACTCGAGGATGGCCGCGGAGACCTCGTCGCGGTGCCGGTCGGGCTCGAAAACCAGCCATTCCAGGCCGGCCATGAGCACGGCACCGAACACGCTGGACGCCATCAGCCCGCTGGTGCCGGCCGCCGCGGTGGCCGGCTTGGTCTCGGCGATCGCCTCGGCGAAGACCGCGAGGGCGTCGTGCCGCAGGGCGAACAGGGTCTTCTGCCAGGCCCGGTCGGTGCGGAAGATCTCGGCCGCCATCAGCTTGGCCAGGCCCGCGTTGGCCTCGATCCGGTCGAGCAGCACCGTGATCAACGCTTCCAGCGCGGCCCGGCCGTGCAGGCCGGTGCGCGCCACGCGGAGGGAATCGGCGAGCGCGCCGACCCCCTCCTGCAACAGCGCCTCGAAGAGGTTGTCCTTCGAGCTGAAGTTGTAATACAGGCTGCCCTTGGCCACCCCGGCGCGCTCCGCGACGTCATCCATCGTGGTGCCGGTGATCCCGCGGGTGGCGGCCAGCTCCAGCGCGGCATCCAGGATCGCTCGTTTGGTTCCGATCGCGCGGGGCATGGGCCGGTCCTCTCAGTGCACTCGGTGCGGGCTCAGGGCTAGATGGTCATCTCGGGGTGCAGCCGGGTGATCGTCCACATCCGCTGCCGGGACGCGCTCCAGGCGCTGACGGCGATCGAGCCGACCAGGATGCCCACGAGCACAAGCACGGAGAGCCACAGTCTAGAGTCGATTCCTCCGGTGATGAGCTGCCGGAGCCCGGTGACCACGTACGAGGCGGGCATCCACGGGTGCAGGATCTGGAAGAACTCCGGCGTGGTCTCCACCGGGTAGGTTCCGCCCGACGAGCTCAGTTGCAGCATGAGCAGCACCAGGCTGACCACGCGGCCGGCCGCGGTGCCCAACAGGATGATGAACATCTGTTGCAGCGCCAGGAACGCCAGAGTGGTGAGGTAGATGAAGACCGACATGCCCAGCCAGTGCGCCGGGGTGAGCCCGATGCCGTAGACCAGCACCAGGACCATGATCACGACCTGGCTGAGGCCGATCGCCATGGCCGGCAGAAACCCGGTCATCGTGGCGCGCAGCCCGGAGGCGGCGCTGGCCAGCGCCCGGGTGGGCAGCGCCCGCAGGATCAGCCAGGTGATCAGCGCACCGACGAAGGTGGCCAGGGCGAGGAAGAAGGGCGCGAACCCCTCTCCGAAGCTGTCGGAGGCGTTCTCCCAGGTCTGCTTGAGGTCGACCGGGTTCGCGATCACCGAGGCCTTCGTGGCGATCTGCGCGTCACTGTCGTCCGGCGCGGCTGCCGCGCCGGTCGCAAGGGCATCGGCGAGGGTGTGGCCGCCATCGGCGAGTTGCACGGTGCCGGACTGCAATTCGGTCCCGCCGTCGACCAGCTTGGTGCTGCCGTCGACGAGGGTGCCGGTTCCGGCGGCCAGGCTGTCAGCGCCGTCGGCGAGGGTCGCCGATCCGGTGGCCGCGGTCGCCGCGCCGGTGGCGAGCTTGCCGGCCCCGGCCGAGAGGGCGCCGGCGCCGGCGGCGACGTCCGAGGCTCCGGATGCGACCTGGGCGGCGCCGGGGGCACCACCGGTGAGGGCGTCGGAGAGCTGGCCGAGACCGGCCGCGAACTGCCCGCTGGAGGTCGCGTAGGCCGAGATCTGGGTCGCGGCACCCTCCGTCTGGGTGTTGAGGGTGTCGGCGCCGCCGGCGAGCTTGGTCACCGAGGGCAGGAAGGCGGAGGCCGGTGTGCCGGCCGGGGCCGCAGCGATGGCCGCCTCGAGATTCTTCAGACCATCGGAGAGCGTGGTCGTCCCGGTGGCGAGCTGCCCGGCACCGGTGGCAATCGAGGTGGCCCCGGCGGCGAGCTGGTCGGAGGAGTCGGAGAGGGTGACTGCCCCGGTGGCGGCCTTGGCGAAGCCGTCGGACACCTTCTGGGATCCGTCGGCGACCGCGGTGGCACCGTCGGCGAGTTTCACCGAGGAGTCGGACAGGGTCGCCGCTCCGGTGGACAGCGTGCCGAGCCCGGTGGCCAACGTGGAGGAGCCGTCGGCCACCTGCGCGGCGCCGTCGTCGAGCTCCACAGCGCCGGCGGAGAGGTCGCCCAACCCGTCGACGAGGGTGCCGGTGCCGGTTTCGGCCGTCGTGAGGCCGTCGGCGAGGGTGCCGGCGCCGTCTGCCGCGCTGCGGATGCCGTCGCCGGCTTCGTTCACGGCCACGAGCATCGCGCTGACGGTTTGGTCGCCGATGTTCACCGACACGGCGTCGCGCAGCTGCACCATGGCCTGCTTGCCCAGGGTTGAGGCGAGGAAGCTGTTGCTGTCGTTGTAGGCGACCTGCACCTCGGCCGCGGTGGGGGTGTCGGTGCCGGCGGAGATCGCGTCGGTGGAGAAGTCGGCGGGGATGGTGACCGAGAAGTAGAAGTCGCCGTCGATGACGCCGGTGGCGGCATCCGCGGCACTGGTTTCGACCCAGCCCAGGTCGTTGCCGTCGATGAGCTTGTCGACGAGGTCGTCGCCGGCACTGAACTCCTCACCGTCGCGGCTGGCGCCGGTGTCGGTGTTGACCAGGGCGACCGGCAGGTGGCTGAGCTCCTTGTCGGGCGCCCAGAAGGCCCACAGGTACAGGGCGCCATAAATCAGGGGGATGAACATCAGCACGACGAGTGCGATCTTGGGCAGAGTGCCCTTGCCGAAGCGGCGCAGCTCCGTTCCCGTAGAGAGGAAGGCGAACATCTAGCGAATCTCCTGGTTCATGTACAGGACGGTCGGGTCGATGCCCAGTTCCGCCCACATTTCAAAGTCCGGTGCGATCGCCGAGGCGATCACGGGGGTGCCGGCCTGCACGATCGCACCGAGCCGGTACCAGAGCTGGCGGCGGGCCTCGGCGGAATGCACCTGCTCGACCTGGTCGAAGAACAGCACGTCGGGGCGGCTCATCATGGCCAGCGACGCGCGCAGCAGCACCATCTCCACCTCGTCGAGGTCCCAGATCATGGTGCTGGCGGCGGGCACGGGGATGTCACCGAAGACGGGACCGCAGACGCGGGCGACCTCGGCATCGTCGACCGCGCGGATGAAGGACCACCACGGGGCGAGCCACGCGTGGCGTTCTCGGATGGCCGCGGCCACGCTGACCGACTCCTCGAGGGTGTCGATGCCGTGGAACCCCGACACGCCCGTGCGGCGCTGGATCCGCCTGGCGTGGCGGGGCAGGTCCTCCCCGAGCACGAACAGGCTGCCGGAGCTGGGCTTCATCCGCCCGGCCAGGGTGAGGAGCAGGCTCGTGCGGCCGCTGCCGGCCGGACCGCAGATCACGGTGAGGCCGTCGTCGGCGCTGAAGCTCAGCGGCCCGAAGACCACGCCCCGCTTGTGACTCACGCTCAGTTCATCCGCTACCAGTGTCGCCTGCACGTCGTTCCTCTCTCGTCGGCATCTTTGTACCGACTAGTCAGTATAGATCCGCTCTTTCGACGGATGCAAGCGCACCCCTGGCTCGGGTGTTCTCTGAGAGCTTTCGAACTCACACTGACTAGTCAGCCCAAGTCGGGGTGGGTGAATTAGAGTGTGACCCTGTCCCAGCGCCGCGATGCCCCTTTTCCCCCAGAATTCGGTCCGGCGTTGGTCGGGCCCCTCTCCCCCTGGAGGCGCTCGCATGCGCGTTAACCTCACTGCCGTCACCAAAGGACCGAAGAACTCGGCCCTTCCGGAAACGACCCTGGAATTCGCCAGCGGCGCCGTCACATTTGCTCGCGCCGAGACCGAACGCCGCCCCACTGTTCTGGGCTTGATCGCTTCGGGGCGGATGCGGCCGGATGCCGGAACCGTCACCCTGGACGGCCACACCGACTATGCGGGACTGCGCCGCCAGATCGCCCTCGTCGACGCCCTCGGGGTCTCGGAGCCGGCCGCGGACCTGAAGGTTGACGAGGTTGTAGCCGAAGAGCTCATGTTCGCCGGCCGACTCGGCCGCCGACGCACGGTCACGCGGGTGCTCACCGAGCTCGACCTCGCCGACCAGGCACGCTCTGACATGGGCGACCTCGCGCCCGACGACCGCATCCGCCTGCTTACCGAGCTGGCGGTGCTTCGCGACGGCGTTCTGGGCCTCGTTCTCACCTCGCCCGACCGCCACGGCGGCGACCCGTTGGGCTGGTGGGACGTCGCGGGCGGCCTGGCCGCGCGGGGGTATGCGGTGCTCGTGATCGCCGGTGACGCCTCCGCGCACGCGATCGCCGACCTGGAACTGACCAACCTCGAGCCGGCCGGGGAACTGCCCGCCGGACTCGTGCGCTCATCCCTCACCACCGCTGGAGCCGACGAACTGTGAAGATCTTCGCCATGATCCGCGCCGAACTGGCGCGCCTGACCGCCACGACCATGTCCCGCGTGGCACTCGTCGCGCTGATGCTGGTGCCCGTGCTCTACGGCGGCCTCTACCTCTGGGCAAACCAGGACCCGTACGCGGGCCTGGACCGGGTGCCCGTGGCCCTCGTCGTGTCCGACACCGGCTCGGAGCTGGACGGCGCCGCCACCAATTACGGCACCGACGTCGCCGAGCAGCTCATCGAGGACGGCACCTTCGACTGGCACACCGTGACCGCGGCGACCGCGAAGGCCGGTGTGGCCGACGCCACCTACGACTTCAGCGTCACGATTCCCGCCGACTTCTCCAGCTCGATCGCCTCGTCCTCATCCGATACCCCGCACCAGGCCACGATCACCCTCACCACCAACGACACCAACAGCTACCTCGCCTCCACGATCGGCAGCCAGGCCGCCCAGACCATTCGGGATGCCATCGTCGAACGGGTCAACGAGCAGGCCGCCGACACCCTGCTCATCGGCCTGTCCGACATCCGCTCGAGCCTGGTCGACGCCGCCGATGGCGCCACCCAGCTGACGGATGGCGCGTCGACCGCCGTAGACGGCGGCAGCAGCCTCGCCGACGGGGCGGGCCGGCTCGCAGACGGCACCGGCCAGCTGGCCACGGGAGCCGGCACCCTCGCCAACGGCACCGGGCAGCTCGCCGACGGTGCCGCCCAGATCGCCGACGGCACGGGCAAGGTCGCCACCGGGTCCGACAGCCTGGCCGCCGGGGCCGCGCAGCTCAGCACGGGAGCGGGCGGCCTCGCCGCCGGCGCGGGCCAGGTCGCGACCGGAGCCGACGCCCTGGCCACCGGAACCGGGCAGGTCGCCGACGGCACCGCCGCGCTGTCGCAGGGTGCCACCACCCTCGCCGCCGGCACCGGCAAGGTCGCCACCGGTGCCGCCCAGGTCGCCACCGCTGCCCAACAGGTGGCCGACGGCACGGCGGCGCTGAACGCCGCCGCCGGTGCGGCCGGTACCCAATTCGCCGGCGCGGGCGCGACCTACACCGCCGCACGCACGGCCCTGGCCGATCAGCTCACCGCCGCCGGACTCAGCCAGACCGAGGTGGACGCCGCACTGGCCACCCTCGACCCGATCGGCCGCAGCATCACCGACAGCGGCGCCGCCCTGACCGCTGCCGGCACCGCCATCACGACTCTCAGCACCGGTACCAGCCAGCTGGCGACCGGGGCTGCCCAGACCGCCGACGGGGCCAAGCAGAGCGCCGACGGCGCGAGCAGCCTGGCCACCGGTGCCGCGACCGCCGCGGCCGGGGCGCGCACATCCGCCGACGGCGCGGC
>NZ_SOFZ01000019.1:0-101729 GCF_004402435.1 Cryobacterium sp. TMB1-7
CTCACCGCGAACGTCGTCGAGGTCGTCGAACCCACCCAAGCGCTACCCAAACTCCCCGTCGGCCGCGCCGTCTGGAAGCCCGCACCCGACTTCGCCACCGCCGCCGCCGCCTGGCTCACCGCCGGCGCCGCCCACCACACCGTCATGTCGACAGCCGTCGGCATCGAGGTGTTCCAAGACTTCGCCGAGATCGCTCAAACCGAGCTCCTCGTGATCGATGAAACCACCACCCTGCGGGACTTCTCCCGCGAGGTCCGATGGAACCAGGCGTACTACCGCCTGGCGCAAGGCCTGTAACGCTCGGCCGCCGACCACTTGGGCGAAATGGGTCAGGCGCCGGCGTGCACCACGCGGTTGCGGCCGTCCCGCTTGGCCACGTACATGCGCACATCGGCGGCCCGCAACAGCGACGAGCTCGTGGCCGCATCGTCCGGGGCGAGCGCGACGCCCAGACTCACGGTGACCCGCAAGCCGGCGTCGATGGGCGACCAATCGTGACCGGCCACATCCAGCCGCACCTTTTCACACAGTGCGCCCGCGGCGGCCGCGTCGTGGGCGGGCAGAATGAGAAGGAATTCTTCCCCGCCCAGACGCGCCGCGATCGCCCCGGGAACCGACGCGACAGCCTGCGCCAGAATGCGGCCGAGCGTCCGCAGCACGTCGTCACCGACCTCGTGCGAAAGCGTGTCATTGATGCGCTTGAAATGGTCGACGTCGATCATCGCGATGGCGATGGGTGCGCCACCCTCGCGGAGGAGGGACAACAGGTTGCTGAGGTGCTCGTCGACGAACCGACGATTGCGTAGCTCTGTCAAAGGGTCGCGTTCGGCCATCTCGCGGTAGCGCTCGCTTTCCCGGCGGGACTCAGCGGTCTGGAACATCGCCTCGAGGATGCGTCCGCGCGCCTCGTTCTCGCTGGCGCCGAGAGCGATGGACTGTTCGTGGTAACTGCGGTAGGCCTCGAACGCCGCCCGAAAATCCTCTCGTTCGGCGTAGATCTCCGCCTGCTCGCGCATGAGCTCGGTGGCCCAGCGCACGAGCCCGTTCTCCCGGGTGAGCTCCCGACACTGGTCGACGACGGCCTGGGCCTCATCCAGATGCCCCCGCCTGCGACAGGTCTCGGCCAGGGTGACCTGGGCGGCGGCGATGCTGTCGGGGTGGAAGTCGACCGGCCTGGCCTCGATGGCCGCCACCAGGGTCGCTTCGGCTTCCTCCAGTCGTCCGGCAGAGAGGTAAACCCTGGCGATAGTGTCGCGGGCGTACATGCCGATCGGGCGGTTGTTGAGTTCGGACAGCGCGAGCAGGCTCTCGACCGCGACGAGTGCGTCGTCCTGATTGCCGGCCAGGTACTCCGTGAAGGCGAGGTTGTTCAAGATCATGTAGCGGATGCTGGTTTCAGGGTCGTCGATGACCAGACGAAGTGCCTCGTTGTAGCGGCGGCGTGCCTCGTCGAACGATCCAGTGGAGCCGAGGGCGTCGGCCAGGGTCAGGCGGGCGGCAGCCCGCATCAGGGGGCTCTCGGACTCGCTCAGAAGGTCGTTCGTGGCGACGGCGTGTTCCAGGGCCAGGGCCCGGTCGCCCACCATCTCGAATACCGATCCGAGAACGTCGTGGCAGCGGGACTGCAGGGTGAGCTCGCCGTGCCGCTCCGCCCAACGCAGAATGCGCTGCACATCGGTGGCTCCCTGGCTCGGATCTCCCCTGCGGGTCATGATCGAGGCGATCTGCACCTCGAGGCGCCGGCTCAGCGCACCGTGCTCGCCTGCTCCCAACTCCGCCAGCCAGTCTTCGGCTGCAGCGAGCGCGACATCCTTGTCGATCCAGTACTGGCGCTCGACCCACGCCAGCCGGTCATCGACCGTCAGTTCGATTGCCGTCACTGTGTCCCCCTCCCCAACAGTCGGTTCCGATGTGTCAAAACCCGCCCGAGGTCTTCTCGAGGGAGAGGACGCACTGTTGTCGCTCAGCCTAGCCGTCCACGGCCTCCCCCAACTCAGGTTCGCGCGGTGCCGTTCTCACCCATTCCGGGTGATCCAGAACCGCCCTGCGTGATTAACGTGATCACCAGCCAAGGACTGTGACACGCTGCCCCATGCGGCGGCAGGGCCTCGGCCAGACGTTACAGGGAAAGGTGCCGACCATGAGTTTCTGGTCTAATTTTTGGGATTTCATCGGATTCTTCTTTTGGACATTCGTGTTCGTGTCCTACCTATTCGCACTCTTCGCCGTGATCATCGACGTGTTCCGGGATCGAACCCTGAACGGATGGGCGAAGGCGGCGTGGCTGCTGTTCATGGTCTTCGTGCCCATCCTGACCGTGCTCGTGTACGTCATCGCACGCGGCCGCGGTATGGCGGAGCGCCAGGTCAGCGCCGGGATGCAGGAGAGGGCGAGTACCGACGAGTACATCAGAAGTGTCGCCGGCAGCAATCCCGCGCAAGACATCGCCCAGGCCAAGCAGCTCCTCGACTCCGGAGCGATCAGCCAGGGTGAGTACGCGGTCTTGAAGGACCGGGCGCTGGGTAACACCCAGGCCCGATCCGACGTCGTCTGATCCGGTCGCCCGACGAGCACAGACAGCGGGCGGCGCATCCGAGATGCCGCCGCCCGCTGTCGCTGTGTTCGCGCTCGGGTTAGAACGCGCGTCCGCCGGTGACCGGCAGCACGGCACCCGACGTGTACGACGAGTCCGTCGACGCCAGGTAGACGTACGCCGACGCCAGCTCGGCGGGCTGCCCGGCCCGACCCAGCGGTGTGTCCTGACCGAAAGTCGGCAGTTTCTCCGGCCACGAGGTCGCGGGGATCAGCGGGGTCCAGATCGGCCCGGGTGCAACGGCGTTGACCCGCACCCCGGTGGATCCCAGCTGCTGGGCGAGGGCCTGGGTGAACGCGACCAGCGCCGCCTTGGTCATCGCGTAGTCGATCAGTTCCGGTGACGGGCTGGACGCCTGGATCGACGTGGTCGTGATGATCGACGACCCCGCATTGAGGTGCGGGATCGCGGCACGGGCGATCCACAGCGTTGCGTAGAGGTTGGTCTTGAAGACCCTGTCGAACTCCTTGGTCGAGAGCGTCTCCAGACCGTTGCGGTTCTCCTGGTATGCGGCGTTCAGCACGAGAATGTCGAGACCGCCGAGCTGAGCCGTGGTGTGCTCCACAATGTCGATGCAGTGCTGTTCGTTGCGGATGTCGCCGGCCAGCAGCACCGCGGTGCGGCCGGCAGCCCGCACGAGCGAGGCGGTGTCTTCGGCGTCTTCCTGCTCTTCGGGCAGGTAGGAGATGGCCACGTCGGCACCCTCCCTGGCGAAGGCGATTGCGACGGCACGGCCGATCCCCGAGTCACCGCCGGTGATCAACGCCCGCTTGCCCACGAGCTTCCCGGTGCCGACATAGGTGTCTTCGCCGTGGTCGGGGCGCGGCACGGTCGCCGTGGTGAGGCCGGGCTGGTCCTGCTGCTGCAGCGGGAAGCCGCCGGTGTGATAACTGGTGACGGGGTTCTGGACGTCGGTCATGAAAGCTCCTTGCTGGCGAAGGGTCGAAGCCGGTACACGGCTTGCCAGGTTCATGACTGAGACGCGTCCAGCCCGCCGATCGTCACGGCAGGAGCCGGATTCAGTTCACGGCGCCCGGTTCCAGATCGTGGCGGGTAGCTAACCACTCGTCCAGTTCCAGGGCCGGAATCGGCCGCGACATGAAGAAGCCTTGCGCATGATCGCAGCCGTATCGGGCCAGCTCGTCGTACGCCACACTGCTCTCGACACCCTCTGCAACCATTCGCAGGCCCAGGCTGTGCGCCAGCTCGATGGTGGACGCCACCAGCGAGGCCGCGCGGGCGTCATGGGTCATCGGCAACACGAATGACCTGTCCAACTTGAGCTCGTCGATGGGCAGGTCGCGCAGGTAGGAGAGCGAGCTGTAGCCGGTGCCGAAGTCGTCGACCGCGATCTGGATTCCGGCTTCCCGCAGCCGGGTGAGCACGTCCCTAGCCCGGTCCCTGTCGCTCATCAAGAAGTCTTCGGTGACCTCCAGCATCAACGCCGACGCCGGCAGCCGTCGTGCGTTGACCATGCGCACGACCTCCTCCGGGAACTCGACGTTGACGAGGGAGCTGGCCGAGATGTTGACCGCGATGGTCAGGGCGTGGCCACCAGCGTGCCAAAGCACGGCTTGATCGAGAGCCTTGGTCAGCACGATCCGGGTGAGTGCGTGCATCAGCCCCGATTCCTCGACGAGGTCGAGGAAGTCCTCGGGCAGCAGCAGCCCGCGGGTCGGATGCTGCCAGCGCACGAGTGCTTCGACACCGGTGACCTCACCGTTTTGCAGACCGATCTTGGGTTGGTAGTACACCACGAGTTGGTCGTCGGTAAGGCCCAGGCGCAGGTCTTGCAGGGTGCGCAGCCTGGTGTCGCCGTGACTGTCATCTTCGGACTGGTACACGTGGTGGCCGTGCCGCCCGGACTTGGCCTTGTACATCGCCATGTCGGCACGGCGCAGCAGATCGCTGAGGTCGCGGCCCTGCTCGGGGAACAACGCGACGCCGATGCTGACACTGGTCTGCACGGCCAGCCCCTCGAGGGCGAAGGTTTGGGCGAGCGCGTCCCGCAGGCCCAACGCCACGACGGTGGCCTCGGCCTCGCCGGCATCAGCGAGCAGGATGGCGAATTCGTCGCCGCCGAGCCGGGCCAGCCTGGCTCCCGGCGGCAGCGCTGCCGCCAGGCGGCCGCTCACCAGCACCAGCAGCCTGTCGCCGACGTCGTGTCCGAGGCTGTCGTTGACTTCCTTGAACCTGTCGAGGTCGAGTAGCAGGAGCGCACTGTGCCGTTGCCGGGAGGGCGTGCGACTGAGGGTGAGCAGCGCGGGCGCATCCGTGTACAGCGCCCGCCGGTTGGGCAGCCCGGTCAGGTCGTCGGTCCGGGCCTGCCGGCGCAGCAGCCGCTGCCGGAATACCAGCGGGATCGCGGCCAGGGACACGGTGAGGCTGGCCAGGATGACCGCGGCAACCGGCTGGACGACCTGCGTGCCGAGGATGAGTACGCCCAGTCCGGCGGCGACGGCCACCGCGGGAACGAACAGGGCCGGGGTCTTTCGGGCGCCCACGACGATGCCGCGTTGGGGGCGGTCGGTCGCGTCGACCCACACCGCCATCAGGGCGAGACCGAGCGCCCACGCGGCATCGAGCGGAACGCCGACGATGTAGGTGCCACTCACCTCCAGCAGCGCATAGACCACGTCGGCGCCGGCGAAGACGACAAGGCCGCCGACCAGAAACGCCCAGCGCGAGCCGATGTGCAAGCCCGGGGCGGCGGCGATGCCGGCGATCGCGGCGACGAGGAGCAGGTCGAAGACCGGGTAAGCAACCGCGACGGCTGTGGCCAGGATCGCGGACTCATCGGCCGCCTCGGTGAGCACCGGGCCGAGGACGGCAGCGAGGACCGCGGCAGCGCCGAGGGCCCCGACCGCGCTATCCAGCAGGACGGACCAGGCCAGGCCGCGCATCTGTCTGCGGACAAGAGCCACGAGGGCGAGAAGCATCAGCGGGTAAAACAGCAGATATCCGAAATCGGCCGGGGACGGGAACGGCAGTTCGCCGCCCGCATCCATAGCGAGCACGTAGTAAGTGTCGGCGGCGGCATTGAACGTCACCGCGAGCGTGGCGAAGAGAACGTCGCCACGGGCGAAGCCCGTGCGCACAACGGCCACCCAGAAGACCGCGACGGGCACCCATTGGGTGAGCTCGCCCAACCAGATGTCAACGAGGGGGCTGGGGCCCGCACCGTTCAGAAGCAGTCCGAGCGTGTACGCCGCCACAAGCACAAAAACGGCCCAGATCAGCCATCGGTCCCCATCGCCGCGCTGCGTTCTGTCACGCCAGTTCACCCACACGTGACTCTCCCTCAGATCTCCGCTCAGCCTACCGCCCGGCCGGCCGTGACTTTGGTCCCTGGCGACCGGAACGGGCCCCGCGACCGTGCGGTCGCGGGGCCCGGGTGATGCGAATTGTTACTTGCGGGTGCCGGCGATCAGGGCGCGCACAAGGTCGAGCTGGGCGTCGTCGGCGAAAGCGCCGGAGAGGCCGACCACGCTGGTGCCCGCGGCCAGGAATTCCGGCGCGTTCAGGGCGGTCACGCCGCCGGTGGCGATGAAGTTGGTGTCCGGGTACGGACCCTTCTGGGCCTTGACCCAGGCCGCTCCGAGCAGGGACGCGGGGAACGCCTTCACCCAGGTGAGACCCAGGGCGCGGGCCTGCAGGATTTCGGTGGCCGTGGCGATGCCCGGCAGGTGCGGGATGCCGCGGCGCACGCTTTCGGCCACGATGGCCGGGTCGAGGCCGGGCGAGACCGTGAACGCGACGCCCACGTTCGTCGCAGCGTCGAGCTGGTCGATCGTGGTCACGGTGCCGGCGCCGATCACGAGGCCTCGTTCGGCAGCAGCGTCGGCGACGGCCTGCAGCACGGGGACGGCGTCGAGGGTCTGGATCGGGATTTCGACGTGTTCAACCCCGGCGTCCCAGGCGCGCACCGACAGGCGTACGGCTTCGGCGGCCGACAGCCCGCGGAAGACCGCGATGACGGGGACCCGGAAGAAGTCGCCGGGGAACCACTGGGTGGCGCTGAGAGGCTGGGTGGTGGTGCTGGTGGACGAGGTCATGCGGGTTCTCTCCTGAGGTCGAACGTACGGTCGTGGGTGGCTGGCGCGGACGGTTCGTCGGCCGACATCCGCTGGCCGAGTCCCGGGCGGAAGTCCTGGCGGCTGCCCAGCGCCCAGGCGGCGCGGGAGTGACCGCGCTCGAGGCGCTCCGCGGAGGGTTCCGCAGAGAGCAGGCTGGACAGGTAGCCGGCGGCGAAGGCGTCGCCCGCGCCGACGGGTTCGACGACGTCGACCTTGCGGGCCGGCACCACCGTGACGGTGTCGGTGCCGTCCGCGGCGAGGGCGAATTCGGTGGCATCGATCGAGGAATCCTTCACCACCAGATACGGCAGCCGGGGCAGCAGGGCCCGCACGTCGGCCGCGGTGGCACAGCCCCACAGCACGGCGGCTTCATCGAGTCCGACGAGCACGACGGTTGCCTTCTCGGCCAGGGCGAGCAGCCGCGGCGCGGCATCCAGAACCGACCAGATACCGGGGCGGAAGTTGATGTCGAACGAGACCGACGCCCCCCAGTCCGCGGCGTGGTCGAGCACGTGTTCCACAAGAGCGGAGCAGCTGTCCGACAACGCGGGGGTGATCCCGGTGGTGTGGATCCACCGGGCGCCGGCCAGGGGCCAGCCGTCGGCATCCGCGATCTTCAGCGTGGATGCCGCCGAGCCTTGGCGGTAGTAGAACACGTGTGCTCCGCTACCGGTGTCGGGCTCCTTGAGGTAGAGCCCGGTTGGTGCGTCGGCGGTGCGGCCGACCCACCGGGTGTCGACGCCGGCGGCGCCGAGGGCGTCGATGATCTTGGTGCCGACCGGGTCGGTGCCCACGGCGCTGGCCCACGCCACGGCGTGGCCGAGTTCGGCCAGGTGCATGGCGACGTTCGATTCGGCACCGCCGGTGCCCAGGGTGAAACCGGTCGCGGTGTTCAACGGCACCGAGCTGGTGGGCGTGAACATGCCCATCGTCTCGCCGAAGCAGACCACGGTTGGCTGCGAGGCACCCATTAGGTCACGGCCCCGATGTGCCACGGCACAAACTCTTCCTGGCCCACATCGAATTCTTCGCTGACGGTCTGGGTGCCGCTGGCGACGGCGATGATCATCTCGAGGATCTCGGCGCCGACCTCGTCTACGGTGGCGTTGCCGTCGGCGATCCGGCCGGCGTCGATGTCGATGTCGTCGCCCTGGCGCAGGAACAGTTCCGTATTGGTGCCCACCTTGATGCTCGGGGTGGGCTTGCAGCCGAAGACCGAGCCGCGGCCGGTGGTGAAGACCACGACGGTGGCCCCGCCGGCGACCAGGCCGGTGACCGAGACCGGGTCGTACCCGGGGGTGTCCATGAAGCCCAGGCCGCGGGTGTCGATCGGTTCCGCGTACTCGTACACGGCGGCGAGATCGGCGTGGCCGGCCTTGGCAACGGCGCCCAGCGACTTCTCCAGAATGGTGCTGATACCGCCGGCCTTGTTGCCCGGGGAGGGGTTGTTGTCCATGGTGCCGCCGTTGGCGTGGATGTAGGTTTCCCACCAATCGATCCGGTCGATCAGCTTGTGACCGACCGCGGGGGTGGTGGCGCGGGCGGTGAGCAGGTGCTCGGCGCCGTAGATCTCCGGGGTCTCGGCGAGAACGGATGTTCCGCCGTGCGCCACGAGAACATCCGACGCCCAGCCCAGGGCCGGGTTGGCCGTGATGCCGGAGTAACCGTCGGAGCCGCCGCAGTTCAGGCCCAGCACCAGCTCGGAGATGTCGATGGGTTCGCGGTGGCGGTTATTGATCTGTTCGGCCAGGGTGAGGATCTTCTCGACGCCGGCGGCGACGGTGTTGCGCATGCCGCCGGTCTCCTGGATCGACAGGGACTCCACCACGGTGTCGCTGGGCAGGGCGCCCTCGGCGAGGACCAGGCTGGTCGGGGTCATCTCGCAGCCGAGGCTGAGCATCAGGACGCCCGCGATGTTGGGATGGCTGGCATAGCCGTTGAGCGTGCGGAGCAGCACCTGGGCGCCTTCGCTTTCCAGCACGAGGCCGCAGCCGCTCTGGTGGGTGAGGGCGATGACGCCGTCGACGTTCTCGAACCCGTCCAACGCGCCACCGCGGAATCTGTCGGCGATGAGCTCGGCAGTGGTTCCGGAGCAGTTGACCGTGGTGAGGATCGCGATGTAGTTACGCGTACCGGCCCGGCCGTCGGCGCGGCGGTAACCGTCGAAGGTTCGGCGGGCCGTCGGGGCCGGCAGCTCGGTGTGCACGGTGCCGAATTCGTGGGTGCGGGCAGCGAGGTCCATGCCGATGTTGTGGCTGTGCACCTGCTCGCCCCGGCTGATCGGCGCCGTGGCAACCCCGATCGACTGGCCGTACTTGTGCACGGTGGCGCCGACGTCGAGGTCGGTGAGGGCGACCTTGTGGCCGCTCGGGATGAGCGTGGTGACGGTGAGGAGACCGTCGCCGACGGGGAGGGTCTCCCCCGGCTGGAGGTCTCGGAGGGCGACCGCGACGTCGTCGCCCTCGGCCATGACCAGCACGGAAGTGCCGGTGGTGATGCTGTCGATGTGTGACATGAAATGAGTCCTTAGATAAGCGAGACGGTCGGGCTTACGCCTGGCCGATGATTCCCTTTTCCCAGCGGCCTGCTTCGAGGTCGTGGGCGATGGCGGTGTACTTGTCGTCGGACAGGTTGTAGAGGAAGTAGACGATCACGGCGGCCAGGGCGAGGGCGACGGCCGGGTAGAGGGTCATCACGGCCTTGATACCGAAGAGGGTTTCCTCCGACTGGCTGGCGCCCTGGGCGATGTAGCCGGTGACGGCGAGCATCCCGGCGCCCACGAGGGCGGCAATGGACTGGGCGATCTTGCGGGAGAAGTTGAAGGCCGCGTAGGTCATGGTCTCCTTGCGCACTCCGGTGTGCCATTCGCCGTAGTCGATGGTGTCGGAGACGAAAGCCCAGGTGACGGCGTTCGGGATGGCCAGGGCCATGTAGCCGATGGTCACCAGCAGCATGAAGGTCCACAGGTTGGTGGGGATCATGAAGTTCAGGCCGTTGGCGATCACACCGATGATGAATCCGCCCATGGCGGTGCGCTTCTTGCCGAATCGGCCGACCAGGCGGGGCACGAACATGATGCCCACGATGGAGGCGCCGATCATGACCAGGTTCAGCACCGGTTGCAGGGCGATGTTGCCGAGGTTGTATTCGGCGAAGAAGATCATCATCATGTTGTTCACGTTCATGGCGGAGATCGTGAACAGGGTCATCAGCACCAGGCCGAGCAGCGGCCGGTTGGTGAAGATCGCCTTGGCGTAGTCCTTCATGCCGTTCTGCTCGAAGCCCACGGCGCGGTTGACGTAGACGCGTTCCTTGGTGCCGCGGTAGCAGATGTAGAAGGAGATGATGCCGATGAGGGCGAACACCGCGGAGGCCCACATGTAGTTGGCGCCGGTCATTCCGCCGAACACCATCATGATCGGGATGAACGCGAAGCCGCAGATCCACTGAGCACCGAGCGAACCGGCCTGGCGGGTGGTGGCCAGCTGGGCGCGGTCCTTGATGTTGCGGGTCATCACCGAGGCCAGCGACCCGTACGGGTCGTTGGTGAAGGAGTAGATGAGGCCCCAGATGGCGTAGGTGCCGGCCGCGTAGGCGATCTTCCAGCCCATGCTGACGTCGGGCATCGTGAAGGTGACCACGGTCATCACGCCGAGGAGGATCGAGGAGACCATCATCACCGGGCGGAACTTGCCGCGCTTGCCGAACTTGCGGCTGTCGATGTAGGCCGCCGCGATCGGGTCCATGAACGCGTCGAAGATCTTGGCGAGCGAGAAGATGAGGGCCACGACGCCCGCGGCAATGCCGGCGGTGTCGATCCAGAACTTGGTCAGGTACGACTGACCCAGGTCGAACATGAAGCCGTTGCCGAAGTCGCCGAACCCATAAGAGACCTTCTCCTTGGTGGAGATGCGCTCGATGGTGGCGGTCCCGGGCTGAGGAGCAGCTGGGGCTGATTCCCCAGCTTCAATACCAGTTTGAATTGCCATGACTCACATACACACTTTCGATTTGAACGGATATCGGGCAGTGGCCTGGTTACAGACCGAAGTAGTTGTTCGCGTTGTTGAAGCAGATGTCTTCGACCATCCGGCCGAGGATGGCCTCGTCGTCGGGGACCTCGCCGATTTCGACCCATTCGCCAATCAGCTCGCAGAGGATGCGGCGGAAGTACTCGTGCCGCGGGTAGGACAGAAAGCTGCGGGAGTCGGTGAGCATGCCGACGAAGTTGGAGAGCAGGCTCTCGTCGGCGAAGGTGGACAGCTGCAGCCGCATGCCGTTGCGGGTGTCGTTGTGCCACCAGGCGCTGCCCAGCTGCATCTTCTGAACGGTGTCCTTCTGGTAGGCGCCCATCAGGGTGACGAGCGGCATGTAGTCGTTGGGGTTCAGGGAGTAGAGCATCGTGCGCGGGATGGCGTCTTCGAGTTCCATCGAGTCGAACAACGCGGCGAGCGGCTCGGCGACGCTTCGGTCGTTGAGGCCGTCGTAGCCGGTGTCCGGGCCGAGCTTGCCCAGCATCACGGTGTTGGTGTTGCGCAGGGCGTGCAGGTGCAGCTGCATGGTCCAGTTCTTGCGGTGGTACATGCGCATCAGCGCCTTGAGCACCGCGGTGCGGTACTGGGCGATGCCGAGGTCGGTGAGCGTGCCGCCGGTCATGGCCGTCGTGACGATGACGTCGAGCTCGGCTTCGGTCGACTCCGCATATACGACGGTGTCCAGGGCGTGGTCGGAGAGCCGGGCGCCCATGGAGTGGAAGAAGTCGACCCGGGCCGACAGGGCGTCGACGATGTCGGCGAAGGAGCCGATCTTGACCCCGGCGGCCGTGCCGAGGGTGACCAGGTAGTCCACGTAACCGGCGGCGTGGATGTTCATGGCCTTGTCCGGGCGGAACGCGGGGACAACGGTGAAGGCCGTCTCGCTCTGGAGCAGTTCGTGGAAGTGCAGGTCGTCTGCGGGGTCATCCGTGGTGCAGATGGTCGTGACGTTGCTGGACCGGATCAGGCTGCGGCGGGAGAACCCGGCCGTGGCCAGCAGGGCGTTGGCGCGGTCGTAGACCTCGCGGGCGGTTTCGCGGCTGAGGACCAGGTCGATGTTGAAAAAGCGCTTGAGTTCGAGGTGGGTCCACACGTAGAGCGGGTTGCCGAGAGCCTTTTCGACGGTACCGGCCCACGCGTAGAACTTGTCGAAGTCGTCGCCGTCGCCGGTGATGAGGTTCTCCGGCACGCCGTTGGCACGCATCAGGCGCCATTTGTAATGGTCGCCTTTCAACCACACCTCGGTGATGCTGGCGAAGTTCTGGTCTTCGTAGATCTCCTGGGGGTTCAGATGGCAGTGGAAATCGATGATCGGCATGTGCTTGGCGTGATTGTGAAACAGCTTCTTCGCCATGTCGGTGCCGAGCAGGAAGTCGTCGTTGAGGAGCATGATCTGCGGTCCTTTGTCTGGGGTCGGTCGGGGGTTAGGCGCGGACGGCGAGGTCGGCGATGGTGGCGCGCACGCCGCGGTCGCGCAGGGCGTCGAGGCCGGCAGCGACCTGGTCGACGAGGCCGTCGAGCTCGGTGAGGTCGGTGCCCCACAGGGTGGTGTCGGCCAGGATCGTGGCGACGTAAGCATCCGTGGCGTAGGCGGCGTGGAAGGCCGCGATGGTCTCAGCGCTGTCGACCGGGGTGATCGTGACGGCTGGGTCGCCGCTGTAGGCGAGCAGGATTGCGGAAAGCGCGAGGGTGACTCGGGGCGGGAAGGTGCCGTTCTTGGTGTGGAAGCCGGTGAGGACCGGCAGCAGGCGGCTCTTGAACTTGGAGGCGCTGTTCAGGGCGATTGCGGAGAGCTCGTGGTGCATGAACGGGTTCTCGAAGCGCTCCTTCACCGACTCGGCGTATGCCGCGAGTTCGTCGTGCGGTAGGTCGAGCACGGGCATGATCTCCTCGTACATCACCGCTTCGACGAGCGGGCCGAAGTCGGCATCGAGCATCACGTCGCGCACGGTCTCAACGCCGGCGAGGCGGGCGAGGGAGGCCATCGTGGTGTGCGGGGCGTTGAGCAGGAACACCTTGCGTTCGCGGTACGGGGTCATGTCGTCGGTCACGGTTACGTTGAGGCCGGCCCGGGCCAGCGGCAGGCTCTCGGTGAGTGACTGCGGGCCCTCGATGACCCAGAGCAGGAACGGTTCGGCCTTGACGATGAGGCGGTCTTCGAAGCCGAACTCGGCGCAGAGTTCCTCGGCGCGGTCCTTGGGGTAGCCGGGGACGATCCGGTCGACCAGGCTGGAGTAGAAGGTGTTGTCGGTGTTGACCCACTGGATGAAGTCGGCGCTGAGGCCCCAGTTCGCGGCGGTTGCGAGAACAGTTTCCTTGAGTTTGTCGCCGTTGCGCTCGATGAGCTCGCACGGAATCAGCTGAAAGCCCTTCTTGCCGAGCTCGAACCGGCGGAACAAGAGCGCGGTGAGCTTGCCGGGGAAGCTGGCGTGGGGCGTGTCGGCCAGCTTGTCTTCTGCGTTGTAGACAATGCCGGACTCGGTGGTGTTGGAGAAGATGAACTCGATGTCGTCGTCTTCGGCGAGGGCGAGGTAGGCCTCGTAGTCGGTGTACGGGTTGACGGTGCCGTTGACCAGAGTGATCACCTCGTGGGACTGCACTTCTTCGCCGTCCTGCTTGCCTTCCAGCAGCACCGTGTACAGGCCGTCCTGCTCGTCGAGCATGGCGACGAGGCCGCCGGCCAGGGGCTGCACGATCTTGACGCCACCGTTGAACAGCCCCTGCTTGTTCATCTGCTGGAGCTGCCAGTCCACGAATCCGCGCAGGAAGTTGCCCTCGCCGAACTGGATGGCGCGGGTGGGCAGGGTCTGAACCGGGTGGATGGCGCTGGTGAGTCGTTCCATGACGAGCTGTCCTTCGTGGTGCTGTTCGGTGTGTTGCGGGTGGGGTGCGACAGCGATGCCGACGCTCATGCTGGTGCTCTGGCCCGGGGCGAGGATGGCGGCCTGGTCGCGCACGTTGCAGGCCTCGACGCAGACGGTCTCGGTCCATTCGTCGTCGCCGTAGTCGCCCATCGCGGCGGCCTTGACGGTGCCGGGGTTCCAGACGACGGTCTGGGCGGCATCGGTGTCGCCGACCGTTATTGTGCGTGCATTGGTGACGTCGTCGATGGTGACGGTGCGGGGCATCGGGTAGATCCGGTCGATCTCGGCGCCGACGATGGAGACGGGCAGGGCCGAACTCGACGTGACGGCCGGGGTGACGCTGCGGTCGAGGTAGGGCAGGTCAGTGAGCCCGAGGAGCTGAGTCGTGCGGGCGTCGCCGACGGCGAAATAGGTGTGGAGTGCGGTCTCCACCGAAACCGTGGCGGTTCCCTCGTTGAGAACCACGAGCTCGAGGGTGAGCTGGGCGCCGATGGTAACGGTGTATCGCATCGACACCGGCTGGGCAGTGCCGGCCTCATCGGGCTGAGTACCGGCCAGGTCGAAGGTGAGCACGGCATCGGGGCCGACAATGGCTGCAGCGGTGAGGGTCCAGGGCGAAATGCGTGCCCAACCGTGGTTGGGTGCCGTGGCGTCGGTGGGATTCGGGCCGAACCAGGGGAAGCACACCGGAATGCCGCCGCGAAGGGCAGCGGAGGACGAGTATGCGCTGTGTTCACTCATCCACAGCACCGGTTTCTGGCCGGTGGGGGTCCACTGGGCGACGTGTGCGCCGTGCAGGTAGACCAGCGCGGTGGCCGCAGGAAGAGCGACTTCAACGGCCGGCAACGAGCCTGCCCCTGTCACCATTCGGATGCCGCTCGGCAGCGGGAGAGCACTCTCGCTTGCCGACCCAGGTTCGTGCGCAGTTCCCTGCATGAGTTCCTCCACTGTGAGAATCAGCCAGATCTATTCTGAATCTGTTCCGCGTGATGGAACGTGAGTCCGTCACGTGAACTCAACATAACCCCGTGCGATTCCTTTTCGCAACTTGGGCGGCCGAGGAATCGACGTCAGACCGGAACGACGCGTCTGAAGCAGGCGTTTGTCGCGTTGTCAAGGGTCTGACGGCATCGAATCCGGCTCGGAGCGCGGCGGGATGCCACCGAGATTCCGCAACCGTGGTTAAATGGTCCGCAGGGCAGAACTTCAGAACAGAGGTGGGACACATGACGGTGGCGAACGAGATCGAGGCCACGACCGCGCCTGAGCTCGACGGGCTGGGCAACCGGGCCAAGGACAATGCGGCACAGAAGCTGCTGCGGGTGCTTGAGGCCGTGTCCAACCCGGGTGACTCCCACCGGCTCAGCGACCTGGTGAAGGAAACCGGCCTGGCCAAGACCAGCGTCTTCCGCTTGCTGAGCGAGCTGATCGACAGCGGGTACGTCACCCGTCGCCCCGACGGCAGCTACGCGCCCGGTCGCTCGCTGCGCCTCCTCGCGCTCAAGCTCACCGCCGGCCCCAACGACTCCGACCTGGTGGGAGCCAGGCTCCGGCAGCTGCAGACCGACGTGCGCAGCACCATCCACTTCGCGCTGCGCACCGGGGACTTCGCCACCTACGTGGAGAAGATCGAGGACACCGCCCAGCCGATCCAGATCGCTTCGCGGGTCGGCGGCCAGATTCCGCTGCATTCGACGGCGATCGGCAAGTCGATCCTGGCCCACCTCCCCGAGAGCGAGGTGCGCAATTACGCGACCCGCACCGGGTTGCACTCCCGCACCGCGTTCACCATCACAACCGTCGCCGACCTGCTCGCCGACGGTGCGCTGGTGCGCAACCGCGGCTTCTCCATCGACGACCAGGAAAACGAGGAGCACATCCGCTGCATGGCGGTGCCGGTGTTCGACACCCAGCAGCACCTCATCGGCGGCATCGGCATCACGACCATCGCCCCCCTGGTAGCCAGGGAGACGCTCGAGTCCTATGCTCCGCTGCTGATGACGGCGGCCCGCGACGTGATGACCCTGCTCTAGGCAACCGGCGCCGGTCAGCCTCGCGCCGGCCGGATACGCAGAATGACCCCGGCGCTGCCGGGGTCATTCGTCATGGGCTGGAAATGCCAACTCGCCACTCGAGCGGTTGCACGGATCCGCCGGACCCGCGCACCGCAGTCGACGGGATTAACCCTGGCGAGCCTTGAATCGGGGGTTCAACTTGTTGATGACGAATGTGCGCCCATGGCGCCGCACCGTCTGTGAACCCTGCATCTTCTTCATCGAACCCAGTGAGTTACGCACCTTCATCCTGGCTCCCTTCCGTCGGTTACCCAAAGCAACACACAACGGCCGAAATTATTCCGCTCCGGCGGCCTTCGGCGCGTCGAGCACCCGGCGTGGGCCGGCACCGTCTGTGCGCAGGCGGTCATCGGAGTTCACGACGGCGCACCGGGTTTGCGACAGGCAACCGCAGCCGATGCAGCCGGTGAGTTCGGCCTGCATCCGCTCGAGCACGGCTTGCTGCCTGGCCAGGTGCTCCCCCCAGGTGGCGGAAATGGTGCCCCACTCGGCCCGGCTCGGTGGGCGGCTGTCCGGCAGGTCCTTGAGGATCACGGCGACCTCGGCCAGCGAGATCCCGTAGCGCACCGAAACCTGGATGAGGGCGATGCGCCTCAGCACGTGCCGCGGGAAGAGGCGCACGTTGCCGCTGGAGCGCAGCGCGGGGATCAGCCCCAGCGTTTCGTAGTAGCGCACGGTGGAGACCGGGACTCCGGCGCGGGCGGCAATCTGCCCGATCGGCAGGAGATCCTTGCTGGACAAGTGCTCTGACAGTGGGCCTTCTCCTTGATCTCAAGTGCACTTGAGACGATATCGTAAACAAATGACCGCATATACGCTTCCCACGCTGACCTATGACTATGCCGCCCTCGAGCCCGCCATCAGCGGGCGCATTATGGAGCTCCACCACAGCAAGCACCACCAGGCCTATGTGACCGGCGCCAACGCCGCACTCGACCAGCTCGCTGAGGCCCGCGAATCAGGCAACCTCACCTTCGTCAACAAGCTTCAGAAGGACCTTTCCTTCAACCTCGGCGGCCACGTCAACCACTCCATCTTCTGGACCAACATGTCCCCGGACGGTGGCGACAAGCCCACCGGCGAGCTCGCTGCCGCGATCGACGACACCTTCGGTTCGTTCGAGAAGTTCCAGGCTCACTTCACCGCCGTGGCCATGGGCGTTCAGGGCTCCGGCTGGTCGATCCTCGCCTGGGACACCCTGGGTCAGCAGCCCATCATCGTGCAGCTCTATGACCAGCAGGGCAACCTGCCCGCCGGCATCGTCCCGTTGCTCATGCTCGACGTCTGGGAGCACGCCTACTACCTCGACTACCAGAACGTGCGCGCCGACTACGTCAAGGCGTTCTGGACCGTCACCGACTGGGAGAACGTCTCCGCCCGCTTCACCAAGGCGCGCGACACCACCTCGGGCTTGATCACGCTGTAACCCCGGCGCCCCTCTGGCGAGCCGTGAGAAAAGCCCCAAAAACCTGAGGTTTTTGGGGCTTGGCTCACGGCTTGCCTGCGTCTGACGCGGTCAGTCCGCCGACACGGCCTGCAGCACGGGCAACCGCGCCGCATGGATCGCCGGCCAGAGCGCTGCCAGCACGCCGACCAGGGCGGCAACCCCGAGCATCGACGCGAGCTGGCCCCAGGGGATGGCGAGCTCGGTGAGCCCGATCCCGGTGAACACCGCGGGCATCAGCGACGCAATGCCCACCCCGACGGCCATGCCCAGGACGGTGCCGAACAGGGCCGTGAGGATCGATTCGATGGTGATGATCCCGGCCAGTTGCATCCGCCCCAGCCCCACCGCGCGCATGAGCCCGATCTCCCGGGTGCGCTCGATCACCGACAGCGCCAGGGTGTTCACGATGCCGAGGATCGCGATGATGATCGACAGCGCCAGCATCGCGTAGAGGATGCCGAGGATCTGGTCGACCTGCCCGGCCAGCTGGCCGGCGAACTCCTCCTTGTCGAGCACCGAGAGCACGACGTAAGGCGCGGCCGCCCCGGTCAGGTCGTCGCGCACCTCCGTCGGCGTGGCGGACGCGGCCGAGGTGATCAGCAACGAATCGATCGCGATCTGCGACGACGGCACGATGCGTTCGAAGGCGTCGTCGGGCATGATGATCGGCGCGCCGATCACGGCGGTGTCGACAATGGCGCCGATCGGAGCGGATGCCTCGCCGGCCGCCGTCGTGAAGGTCACGTCGTCGCCCACCGTCCACCCGCGGTCGTCGGCCACGCTGCGCTGAACGGCAAGCTGCCCCGCCGCGAAGCCCGCCAGCGTGCCCTCGACGGCGTCGAAGTCGAGGGTGTGCCCGAGCGCGGCGGGCGGCAGCGCCACCACGATGATGGACCGCTCGGCAACGGTGCCACCAGCTGCGGGGGCCAGCATCGCCGGGCCGTAGCGCAGCTCGTCGACGGAGTCCACTGTGTCCAGGGCGCGCAGGTCAGCCACCACACCCGTCGGCACCACCCCTGCGGCAGACTGCACCGAGAAGTCCGCGATCCAGCCGTCGTCCACGATCGCTCGGGTCGAGACCGTCGCCGACGCGGCGAGCACCGAGGCCGCGCCCACCAGGGCCATGCCGATCATGAGCGCCCCCGCGGTGTTCGCGGTGCGGCGCGGGTTGCGGATCACGTTGCCGCGGGCCAGCCGGCCCAGCGGTTTGACCGCCACGACGAAGACCGCGGCCATAGCGCTCAGCGAATACCGGGCGATCACCGGGGCCAGGACCAGCACCCCGACCACCACACCGGCGGCACCGAGGCCCAGCAGTGCCGGACCGTCGGGGTCGGGCCTGGACCAGGCGGCGACCAGGCCGGCCAGGCCGGCGACGGTGAGAACGGATCCGACGATGGACCGCAGCCGAAGCGACCTGGACCTGGCGCCGCCGGCCTCGCGCATGGCCTCCACCGGAGGGGTGAGCGCCGCCCGGCGGGCCGGCAGCGCCGCCGCCGCGATGCTCACCAGGGTGCCCACCAGTAGCGAGATCACCACGGTGGCGGGGTCGAGCGGGATGCTGCCGGACAGGTTCATGCCGATCTGGGCGACCGCCATCCGCACGAGCGATACCAGGCCGAGGCCGGCGGCAATGCCGAGCGCGGAGCCGACCAGGCCCACCACCGCGGCCTGGATGAGGATGGAGGCGAACACCTGACCGGGCGAGGCGCCGACGGCGCGCAGGAGCGCGAACTCGCGCATCCGCTGCTGCACCGACATCGCGAAGGTATTGGAGATGATGAACGCGCCCACGAACAGGGAGATCCCGGCGAACACCAGCATGAACGTCTGCACGAAGCCGAGCATGTCGTTGATGTCTGCCGTGGCCTCGGTGCGCATAGCGGTGCCGGTGACGGTCTCGACGCCGGCCGCATCGGCGGCGGCCAGGGCCGCGCCGACCCTCTCGACCAGGATCTGCTCGTCCACCCCGGTGTCCCCGTAGACGTCGATACTCGCCACCAGGCCGTCGGGCGCATAGACGGCGTTGGAGGTGGCGACGTCGAGGAAGACGATGGTGGCGCCGGCCATCGGCGCCCCGAGCGACACCTCTCCCACGACCGACACGGCCTGGACCTCACCGGCGAGCACCACCGAGGTCTCGTCGCCAACGGTCAGGCCCGACGACTCGAGGGTCGCCGATTCCAGCGCGATCTCCCCAGCGCCGACGGGTGAACGCCCGGCGACGATGTCGAGGGTGTCGTCGTCGGGGTGGAGAGCCATCCCGAAGGTGGGGGCCTGCGAGCTCACCACGGCCGTGCCGTCGGCGCCGACGAGCACGATGGGCCCGGAGACCGCCGGCAGGGCATGCCGCACACCGTCGACGGTGTTGAGGGTCCGGGCGAGATCGGCCGGGATGGCCTCGCGCACGTCACCGGCCGAGCTGCCGGCCTGGGCGGCACTGGCGGCGGGCTCGCTGCCGCGCACGTAGACATCCGCCTGCATCGAGCTGGCCACGATGCCGGAGAAGGTGGAGCCCATCATGGTGCGAAGCGACAGGGTGCCCGCCACGAAGGCGACCCCGAGGGTCACCGCCAGCAGCGACAACAGAAAGCGCACCAGGTGGGCGCGGATGCCGCGCAACGCGACCCGGGTCATCGCCGGGCGCCGTCGTGCTCGTGCTCGGTCTCGGTCTCGTCGCCCATCGACCGCATGACGTCGAGCACCGACGCCTGGGTGGGGTCGGTGAGTTCCTGCACGAGTCGGCCGTCGGCGAGGAACAGGACCCGGTGGGCGTAGGCCGCCGCCCGGGCGTCGTGGGTCACCATCACGACCGTCTGACCGAGGTTGTCGACCGACCCGCGCAGGAACCGCAACAGGTCACCGGCTGATTTCGAGTCGAGGTTGCCGGTGGGCTCGTCGGCGAACACCACGGCCGGCCGGGCCACCAGGGCTCGGGCGCAGGCCACCCGCTGCTGCTGGCCGCCGGAAAGTTCGCTGGGTCGGTGGTGCAGGCGGTCCTCGAGCCCGACCGCCGCGACGATCGCGGCGAGATGCGCCCGGTCCACCGGGCGCCGGGCGATGTCCAGCGGCAGGGTGATGTTCTCGGCGGCGGTGAGGGTGGGAATCAGGTTGAACGATTGGAAGATGAAGCCGAGCCGGGTGCGGCGAAGCGCCGTCAGCTGCCGCTGCGACATGCGTCCCACGTTCATCTCGTCTACGATCACGGTGCCGGCGGTGACGGTGTCCAACCCCGCCATGCAGTGCATCAGCGACGACTTCCCCGACCCCGACGGGCCCATGATCGCGGTCAGTTCGCCCCGGGCGAAGTCCACGTCGATGCCGTCCAGGGCGCGCACCTCGGTCTCGCCGGTGCCGTAGGTCTTGACCAGGCCCCTGGCGTACGCGATCACGGATGCCGGCGGTGCGGTGAGCGAGCGCGCAGGGTGGTTCGAGGTGAGCGTATGGGCGGTCATGTACGGTCCTTCACGGTCGGAGCGCGGGCGCGCTGGGGTCGATCCCCAGTGTTGCCCTTCTCTTCGCATCGCGGCATCGGGACGAACCCTGACTCGACCCTGAGCGAACCCTGAGCGCCGCTCGCGGGCTAGCCAGGAAGGTCGTAGCGATGGCGGATGTGCCGGCGGTCGGCGCTGGCCTGCCAGAACTCGATCTCGGTGGGGCGCAGCGCGTAGAGCTGCCAGGCCGGGTTCGGTGCCGCATCGGCGGCCGGGCGTGCGGCCCAGTCCCGGGCGGATGCGTCGGCAGAGAGCTCGACGACCGGGCCGACCAGTCGCACCTGGCGGCCGAGCTGGGACCAGTAGAAGTTCATCGCCGCCTGCGGGTTGGCCGCCAGCTCGCGGCCCTTGCGGGAGGTGCGTGCGGTGGCGAACTGCCATCCGTCGTCGTCGAGGTCTTTGAGGATGAGCATCCGCGACGACGGCGCCCCGGCACCGGAGCCGGCGCTGGCCCCGACGGTGGCGAGGCTGAACGCGTGCGGCTGACGCACCCCGGCGGCGAGCGCCGCCTCGAACCAGCTGAGGAACAGCTCCACCGGGTCGGCCGGGGCGGTGGCCGGGTCGAATGCGGGCAGGTCGTCGGGGAAGTCGGGCAGGGCCCGCAGCCGCGCTCTCAAGGTGTCACTCACGTTCGCGAGCCTACCCATCCGCCGGCGGGCCGTGAGCAAAGCACCGAAAACTCGAGAATTCTGGGGCTTGACGCACGGTTCGCGAGTCCCGCGCGCCTAAACCCAGGCGCCCTCGAGGAGGGTCGCGTGCACGTGCAGGTCGGCGTCGAGCAGCACCAGGTCGGCGCGGAGGCCCGGCGCGATCCGGCCGCGGTCGGTGAGAGCGAGCAGGTCGGTGGGGTTCTGGGTGGCGGCCCGGATGGCGATCGGCAGCGGCACTCCGGCGGTCAGCACGGCGTACCGCACCGCGTGGCTCAGCGTCAGCACGCTGCCGGCGATGGTGCCGTCGACCAGCCGCGCCTGGCCGTCCACCACCCGCACATCCAGGGCGCCCAGTTTGTAGTCGCCGTCAGCGGCGCCGGCCGCGGCCATGGCATCCGTCACGAAAACCGGGCGGGCGGGACTCTCGGTGATCAGGCGTACGACGGCCGGGTGCAGGTGCACCCCGTCGGCGACCAGCTCGGCGAACACCGCGGGGTCGTCGAGCAGCGCCAGAGCGGCGCCCGGCTCGCGGTGATGCAGCGGCCGCATGGCGTTGAAGACATGGGTGCCCGCGGTGGCCCCGGCCGCGATCGCCGCCTGCGTGAGGTCGTAGTCCGCGTCGGTGTGGCCGATGGCGGCCACGGCGCCGTGCTGCACGATGCTCGCCACGGCGGCCAGCCCGCCCTCCAGTTCCGGGGCGATGGTGACCATGCGCACCGCGCCGCCGCCGGCCCCCATCAGCCGCTCGACACCCGCCGGGTCCGGCAGCAGCAACAGCTGCTCGGCATGCGCACCCCGGTGCGCGGGGCTCAACCAGGGGCCTTCCAGGTGGATGCCGGCCAGCAGGCCGTCGCGCACCAGCTCCGCGAGCGCCCGCACTAGGCACTCCATCTCGTCGATGGGCGCGGTCACCAGGCTGGCCATCATGGTGGTGGTGCCGTGGTCGCGGTGGGTCTGCGTGATCCGCCTCGCGACGACGGCGCTGTCCGCATCGTTGAAACTGACCCCGCCGCCACCGTGGTTGTGGGCGTCGATGAAGCCCGGCGCGAGCACCCCGGCCGGCAGCGAGACATCCGCGGACCGAGGTGGGTCGCCGGCTCCGCAGCCGACGATCAGGCCGCCGCGCACCTCGACCCAGCCGGGTGAGTACTCCCGGTCGGGCAGGATCACCGTGCCGGCGGCGAGAAGCAGCGGCGTCTCGGTGCCCGGTCCGGCATCGCCCGGCAGCACAGGTGCATGCTCTGCAGTGGCGGGTCGCGAAGTGAGCGGTGTCATGAACGGGTCTCCTGGGTTGTGATTGGCGGGCTGCGGGTCAGCCGCGGACGGTGAGGAAGGTGTCTCCGGCCGCGAGCTCCAGACCGGCGGCCACGGCGTCGGCCAGGGTGATGTTCTCCGCCTGGCGCTCCAGGATGATCACCGGCACGATCGGGTCGCGGCCGCTCGCGACGATGGCGGGAACGTCAAAGCTGACGATCACGTCACCGGCGGTGACGGTGTCGCCCTGCTGGGCGCGCAGGGTGAACCCCGCACCCTTCAGCTGCACGGTGTCGATACCGAGGTGCACGAGCACCCCGACGCCCTCGGGCGCCACGATCACATAGGCGTGCGGGAACACCTTGAGCAGTTTGCCGCTGATCGGCGCGATCGCGTCGACGACCTCGCGAGGAGGGTCGATCGCCCCGCCGGGCCCGACGATCGCCTGGGCGAAGGTGGGGTCGGGCACCAGGCCGAGCTCGACGGCCCGGCCGGGAACCGGCGCGAGCACGATCAAGGAGGCGACGCTCACCTGAGGTCCTCGATGTCGTCGGCGAGGTTCTCGGCCTCGGGGCCGACGATGACCTGCACGATGGTGCCGGACCTGAACACACCGTGCGCACCGGCGGCCTTGAGGGCGGGTTCGTCGACCAGCGTGGGGTCGGTCACTTCGGTGCGCAGCCGGGTGATGCACGCCTCGATGTCGACGACGTTGTCGGCGCCGCCGAGGCCGGCCAGGATCTGCTCTGCCTTGCTACTCATTAGTTACTCCTCGGAAATGTATACGGATCTGGGGGATGGAACGGTCGGGAAGGAGGCGCTCGTCGACGAGACGCCCATGCGGGCCGGCCCTTGACAAACCGACCGCCGCACCTCCATTATCGAGTAATTGGACCGTACCAGTACGGACCACAAAGCGGAAGTGGTCCGGTTGGTTGTCAGCTGGATCACAGAAAGCCCGCTCCCCCGAATGCCAACACCCCGGAAAGGTGATGAAGTCGTGACACACCTCGACGGCCCGGTCCTCGCCAACGGCGCCGTGCCCAAGCACGTGCAGTTGCGGTCCATCCTGCTCGAACGAGTCGAGACCACCCTGGCACCCCATGCCGCGATCCCGCCGGAGCGCAAGCTCATGACCAAGTACGGCGTGAGCCGGTCAACGGTGCGGGAGGCGATCCGCCAACTGGTCGACGAGGGCGTGCTGTACCGAATCCAGGGCAAGGGCACCTTCGTCGCCGGCGAGCGCGTGCAGAGCGACCTGCACCTCGCCTCGTTCACCGAAGACATGCGCCGGCGCGGCCTGGTGCCCGCCACCGTCGTGATGGGGTCCAGGTTGATCGATGCGCCCCTCGAGGTGCGTGCGGCGCTGGGCCTGAGGGCCGGGGCGCAGGTGCAGCAGGTCGAGCGCCTTCGGCTCGCCGGCGGCATCCCGATGGCCTTCGAACGCGGCTACTACCCCACCGGCCTGCTGCCCGACCTCGGCAGCCAGGACCTCACTCGTTCGCTCTACGCCACCTTCGCCACCGAGTACGGCCTGCGCATCGACCACGCCGAACAGACCGCGTGGGCCGAGACCGCGAATGCCGAACTCGCCGAACCACTCGGCATCGACGTGGGCGTTCCCCTTCTCGTCTTCCTCCGTACCTCGTCGGCGGGGTCCACCCCCGTTGAACACGTCACCTCGTGGTACCGGGGCGACCGCTACCAGATCCACATGACCCTCGACCTCAACCACGAACTGTAAGTCAGCCTGCTCCGCCCCACCCGGGTGGCCTGCCGAGCTCATCGGCAGCGCCAGCATGCCTTCCCGCAGCCTCTGACCGCACACCATTCACCCGTCCACAAGACACACCACGAGCACCACCACAGGAGGAATCCATGTCCAGCACCACCGTTGATGCCGGAACGGGACGAAAAGTCCCGGGCCTCGCCCAACTCCAGCGCGTCGGTCGCAGCCTCATGCTGCCCATCGCAGCCCTGCCCGCCGCCGGCCTGTTACTGCGTCTGGGCCAACCCGACCTGTTGGGCGCCATCCCTGGTTTCGAAACCGGCGCTGCGGTGATCGGAGCTGCCGGCGGCGCACTGTTCGACAACCTCGCGCTGCTCTTCGCGCTCGGTGTGGCGATCGGCTACGCCAAGAAAGCGGATGGCTCAACAGCCCTGGCCGCCGTGGTGGGCTACCTCGTTTTCACGAACGTCGGC
Organism: Cryobacterium sp. TMB1-7; assembly: GCF_004402435.1. Classification (NCBI taxonomy): domain Bacteria; kingdom Bacillati; phylum Actinomycetota; class Actinomycetes; order Micrococcales; family Microbacteriaceae; genus Cryobacterium; species Cryobacterium sp. TMB1-7. The sequence goes on from NZ_SOFZ01000019.1 coordinate 24,690, forward strand.
AAGGCCATGTCGCCCTTCGTCATGGGCCTGCCCGCCAAGGGCGCCGAACAGGTGCTGGTTGACTACAACGTCCTCGCCGGTGTCCTCATGGGCGTCGTCTCCGCGGTGCTGTGGCAGAAATACCACCGCATCAAACTGCCCAGCTATCTGGCCTTCTTCGGCGGACGCCGGTTCGTACCGATCGTCACCGCCGTTGTGGCCCTGGTGCTCGGTGTCCTGCTCAGCTTCCTCTACCCGGCGTTCAGCGGCGGCCTGACCAACTTCGGCTCGTTCGTCAGCTCGAATGACGTCTGGGGCGGGTTCCTCTACGGCACCTCCAACCGGCTGCTCATCCCGGTGGGCCTGCACCACATCCTCAACTCCGTGATGTGGTTCGTACTGGGCGATTACAACGGCGCCACCGGCGACCTGCACCGCTTCTTCGCCGGCGATCCCACGGCCGGCTCCTTCATGACCGGGTTCTTCCCGATCATGATGTTCGCCCTCCCCGCCGGCGCCCTGGCCATCTGGCACGAGGCCAAGAAGTCGCAGAAGAAGATCGTCGGTGGCATCATGCTCTCCGGCGCCCTCACCGCCATGCTCACTGGTGTCACCGAGCCGCTCGAATTCTCGTTCATGTTCGTCGCCTTCCCGCTCTACGCCATCCACGCCGTGCTTACGGGCACCTCGCTCGCCCTGGTCAACTTCCTGGGCATTCGCGACGGCTTCACCTTCAGTGCCGGCGCGTTCGACTACATCCTCAACTTCGGCCTGGCCGAAAAACCGCTGCTGCTTATCCCCATCGGGTTGGCCTACGCGGCGCTCTATTACTTCCTGTTCCGGTTCGTCATCCGCCGCTGGAACCTGAAGACGCCGGGCCGCGGCGACGACATCGTGGAGGAGGGAGCCCCCGACTCCACCTCGAAGACCGCGGTCTAGCCCGCCCGGCCGGTGTCGCGAGCAGCGCTCGCGGCACCGGTCGGCACCATCGTTTCTCGCACCATCCACCATTTTCAAATCGCACCTGGAGCATCCCTTGGCTGAAGTAGTCGTCCTCGAATCCGAGACCAACGCCGGCATCATCGCCGCCGCATCGATCAGAGCACTGATCAGCCAGAAACCGGATGCCGTCCTCGGCCTGGCCACCGGCTCCACGCCGATGTCGCTGTACAGCGCCCTCGCCGAGTCGCTGCGGAGCGACCCGCTGGACGTGAGCCGGGTGCGCGGTTTCGCGCTCGACGAGTACGTGGGCCTGCCCAGCGGACACCCGGAGAGCTACCGGGCCGTCATCACCCGTGACGCTGTGCTGCCCCTGGGTCTCACCCCCGGCAACATCCGGGTGCCAAATGGCGACCTGGCCACCCTCGAGTCCGCGGGCAGCGAGTACGAGGCCGCCATCCGCGCTGCCGGCGGCGTCGACGTGCAGATCCTCGGCATCGGCCGCACCGGTCACGTGGGCTTCAACGAGCCCGGCTCCTCGTTCGCCTCGCTGACCAGGGTCAAGACCCTCACCGAGAAGACCCGGATCGACAACGCCAGGTTCTTCAGCTCCCCTGACGATGTTCCCGTCCACTGCATCACCCAGGGCCTGGGCACCATCCGCCGGGCACGGCACCTGATCCTGCTGGCTTTCGGCGAGGAGAAGGCCGAGGCCATTGCCGCGGCGGTGGAGGGTCCGGTCACCTCCAGCAGCCCGGGCTCCGTCATCCAGCTGCACCCGCACGTCACCGTGCTCGTCGATGAGGCCGCGGCCTCGCGCCTGGCCAACCTCGACTACTACCGGTACACCTACGCGAACAAGCCGGCCTGGCAGGTCATCTAACCGGCCGACAGACCCGGCAGCGCGGCGACGACGGCGGCCGCACCGAGTACCATCACCAGGCCGTACCCGCAGGCGCTGAGCACGGCCTGGCCCCGCACGCCGATCCGGCCGCCGGCGAAGGCCCCCACCGCCACCAGAACCAGTTGCCAGCCCAGGGAAGCCGCCACGGCGCCCGCCACGAACACGGCCGGCGCGCTGTCCAGGCCGAGGGACGGCGGCAACGCCGCGGTCAGTGCACCGAAGTACAGCAGCGTCGCCGGGTTGATCGCGGTGAGCCCGGCGAACGTCGCAAAGACCCGGCCCGGCGACGGCGGTCGCGGCGGCTTGTCCCGCGGCTGCGCCGCCGCGGGCCGGCGGCGCAGCCCAAGGGCTCCCAGCAGCAGGAGGATCAGCCCGGCGCCCACGGCCGGCGCCGCTCCCCAGGAGTCGAGAACCGGGGCGGCGACCGCACCGATCGCCAGTGCGGCGACGCAATAGAGTCCGTCCACCAACGCCACCGCCAGCGCGGCTATGGCCCCGGCACCGAAGCCGACGGCCAGAGCCTCCCGCACCAGGAGCACACCGATGGCGCCGAGCGGCACGGCCACTCCCCACCCGGCTAACAGCCCGCCGACAAACAGTGGCCCCAGCTCGATCTCCATGCCACGATCCTGCCCTGGCCGCCGACCCTGCCCCTAGATTTTCTCCGCGGCACGGCTACGATCGCGGCATGGACGATCTCGACGGCGAAATCATCGGCATTCTGCGCACCGACGGGCGCATTTCCTTAAGTGCCCTCGGCACCGCGGTGGGGTTGAGCACGAACGCGGCTGCCGCGCGGGTGCGGAAACTCGAAGCGACCGGGGTCATCGTGGGATATCGGGCCGTGCTGGCCGATGACGCCCCGCTGGGTCCACTCGGGCTGGAGGCCTTCATCGACGTGCGGCTCCGCGCCGACGCGGACTCCGACTCCTTCCTCCTCGCCGCGCTGGCCGAGCCGGAGGTGCGCGACGCCGCGCATGTGACAGGTCCGTATGATTACCTGCTGCACGTCTGGGTCAACGACACCACGCACCTGAACGAGTTGCTGCACCGCCTGAAAAAGCAGGCCGGGGCCGGCCAGACCCAAACCCGGCTCGCCCTGCGCCCACCCGCCACCGCCAGGGAATGACCCGCGCCGGGCGCCGCTTCGGCTAAAATCGGCCGGTGCCCACGTCCCTACGCCAGTCCCCCGGAGCCCGGGTCGGCCTGTCGATCGCCGTGGCCACCGGCCTGTACGGCGTCTCGTTCGGCGCCCTGTCCATCGCGTCCGGGTTGACCGTGTGGCAGACCCAGGCGCTGAGCCTGCTGCTGTTCTCCGGCGGCTCGCAGTTCGCGTTCATCGGGGTCATCGCCGGTGGCGGCACGCCGGTGGCCGCCGCGAGCGCGGCGGCGCTGCTGGGCATCCGCAACGCCGTGTACGGGATGCAGATGAACGTGCTTCTGCATCCGCGCGGATGGCGGCGATTCGCGGCCGCCCAGGTGACCATCGACGAGTCGCTGGCCACGAGCACCGGTCAGACCGACCCTCTCGAGCAGAGGCGCGGCTTCTGGGTGGCCGGGATCGGCATCTTCGTATTGTGGAACCTGTTCACCCTGGTCGGGTCCCTGGCCGGTGACGCGCTGGGCGACCCCAAGCAGTGGGGTTTGGACGGTGCAGCCGTCGCCGCGTTCCTGGCGCTGCTCTGGCCGCGGCTGCGGTCCAGGGACGCCGGCGCGATCGCCGCGGCCTGCGCGCTCGCCACGATCCTTGCCGTGCCGTTCGTGCCACCTGGCGTGCCGATTCTGGTGGCAGCCGTGGTGGCTGCCGCGGTCGGCTGGTTCGGCTACCGGGCCGGACCCGACGGTGAGGGCCTGGAGCCCGATATCGACCCGTATCCCGACACCGTGCAGACCGACCGGACGGACCCCTCGTGACCCTGTGGTTCTGGATCGTCGTCGCCTGCGTCGTCGGGTTCCTCACCAAGCTCCTGGGCTATCTTGTGCCGAAGAAGTGGCTGGCGAATCCTCGGGTGGCCCGGGTCGCCGGCACCCTCACCATCGGCCTGCTGGCCTCCCTCACCGTCGCCAACTCGGTGGCGACCGGGCAACAGCTGGTGCTCGACGCCAGGCTGGGGGCCCTGGTGGCCGCCGCCGTGGCCCTGTGGCTGAAGGCGCCGTTCCTCGTCGTGGTGATCGTGGGTGCGGCAGCGGCGGCCGGGCTCCGGCTGCTCGGCCTGCCGTAGTCCTGGGCGGGATCGGCCCCGCCCGTGTGCTAGTGTAGGAAGTTGCGCGTCGATCCTTACCACGATCCGACCACTCCGCTGCCCCAATCCATGGCCGGAGTCACGCACCGCTCGAACGGGTACTACCCGCTCGGACGCACTCGACCGGGACTTACGGTCGATCACCTACGCTGTTCGAATTTCGGCGCACGCAATGCTGCGCGCCGCCTTCACACGTCATAACGAAAAGTACGATTCATGTTCACAACCACTCATACCCTCGACCACGCCACGGACGCCATCGACACCCTGTCGCCGGAACACCGCCAGGCGATTCACCTCGCCTACTACTCGGGCTTCAGCAACAATCAGGTCGCCGACCTGCTCGGCGTGAGCGTCGACGTCGCCGATTCCCGTCTGAGCGAGGGCCTCACGCACCTGCGTTCGGCCCTGCGCGTCGCCGCCTGACTACTACCGGGAGTCGGGCAATCCTTCTCCTGACACCCTCGGAAGGAACCGACAATGTTTCTCCTCTTCGGCATCAATGCCTCGCAGAAGGTCATCAACGTCGTCACGTTCATCTGCGCATTCTGCGGGGAGCGAGCGCCGCAAAATGTCGTGAAGTCTGCGAACCGGTTCACGGTGTTTTTTCTGCCGCTGTTCTCGTTCTCCACCAAATATTCCAACGAGTGCACGAACTGTGGTGGACAGACCCGCCTCAGCGCCGACCAGGCGCGACATTCACTGGACTGGGTGCAGTCCCGCATGTCTTCCTAGAGGCTGCGACAGGGCGCTCCGGTCGCCTCGAGACCGGTGCGCCACCTCCTCGTCAACAGATGTCCGCACGGGCAACAGTTGTCGGCGGGCTTCGGCTGCTGCAGAGCCGGCTACGGGGTTGATCGCTTCTCGAACACCCACAGGCCGTTCGTGGCCGGGAACCACGGCCGGTCGCCGCTTGTGACTCTGAGGCAAGAGAGGGCGTCGACGTATCCCTGCTGGGTGACCGCCTCGCTGTGCACGAGATCGAAGCCCAGGTCCCCTGCGTATTGGCTGTACCCGCCCAGAGTGAAGAGCTGATAACGCTCCAGGGCTTCCCGCGGGAAGGTCTCGATGCCCCAGGTGAGCGTGAGCAGAAACTCGGCGACGGCATGCCGGGTGCCGGTCAGGCTCCGCCCGCGCAGGTGCAGCGCCCGCAACAACGGGTGCGGGCTGCGCCGCAGGTAATCGTGGAACGCCTCGACGTCCTCGTCGGACAATCCGTCCACGGTCGCCAGCTCCGTGGGCCGTTCCGGCATGACACCGTCGCGGATGATCAAGCGGCCCCGACCGCGCAGGCTCTCGCGGCACCGGGTCACGGTGAGTGCCAGCGCGTCGTACCCGCGCAGGATTGGCTCGGTATTCGGCGACGTTCCGTAGGAGTAGACCTCATGCAGCAGGGCGCTCACGACGATCGTGTCGAACGGCTCGTCGAAGAGCTGCGGCACCTGCTCGGCGTAGCCGCGCCGCACCTCGTGCAACATCCCGAGCGCAGTCAGCCTGGTGATAGCGTCCGGCGCGGCGTCCAGGGCGGATGTCCGGAAGCCGGCACCCGCGATCGCGGCGGTGAGCTCGCCACCGCCGGCTCCGACATCCAGCACCAGGGGGCCACGCAGGTGCGGCAGCACCATCCGCGCCTTGTCACCGAGCGAGGAGCCCATCCGGTCGAAATAGCGAGGCTCCAGCGCAACTGTCGGCATGGGTAGGCGTGCTCCTCGCGGGCGGTGGTCGGGAAGGCTCAAGGCTAGCGAAAACGACGGGTCGACGTCCGGCTCCGGTGCGTCCCGGGCCGGCTCGCCACCTGCCGGGCGAACGCGGAGTGGAATCAACTGTGAAACCGACCGTCCGGACGGTCTTTCTTGATACGATGCTCGCATGGATCGCAAAGCACTCATTCTCGGCGCCGCCCGACAGCTCACACTAGATCGCGGAGTCGTCCCCTCGCTGAACGAGACGGCGAGCAAGGCCGGCGTCTCGAAGGGTGGCCTCCTGCATCACTTCCCCTCCCGGGCGGCGCTTGTGCAAGGACTGGCTGTGGCTGCCCTTGAGGAAATCGACGCCATAATGGTCGCCGCATCGACGGAGGGCCGAGCGGCGGAGACGTGGTTGCGAATCTCGGTGCCGGCCGGGGAGGACGTGGCGTTGTTCCGGGCGCTGGCCATCGCGCACCGTGCGGTCGAGACGCCCGGAGACGACGTCGCGGCCGCATCGCGGGAGGCGATCGCGCGGTGGGAGTCGATGATCCAGGACGACACGGGAGACGCAACTCGAGCGCGGATCATCCGTCTAGTCGGAGACGGACTCGCCGCGAACGTCGTCGCCGGCATCGAAACCGCCCCCACGGAGGCGGAGCTCGACGCCCTGATCGACGTCCTCGTACGCGGTCCGGGGCCGGACAGGCGGTGAGCGCGCCTCTTCTGCTCGCGATCGCCGGGCTCGCGGTGCTGGACTCGTTCAACCCGGCCACGATCGTCGCAGTGACACTGATCCTCCTTGCCGCCCCCCGGCGCCCCGCGCTGACGGCACTGGTGACGGTGCTCGGTGCAGCACTCACCGTGTTCGGCGCCGGCGCTGCTCTGTTCCTCGGCGCGGGCGCAGCTGCCGGAGCGGTCGACGGCATCGTACAGGGCATCCGATACGTCGCCTTCGCCGCCGCAGGCCTCGTGCTGATCCTCGCCGGCATCCGGCGGTTCCGCACCAGACCCCGCACCCCCATCGCACTGCCCGCTTGGTTCACGCCCTGGACGGCGCTTCCGTTCGGCGCGCTTCTGACCGGCGCCGACCTGCCCAACGCGTTTCCGTACTTCATCGCGATCGAACGCCTCCTCAACGCCGGTGTCACTACCGGGGCAGGGCTGCTGATCCTCGCTGGCTACGCCGTGATCTACTGCCTCCCCTGCCTCGTGCTTCTCACCGTGGGCATCCTCTCCCGCCGGCGGACGCACGCTTTGCTGTCCCGCATCACCACGCGCCTGGGCACCGGTGACGTCACGGCATCGCCGGTGATAGCAGTCGCGTTGATTCTGCTCGGCGGGGTGGTCGCCTCGCTGCCCTTCTGGGCGCTGCGCTGAACGTAGCGTCGATCCAGATCTCTTCGATGATGACCTGGACGCCGTCTCGGTAGCTCTCGATAACGCAGAACGAATTTCAGCAGTGTCCGATCTGCGGCCGACTCATCGAGCGACTCCCCCGTGATCGTGAACTACTGGGCAACATCCTCGAGGAGGATCGCGAGCTCGTCGAGTTCGACGTCCCAGCCCTCTCGGTTCTGCTCGAGACGTTCGCGACGGTAGCGGGTACCGCCGGGGAGCGTATCGAAGCCCGATTCGATCACCGTGACATCCGTCCCGGTACCAGCATCGGCGATGGTGAAGCGCACGTGCGTCGAGTACTCGTCGAGCTTTTCGGCGGGGATTCCGGACCAACGGAAGCCGAACGAGTCGTCGGGCACCACCTCGGTGATTTCGATCGGGAAGCTGCCGTAGTCATCCCAGTCGATGCTGCCGGTAGCGCCGGGCTCGAGCGCGGCGAACATCACAGCGTCTCCGAACCACTGGACCATCACCTCGGGGTCGGTCAGCGCCATCCAGACGCGCGCGCGCGAAGCCTCGATGTGGACGGTGCGGGTCACGGTGTGGCCCTTGATTCTTGCGTGATCAGACACGGTGTTTCCTTCACGTTCGAGCTGAGCGCGACGGGACATTGCCCGCCGAGCGGCGCGTGAACCAGTTCCGCAAACGCGCCTCATCGAGCGTACCCATGATTGCGAACCTGTTCACGGGCGAGAGAACCGCGCGAGCTCGATCAGTTGTGGGATTTCCGTGGGGTGTGACCGCGTCCGGGGACAAAAAAACCCCGTGATCACAAGGATCAACGGGGTTTTTCGTGGCGGTACCGGTGGGATTTGAACCCACGGTGGAGTCTCCCCCACACAACTTTTCGAGAGTTGCACCTTCGGCCGCTCGGACACGGTACCGAGAGCGATTGTAGTTGAGAGGAGGGGTCCGGCGCCAATCCGGGCAATTGTCAGAGGCCGGCGGTACTCTCGCGGGGTGACAAACGACAGTTCCACTCCCCGCACTCTTGCCCTCGCCGCCGGCGCCCTGGCCACCACCGCCGGCATCACAGCGGTGGCGGTCGCCAACTACAGGCGCTTCAAGCTGCACCTGGCCGCCAACGCCGCCGAGCTCAACGAGACCTTGCCGATCAATTCGCTCTGGTGGCGCACACACGCCAAGGAGAAGGGCGACCTGCTTTACGTGGCCATCGGTGACAGTGCCGCGCAGGGCATCGGCGCCAGCGCGCCCAACCGTGGTTATGTCGGCATCCTGGCCGACCACATCCGTCTGGCCACAGGCCGCACCCTGCGGGTGATCAACCTCAGTGTCTCAGGGGCCACCGTGGAGCTGGCCGTGCGCGACCAGCTGCCGCGGTTCGCCAAGCTGCAGCCCGACTTCGTCACCGTCGCCATCGGCGCCAACGACATCGCCCAGTGGGATGCGGAACGCTTCGAATCCGGCATTCGCACAGTGTTCGCGGCCCTGCCGCCGCACGCGCTCGTGGCCGACCTGCCGTGCTTCCACCTGCCCCACAACGAACGCAAGGTGGCCGTGGCCAACCAGATCGTGCGCGACGTGGCCGCCGAGCACGGCCTCACCGTCGTGCCGCTGCACGCCACCACCAAACGACAGGGCTGGCGGAGCGTGCTGACGCAGGTGGCCAACGATATGTTCCACCCGAACGACCGCGGCTACCGCACCTGGGCGGAGGCTTTTCTGCCCCTGCTCAGCTCGGCCGTGGCCCGACGGGTCCCCCAGGAGGCCCTGACCGAGTGAGGCGTGTCGGCGGCCGCGGCTAGGCTCGCAGCATGGCTAAACCCGTCTCCAACTTCCGCTGCACCGAGTGTGGTTGGACCACCCTGAAATGGGCGGGCCGCTGCGGCGAATGCCAGCAATGGGGCACCGTGGTGGAAACCGCGGAGAAGACTGGCATCAGCCGGTCGGTCGCTCCCTCCGTTGTGAGCGGCACCGGCGTAGCCCGGCCGATCACCCACGTCGACACGACGGCGGTAGCGCACTGGCCCACCGGCATCAACGAGTTCGACAGGGTCCTCGGCGGCGGCATCGTGCCCGGCTCGGTGATCCTGCTTAGCGGCGAGCCCGGGGTGGGCAAGTCCACCCTGCTGCTCGAGGTGGCGTCCAAGGCGGCCGTAGCCAAGTCCCGGGTGCTCTACGTCAGTGCCGAGGAATCGGTGGCGCAGGTGCGCCTGCGCGCCGAACGCACCGGGGCACTGCAGCCGGAACTCTTCATCGCCGCCGAGACCGATCTGGCCACCATCCTCGGCCAGATCGACGCGGTCAAACCCGATTTGGTGATCATCGACTCCGTGCAGACGGTGTCCAGTTCCCTCAACGACGGCCAGGCCGGGCAGCCCGGCCAGGTGCGCGAGGTGGCGTCCACCCTCATCCGGCTCGCCAAGGACCGCAACCTGCCCGTGCTGCTGGTGGGGCACGTCACCAAGGACGGCACCATTGCCGGCCCGCGGCTGCTGGAACACCTGGTGGACGTGGTTTGTCAGTTCGAGGGCGACAGGCATACTGCGCTGCGGTTCGTGCGGGCCCTCAAGAACCGCTTCGGCTCCACCGACGAAGTGGGCTGTTTTGAAATGACCGGTGACGGCATCAGCGAGGTCGCTGACCCGAGCGGGCTGTTCCTCAGCCGCGGCACCGCCGCGGTCTCCGGCACCTGTGTGACCGTGGCGATGGAGGGACGTCGCGCCCTGCCGGTGGAGGTGCAGGCGCTCGTGATCGACACCGCCATGCCCAACCCGCGCCGGGTGACCAACGGCGTGGACGGCTCCCGCGTGGCGATGCTGCTGGCGGTGCTGGAGAAGCGGGCGGGCTATCCGCTCTCGAAAAAGGACGTGTACGTTTCCACGGTGGGCGGGGTACGGCTGGTGGAACCGGCCGCGGACCTGGCCATCGCGATCGCGGTCGCATCGGCGCTCAAGGACGAACCCATAGCGCACACCGTGGTGGCGTTTGGCGAGATCAGCCTGGCCGGTGAGATCCGTCCGGTGTCCGCGGCCAAGCAGCGCGCCGCCGAGGCCGCCCGGATGGGCTTCAGCACCCGTATCGACGCGTCCAGCAGCACCGTGCAGACCGCGGTGAACCGGGCGCTGGGCACGGGTGTTTCCCGGCGGGACGCCGAGCTGGACGACGCGTTCCGGTAGCGGGTCGGGTCAGTCCGTCGACGGCTCGATCGGTCCGAGTGCGCGCAGCAGGTCAGCCGGAGCCGCCTGCATCACGGCGGGGCCGGCCACGTCGAAGAAGACCATCTCCAGCGTCTCGCTGTGCACGGTGAGGAACTCCCGCAGCCACTGCCCGTCGGCCACCATCACCTGCGGATCGACCTCGTCGGGGATCATCCGGGCGTAGTTCTCGCCGGAGGAGAAGAGCAGCAGGGTGCGCTTGTCGCTGCCCTCCCGACCGAACACCCGCACCTGCTCGGCGGAGCCCTTGACCACGAGCAACGGCGCGATCACTACATCGTTGCGGAGCGCGTACGCCACCGCCGCGACATCCTGCTTGGCCAAGGCGCTGGCCAGGGCATCCGATCGGGTATCTGAAGTCGCGTCTGTCACGTGCTCCATTCAATCATTCACGGCCGGAGCGGGGCCACTCGAGGCCTCAGCCCGGAGCGAACACCGCGGGCTGGCGGTCAGTTGAGCAGGAACTGGGTGGGGCCGGCCGATTCGACGCCGCCCACGCTCACAGAGAGGTAGTACGACGCGCCCTCGCCGGGCACGGGCTCCCGGTCGATGATCTCGCAGGTCTCCGGGCTGGAGCGGGTACGGTCCCAGGTGAGCGGCGTCTTGGTGCTCACCGCGACGCCTGGCTGCAGGGTGACCTCGGCGTCTGCCGGGTCGGACTGGCAGTCGGTGGAGGACCAGTACACGTCGGCGCCGCTGGTGATCGTGAACACCTGCGTGGCGGTGCCGGCGTTCAGGGTGCAGGGTGTGCTGCCGGTGTTGGTCACGCTCAGGGAGAGCTCGGGTTCGTCGCCCGCGTCGTAGGCGTCCTGGTCGGTGATCGCCTCGACCTGCACGGCCGCCGGGTCGCACGCCGCCCCGGCGGCGCCGGGGGCGGCCGGGTCGGCGGTAATTGCCGTATCGGCCGCGTTTCCGGTCGGCGTCGGCGCCGCCGTCGATGCCGGGTCACTGCCGCCGCCGGGGCGCACGACGATCAGGATGACGATCAGGAGCACGGCGAGCACACCGAGGCCGACCACCAAACGACGGCGCCGGTAGACGGTGCTGGCCTGGGGGCCGACGGGATGCTTGATCGTCGACATGGTCCAAGGCTAGCGAGGTCTACCGGCGCCGCCGGTAATGCTCTGCGTGTCGGTTACGAATCCATCGAAACCCGGCGACGACTCACCAGAACCGCACCGAGCAGCAGCATCAGCGCGCCGCCGGCCAGCCACGGGCTGGCGTCCAGTCCGGTCTGGGCGAGTGTCGCGGCCGGGGTGACGCCGGTGACGGTGATCTCGGTCCAGCCGATCACGGCGCCCGCGGCATCCTGCACGATGATGCTGTGCGTACCGGCGGCGAGACCGGCCGGCACCACCGCGGCGACGGTGCCCGCGGCGCTGACCCGCTGCCAGCCGCCCAGGTTGATCGGCGTGGAGCGAACCCAGACGGAGACGTACTGACCGGCGAACGCGGTTCCGACGCCGATGGTGAGCTTGTCACCGGCGGCCACCGTGGAGTCATTGACCGTGATCTTGTTCTGCAGGGCCTTGGTCAGAGCGGACTCCGCCGCGGCCGTCGGTGCGCTCGTGGGAGCGGACGATCCGGTCTGGGGAAGCTCGGTGGGGGCGGGGGTCGGAGCCGTCGTCGGAACCGGGGTCGGAGCCGTCGTCGGCACCGGGGTCGGCTCGGTCGTCGGCACCGGGGTCGGCTCGGTCGTCGGCACCGGGGTCGGCTCGGTCGTCGGGACCGGGGTCGGCTCGGGCGTCGGGACCGGGGTCGGCTCGGTCGTCGGCACCGGGGTCGGGACCGGGGTCGGCTCGGGCGTCGGGACCGGGGTCGGCTCCGTCACCGGAACGGTGACGGCCAGGGGCACCCGCACCGTGGTGCCGGATTCCTTGGCCATGAGGGTGATCTCACTGGCGGCCGCGGCGTCGGTGGGCACTGTGACGGTGACCGTTGCGGCGCCGGTGGCGTCGACGGATGCCGGAGCGAAGACCGTCTTGCTGCCAGCCCAGGTGACGGCGAGTTCGGTGTTCTTCGGGGCACCTGTGGAGGTCAGGTTGAGCTGCGACACGGTGAAGCTCACGGTGTCACCGGGCTTGACCGCCGTGCTCGGCACCCCGGTCACGGAAGCCTGGTTGGCGGCGAATGACGGCGACAGCGGGCTGTTGGCCGTGATGTAGGACATCCAGGCGTCGCGGTCGACGAGGGCAGAGTCGGTGGTGCCGGTGCCCTCGGTGAAGACGCGGAAGTTGTCTCCACCGGTGAGCAGGAAGTTGAACGAGCCGATGGTGTAGCCGGCGGCCGGGTCGATGGGCTTCCCGTCGACCCAGATGCCGGTGATCCGGTCGCTCTCTGGACGGGTCGCGTCGAACGTGTAGTTCACATTGTCAGAGAGACCCAGCTGCAGGTAGGGGCGGCTGGGCACGGCGCCCTTGCTGTCGCGCTGCCACTGCTGTTCCAGGGCGATCTTGAACTGGGCTCCGGTGAGGGTGGTGGTCCACAGGTTGTTCGCGAACGGCAGAACGGCGTTTGCTTCCGAGACGCTCACGTCGGTGTCCGGTGTGGTCAGGAGGTCCTTGCGCAGTCCACCGGGGTTGACGACACCGATATCAGCGCCGCCCTTCTTCTCGTCGGACAAAGTCGCGAGCAGTGCGTTGGCCACCAAGGTGCCCATGGTCGACGGGGCGGCCCGGTCCTCGACAACGGGGGTCGCTCCGCCGATGGAGGCGCGGGTGATCGGCGCAGAGATGGTGCCGACACTCACGCTGCCTGTGACGGCCGCCTTGGCGATGGCCGCGTCGGTGATGTTCTTGACGGTGGCGACCCTGGGGAATGCGCTGACCAGAGCGGCGTCGGCGGCCGTGCTGCGCTTGACGTTCTGGTTCGTGACCGTGGTGGTGGCCCCAGTGACGGTGTCGTAACTGAGCACAACTTGGCCGATGTTCTCACCATAGTTACCGGTCTGCAGCACCGGGCGGGTCACGCCCGTCGCGGCACCGGGGACCTGGGCGTTCCAGGCGTACAGCTTGTGGGTGTGGCCGGTGAAGATGGCGTCCACCGCCGCTGAGGTCTTCGTGACGATCTTGGCGAAGGCGCTGCCGGTGAGGGCCAGCTCCTGCTCGAGGGTGGCGTTCTCCACGGTGCCGGCACCGGCGCCCTCGTGGTACTCGGCGATGATGACGTCGGCCTCGCCGTTGGCATCGTCGCCGTCGGTGAGCTGGCCGGCGACCCGGTTGACCGCGTCGACAGGGTCACCGAAGCTGACGGATGCGATGCCGTTGGGCGAGACCAGGGTGGGGGTTTCCTCGGTCACGGTACCGATCACTGCAACAGTGACGCCCTGCACCTCGCGGAGCGCGTACTCCTGGAGAGCGGGCGTCTGGGTGCCCACCTTGTAGACGTTGGCACCGAGGTAGTCGAAGTTGGCTTTCTCCGAGACCCGACCGGTGAGGTCGTCCATGCCCTGGTCGAATTCGTGGTTGCCGACCGCGGAGGCTGACAGCTCGAGGGCGTTCAGTACGTCCAAGGTCGGGGTGTCCTGCTGCGACGCCGACTCGTAGGGCGAGGCGCCGATGTTGTCTCCGTCGGAGAGGAACAGGGTGCTCTCGGGGTGCTGGGCGCGCAGGGTCTCCACGGTCCCGGCAAATTTCACGGTGTTGGCATCGATTCGCCCGTGGAAGTCGTTGATGTTCAGCAGGTTCAGCTGCACCGGGAGCGGGGCCGCGACGGCCGGGACGGCAACGACGGGCGCGCCCACCAGGCACGCTCCGATCACTGCAGCGAAGGCCAGCCGGAGCGGGCGGGACGGGTTGAGCGACATTGTTCTCCTCGAAAGTGGTGCCGTGGGGTGACGGGGATGCAGATGAAGGGCCGGTGTGGCGCGCGTGAAAATCGGCGACAACAGCGGACGGACTGACTGTGGGGGCAGCCTAACGACGCCGGATGTCCGGCGGGTTACGGCGAGGCAACGTGCTCAGATGAGCACAGGAGGGCAGACGAGGCCAACTTCTGAGCGGTGGGGAGCGGGCGTCCCCCGGCTGGGGGATGCCCGCTTGCGCCGGCCGGTTAGGCGCTCGGCAGGGTGGAGCGGCGACGACGGGCGAGCAGCGCGCCGAGCAGCAGCAGGAGCAGGGCCCCGGCCAGCAGTGGGGCGCTCTCCACACCCGTGCTGGCGAGGGTGCCGGCCGCCGCAGAACCGGGGGCGACGATCGTGATCTCGGTCCAGCCGATGACCGCGCCCGCTGCATCCTGCAGGATGATGCGGTGCGTGCCAGCGGCCAGGTCCGTCGGCAGCGCCGTGGTCACGGTGCCCGCAGCGCTGACCTGCAGCCAGCCACCCAGGTTGACCGGGGTGGAGCGCACCCAGGCCGACACGAAGTCACCGGTATACGCGGCACCGGCCGTGATGGTGATCGCCGAGCCGGCCGAGTAGCGCGACGCGTTGGTGCTGATCTTGTCGCGCAGGGCGGCGGTGAGGGCACTCTCCGGCGCCGCGGTCGGGGCAAGCGTCGGTGCGGTGGCTGCTGGGACCGTGGGCGTCGACGTGGGTTCGGTCGTCGGGACAGGGGTCGGCGCCGTGGTGGGAACCGGGGTGGGCTCGGTCGTCGGGACCGGGGTGGGCTCCGTCGGACTGGCCAAGTTCAGGCCCAGGATCGCCGGGTCGTGGTCCGAGGACCTGAAGGCGTCTGCGACATAGAAGTCGGTCACGTTGTTGTTGTACCGGCTGTATTCCAGCGCCACGGATTCGACCGAGTTGATGTTCCAGACGTCCACATCGGTCACGACGGCATCCGCTTCGGGGGAAGCGAAGACGTGGTCGAGCGAACCGACCGACCCGCCGAACGCGTAGGTGTATTCGCCGCTCTTCGCTTCCTGGTTCAGGTAGCCGGCGTCGGTGATCACCTTGATCGGGTCTTCTTGGTCGTAGGCGTTGAAGTCGCCGGTGAGAAACACCCTGTCGATGCCGGACTGAGCCGAAATCGTGTCGGCGAACGCGACAAGCGCGGTCGCCTGGTTGACGCGGGAGGCGTTCGAGGCGCCCTGACCGTCGCCCATGTCGGCGTCCACGCCGGTGCCCGACCCCTTGGACTTGAAGTGGTTGACGATCGTGAGGAAGCGGCTGTCGGTATCGCCGACCAGCTGGAAGGCCTGGGCGAGCGGCTGGCGGGCGTTGCTGAACGCGGCGGATCCGGTGAGGATCGTGGATCCGCCCACGGTTTCGACAGCTGCCTTCTGGTAGATGAAGGCGGTGCGGATGACGTCTTCGTTGGCCGGCAGCGCGGCCGGGGACGGCACGAACGCCCAGGCATCCTGGCCGAGGTCGGCGTTCAACGCGGCGACCAGGGTGGCCAGGGCGGTGTCCCGGTTGGCGCCGAAGACTGCCGAGTTCTCGATTTCTTCGAGTGAGATGACCTGCGCGTCGAGGGCGTTGATGGCCGCGACAATCTTGGCCTGCTGGCGCAGGAAGTTCGCCTGGTCCGCCGCGCCGCGGGCGTCGCATCCGCCGCTGACGGTGATCTTGGCGCCGGCACGGTCGGTGTAGTACTGGCACCCGGTGAGGGTGTCGCCGGTGGTGGAGAAGTAGTTCAGCACGTTGAAGGTGCCCAGGCGGATGTCGCCGCCCACCTTCTCCGGCGCCGAGCTGCGGGTGTTCTCGAAGGTGGCCGGCTGCACGATGGCGGCGTTGGCGGGCACCAAGGCTGTTGTCGGCTGCAGCTTCCAGGCGCTGTTGCGATAGTCCAGGATCGTCGGCTTGGTGAAGGTGACCGGGGCGCCGATGCGTACCGGGGCGGTTGTGGAGAGGTACGGAACCGGCAGGCCCTTGTTGGACGAGCTGAGGTAGTTGGTGCTCGCGCCGTCGTCGAGGGTGACTGCCCG
Source organism: Cryobacterium sp. TMB1-7 (assembly GCF_004402435.1). Lineage (NCBI taxonomy): Bacteria > Bacillati > Actinomycetota > Actinomycetes > Micrococcales > Microbacteriaceae > Cryobacterium > Cryobacterium sp. TMB1-7. Next base: position 40,882 of record NZ_SOFZ01000019.1, read on the forward strand.
CGCCGCGTTGGCAGCGATGGCGGCCGTGTAACCGGCACTGCCGGGGCGGTCGGTGACGGTGGGGTTGACCAGGGGCGTCGTGCCGGCGGCGAGGCCGATTTCGGCGTACTGGTTAGTGGTGTAGTTGTTCGTCACCGTGAACGCACCAGCGGGGGCGACGAGCATGCCCTCCAGGCGTTCGCGGTCTGCGTCAGCTGCCGGGAGCCGGAGTTCGGCGGCGACCGGGGCGGTGATGCCGGCGCCGTCGAGCCGGGTGATGTCGCCGAGAGCGTTGATGGTCAGCTGGGTGAGTCCGTAGTACTCGCTGACGGCGCCCGTGACGCTCACGTAGTCGCCGACAGCAACGTCGACGCCGAGGGTCTTGGTGTAGACGAAGATGCCGTGCGAGGCGGGATTGTTGGCACCATCGGTGCCGGGGGTCTGCAGGTAGAAGCCGGCGAAGCCGCCGGTGGGGTAGGCGGCGGTGACGACGCCGACGGTCTTCACGGTGCTACCGGCCAGCGGGCTGGCATCCGCGGTGCCCTGGATGGCGCTGATCGCGGTGGTGTCGGTGGGCGGGGCCGTCGTCGGGGTCGGGGTGGGCGTGACGACGGGCGGGTCGGTCGGGGCCGGTGTGGGTGTTCCGCCGGTCGGGCCGGCCGAATTGGTGGGGGTGATCGTGGCCGACAGGGTGATGTCTGCGGCGTTGTTGTCGGTGTCGGCGGCGACGCTGCGGTTGAGCGACTTGACGTCGGTGTTGGAGCTCGGCGCCGGCGCGACGGCGCCTTCGAAGGTGAGGGAGGCGCCGTAGCCGACCAGGTCGATCACGTTCGGGTTACCGGCGGCGTTGCCGGACTCGAGGCTGAGCGGCGTGGTGGAGTTGGCGAGGATCAGGGTGCCGGTGGTGCCGCTGGGGTTGAGGGTGGAGACCTGGTCGGGGGTGGGCAGGGCCGCACCGTTCGCGCCGTTCGCATTCGACCCGCCGGAGACGAGATAGTACCCCTTGGCCGGGATCGTTCCGGTCAGAGCGACGGCCGCCGGGCTGTCGGTGACGACGCCGGTGGCCTTGCGGTACTGCAGCGACCAGGCGGAGAGGTCGATGGCGGTGTTGGTGGGGTTGTACAGCTCGACGAACTTGGCCGAGAACGCCGCGCCGGCGCTGCCGCCGCTGAGGTAGGCCTCGTTGATGACGACGCCGGTGCCGGCGGTGTTGGCCTGGGCGGGGAACGCGACGACCGGGGCGACGGCGAGGCACGCTCCGATCAGCGAAGCGAGGGCCAGCCGAAGCGGGCGGGGCGGGGCGAGCGACATGGAGTCTCCTGGGTGGGTGCGATGAACGGTCTGGCGGAACAGAGAGCAGGGCAGGGCAGGGCGCAGGGCAAGGCGCGGTGGAGCTCGGGTTTCTGGCACGCCGAACGAGCCGGTAGGCGCGCAACGAACCCCGCAGGGCGGGCGGCGCACAAACCGTGCGGGTCGGCCGGAGTGCTTCGGGGGGCAGCCTAACGACCGACTATGTCCGGTTGGTTACGGCGCAGACAACATGCTCAGATGAGCAGAGAAATGCCGACGGCGCCCACATCTGAGCGGGCCGGGGGGACTCAGGCCAGGCGCTTGAGCATTCGGGTGTTGCCGAGGGTGTTCGGCTTGACGCGGGCGAGGTCGAGGAACTCCGCGACGCCCTCGTCCGGGGAGCGCACCAGCTCGGCATAGATGGCGGGGTCCACGGTTTCGGTGCCCATGTCGACGAACCCGTGCCGGGTGAAGAAGTCCACCTCGAAGGTGAGGCAGAACAGGCGCGTCAGGCCCAGTTCCCGGGCGTCCGCCTCCAGTCGGCCGATGAGCGCGTGCCCGATACCGCGCCCGAGCCAGTCCTCCGACACGGCGAGAGTGCGCACCTCGCCGAGGTCCTCCCACATCACGTGCAGGGCGCCGCAGCCGACGAGGTTTCCCTCGAGGTCCTCGACCACCCGGAACTCCTGCACGGCCTCATAGAAGACGACGCGGTCCTTGCCGAGCAGGATGCGTTGCTGCACGAGAGGTTCGACGAGCGCCTGGATGCGCGGCACGTCGCGGGTCTGCGCCCGGCGCACGATGAACTCCTGGTGTGTCACGTCCGCCCGCTCCCCTGGCCGCCAGCCGCGACCGATTCTGTTGTGTCGGAAGGTCAAGTCTAGGGGCGGACGACAAACGGCCCGGCGGATGTCCGCCGGGCCGTTCGTGTGGAGCTGTTGTGCCTATTCGCTGGTGATGGCCAGATCGGGCGTGCCCGGTCCGGTTCCGACAGCCGCGGCGGTATTGATGCCCACCGAGACGGCCTCGTTGCGGTTCGTCGTGGTGAACACGTACTCCCCGTCGACGAAGTCCACGTGCACGTGGTCGCCGGCGTTCAGTTCGCCGTGCAGGATCTTCTCGCTCAGGCGGTCCTCCACCTCACGCTGGATCGCGCGACGCAGCGGCCGGGCGCCCAGGGCGGGGTCGAAGCCGACCTCGATGAGATGCTCCTTCACCGCGAGGGTGAGGTCGATGGTCATGTCGCGGTCGAGCAGCCGGTCGCCCAGGCGCTTGATGAACAGGTCCACGATCTGCAGCAGTTCAGGCTTGGACAGCTGCGGGAAGACGATGATCTCGTCGACGCGGTTGAGGAACTCGGGCTTGAAGTGCTTCTTCAGTTCCTCGTTCACCTTTCCGCGCATCCGGTCGTAGCTGGTGGCCGTGTCGCCCTCGAGCTGGAAACCGACGGGCGAGCCGCTGATGTCCCTGGTGCCGAGGTTGGTGGTCATGATGATGACGGTGTTCTTGAAGTCGATCACGCGACCCTGGCCATCCGTCAACCGGCCCTCTTCCAGAATCTGGAGGAGCGAGTTGAAGATGTCGGGGTGAGCCTTCTCGATCTCGTCGAACAGCACAACGGAGAAGGGCTTCCGGCGCACCTTCTCGGTGAGCTGGCCACCCTCTTCGAAGCCGACGAACCCGGGAGGAGCACCGAACAGGCGCGAGACCGTGTGCTTCTCGCCGTACTCGCTCATGTCGAGCGAGATCATGGCGGCCTCGTCGTCGAAGAGGAACTCCGCGAGCGCCTTGGCCAGCTCGGTCTTGCCGACACCGGTGGGGCCGGCGAAGATGAACGAACCGCTCGGACGCTTCGGGTCCTTGAGTCCCGCACGGGTGCGACGGATGGTCTTGGCGAGTGCCGAGATGGCCTCTTCCTGACCGATGACCCGCTGGTGCAGTGCCTTCTCCATGAAGACCAGCCGCGAGGACTCTTCTTCAGTGAGCTTGAAGACGGGGATGCCGGTGGCCTGGGCCAGGACCTCGGCGATCAGGCCCTCGTCGACGACCGCGGTGGTCTTGACGTCGCCGGATTTCCACTTCTTCTCCAGACGCAGACGCTCGCCGAGGAGGTTCTTCTCCTCGTCGCGCAGGCCCGCGGCCTTCTCGAAGTCCTGGTCCTCGATCGCGGTTTCCTTGGCGGCACGCACCACGGCGATCTTCTCATCGAATTCGCGCAGCTCCGGCGGGCTGGACAGGATCGACAGGCGCAGGCGTGCGCCGGCCTCGTCGATCAGGTCGATGGCCTTGTCCGGCAGGAAGCGGTCCGAGACGTACCGGTCGGCGAGGTTCGCCGCGGCCACGAGGGCGCCGTCGGTGATGGACACCTTGTGGTGCGCCTCGTACCGGTCGCGCAGCCCCTTGAGGATGTTGATGGTGTGCGGCAGCGACGGCTCGTTCACCTGGATGGGCTGGAAGCGGCGCTCGAGCGCGGCATCCTTCTCGAAGTGCTTGCGGTATTCATCCAGCGTGGTGGCGCCGATGGTCTGCAGTTCACCGCGGGCCAGCAGGGGCTTGAGGATCGACGCCGCGTCGATGGCGCCTTCGGCGGCACCGGCTCCGACGAGGGTGTGGATCTCGTCGATGAACACGATGATGTCGCCGCGGGTGCGGATCTCCTTGGTGACCTTCTTCAGGCGTTCCTCGAAGTCACCGCGGTAGCGGCTGCCGGCGATGAGCGAGCCGAGGTCGAGCGAGTAGAGCTGCTTGTCCTTCAGCGTCTCGGGCACATCGCCCTTGACGATCGCCTGGGCGAGGCCCTCGACGACGGCGGTCTTGCCGACGCCGGGTTCACCGATGAGCACGGGGTTGTTCTTGGAGCGGCGGGAGAGGATCTGCATGACCCGCTCGATCTCCTTCTCGCGCCCGATGACGGGGTCGAGTTTGTTGTCGCGCGCCGCCTGGGTGAGGTTGCGCCCGAACTGGTCGAGAATCTGGCTGCCCGCGGGGTTGGCCGCGGTCTCGTTCGCACCCACCTGCACCTGCTCCTTCCCCTGGTAGCCGGAAAGGAGCTGGATGACCTGCTGGCGCACCCGGTTGAGGTCGGCGCCGAGCTTGACCAGCACCTGGGCGGCCACGCCCTCGCCCTCGCGGATGAGCCCGAGCAGGATGTGCTCGGTTCCGATGTAGTTATGGCCAAGCTGCAACGCTTCGCGCAGGCTCAGCTCGAGGACCTTCTTGGCGCGCGGCGTGAACGGAATGTGCCCGGTCGGCTGCTGCTGACCCTGGCCGATGATGTCCTGCACCTGTTCGCGCACGGCATCCAGCGAGATGCCGAGGCTCTCCAGGGCCTTGGCGGCCACGCCTTCACCCTCGTGGATGAGCCCGAGCAGAATGTGCTCGGTTCCGATGTAGTTGTGGTTGAGCATCTTGGCCTCTTCCTGGGCCAGGACGACGACACGACGAGCTCGGTCGGTAAATCTCTCAAACATATGAACACTCCCTTGGCGCCAGGGCGGTTATGGCACCGATACAAAGAGAGTAACCAGCGGATGCCCGGATGCGTGCCTCTGTTCGCCATGGGCGTGACACATGTGACTCCCGCGCTCGCCTCCGTCTCCTGCAGCACCGGCGGTTCCGCGGCATTTTCCCCGACCTGCCCCCGTTCGGACGAGTTGCGCCGGCGCACCGGAGCAGGTGGACCGCAGCGGGGCAGCTCGACTGAGGCCCTTGCTCAGCACAACGAAAAACGATATGGTCATGATCGGTATTCATATCGATAATCGTTAGGAGCATCTCGTGATGAAAACAGCCCAGGCCGAGAGGGCGCAACGCACGTCCCGGCTGGAACACCGGCTCGGCAGGGTTCTCACCTGGCTGGTACTGATCGGGGCCGTGCTCTCGGGGCTTCTGGCGACCGGCATCGGCGCCGTCACCCTGGTCCGGCAGCTCCTCACCGACAGGTTCGTCGTCACACTCTTCGCGGATGCTCCCCTGCCGTCGGCAGCGTCAACCGGCACCGCGCAGATCCACGGCGGCAGTTTCGACACGGCCGAGGTCACCGTCACCGGGCTCAGCGCACTGCCCAGGTTTCTGCTCACACTGGAGGGCTCCACCGCGTTGGCCACGGCGCTGCTGGTCTCGGCGACGGTCTTCTATTTCTGCTGGAGCGTACTGCGCCGCCGCCCGTTCAACCGTCCGGTCTTCTGGCTGGTCGCCCTGGTCGGCTACGCACTGCTGCTGGGCACCGTGCTGGGGCAGGGCTTCGGCGGGCTGGGCCGCATGATCGCCGCGGGCGAGCTGAACGGCGACGCCCCCGACGGCTTCTGGCCACAGGCCACCCTCGTCGACCTCGCACCCGCCGGCACCGGACTCGTGCTCCTCGTCGCCGCCGCCGCCATTTCCCTCGGCCAGCGTCTGCAACGCGAGACCGACGGACTCGTCTAGTGGCGCCCGCCGCCGACGACGAGGCCACGGGCATCCACTGCCGGCTCGACGCGCTGCTCATCGAGCGCGGGATGACACTCACCAGGCTCAGCGAGCTTGTCGGAGTCAGCGTGGTCAACCTGTCGGTCCTCAAGAACGACCGGGCCAGGGCCATCCGGTATTCGACCCTGGCCGCGGTCTGCGCCGCCCTGGACTGCGAGGTCGGCGACCTGCTCGTGCGCGCCGACTGAGCCAGGCCAGCAGCGTGAGGCCCTTGCGAGGGCACCGGACTGCGCAAATACTGTGAGCACTCAGGCTCCACGATTTTGCGACCTGCACCCGCAGGCGAAAGGCGGCGGCACATGGACGGCTCCTCGAACCTCGCCAAACCGGCTCGCACGAACGGCCGCGCCGACCCCGCCGCCGAGATCGCCCGGCTCTCCGCCGAGAACGCTCGGCTGCGCGGACAGCTCGGCCCGGCCGCCGAACACCGAGCGTCCGCCAGGTGGCGGGCGTTTTTTGCGGCGCTGCTGATCACGATCGGGGTGCTCCTGGCCCCGGTGAGCGTGGTGGCCTATTGGACCAAGGGCTACATCAATGACACCGACAGGTTCGTCGCCTCGCTCGCCCCGCTCGCGGACGACCCCGCGGTGCAGGCGTACCTGGTTGACGAGATCGTCGCGGTGGTCAACGAGAACGTCGACATCAACACCATCACCAGCGATCTCTTCACCGGGCTGGAGAGCCTCGACCTGCCGCAGGCCGCCAAAGACGCCCTGGCGCTGCTCGAGACACCCGCCGCGCAGGGGGTCCAGCAGCTGATCGAGTCCGCAGCCACCAATATCGTCGCCTCGGATGCCTTCGCCGAGCTGTGGGAACAGGCGCTGCGCACCAGCCAGACCCAGGTCATCGCGGCGCTGGAGGGTGACACCTCCACGGCGCTGGTGATCAGCGACACCGGCGAACTCGGCATCCAGCTCGGGCCGATCATCGCAGAAGTGAAGAAGGAACTGGTCGACCGGGGCTTCTCGTTGGCGACGAACATCCCCGAGGTCGATCGCACCATCGTGGTGGCCCAGTCCGACTCGTTGGTGCAGGCGCGCACCGGGTATCAGCTGCTGAACGTGCTCGGTTTCGTCCTGCCGCTGGTGAGCCTAGGCCTGATCGTCCTCGGCGTGCTGGTGGCCAAACGACGCTCCCGCACCATGATCTGGGCCGGACTCACCCTGGCCCTGGCCATGGCCGTGCTCGCCGCCGGGATCGCGGTGGGGCGGATCCTCTTCATCAGCGCGCTGTCGCCCACGTACCTCCCCAACAACGTGGCCCAGGCGCTGTATGACGCCGTGGTGCCGTTCATCAACACCACGGCCCTGTCGGTAGGGCTCGTCGGCTTCACCGTGGCCGTGGTGGCGTACCTGGCCGGGCCGTTCCGTGGGTCGACGATCGTGCGGCGGGCCACCATCGGCACCAGCGCCCGGCTCCGGGCGGCGGCGGCGAACGCCGGGGTCACGACGGGCAGCTTCGGGGACTTCCTCTATCACTACCGGCGCCTGGCCCACGTGCTGATCGGGCTTGCTGCAGCCGCGGTCGCGATCTTCTGGCGCCCGCTTGCTGTACCGGTGATCATGTGGACGGCGGTCCTGGCGCTGATTGCCGTTCTGCTCGTCGAGTTGCTGCAGCGGCCGCCGGTCGCGCCCGGGATTCCAACGGTCCCCGGGACGAGGCCGGACACGCCCCCGGGGCCGCAGGAACCGACGGCCGCGGCCGGCACCGAACCGGTCAACCCCACCCTCCCGTTGCCGCCGGCAGACCCCGACGATCTGCGCGGGCAGACCGGCCCGACCGAGCCCCTCGAACCGCTACGCACCCCGGCACGCCCGGAATAAGCTCACAGTGTGAGCAACCTCGAAACCGAACCGGTCGAACTCGTCTGTGACCCCAGCACGACCACCGAGGTGGATATTGTCATCCTGCAGCCCCGGGATGTTCCCCTGGGCGGTCTGCGGGCGATGGGCGTGCGTCGCACTCTCCCCCAGCGCGCGAGAAGCCTGATCGGCGCCTGGTGCTTCGTCGATCACTACGGCCCGGACGACGTGTCGGTCACCGGCGGGATGGTGGTGCCGCCGCATCCGCACACCGGGTTGCAGACGGCGAGCTGGCTGTTCGCCGGCGAGGTCGAGCACCGTGACAGCGTCGGCAGCCTCGCCCTGGTCCGGCCGGGCGAGCTGAACCTGATGACCGCGGGTTCCGGTATCAGCCACTCCGAGGTGTCCACACCAGACACCACGGCGCTGCACGGGGTGCAGCTGTGGATCGCCCTGCCCGAGCTCACCCGACACCAGGCGCCGCACTTCGAGAACCACGTCATCACACCGGTGACGCGCGGCGCGGTCACCCTGCACGTGTTCCTGGGCACCCTGGCCGGACAGACCGCCGCCGCCGCCGGGGACACCCCGCTGGTCGGCGCTCAGATCGACCTGCCGGCCGGGTCGTCGATCGACCTCGACGTCGACCGGTCTTTCGAACACGGGGTGCTCGTCGACGTCGGCACCGTCAGTGTCGGCGGCGCACCAGTGCACCGGAACGAACTGGGCTTCATCGACAGCGGACGTCCGGTCATCCGCCTGGAGAACACCGGCGACAGCCCGACCCGGGTGCTACTGCTGGGCGGTGAGCCGCTCGGCGAGCAGATCGTGATGTGGTGGAATTTCATCGGCCGCAGCCACGAGGAGATCACCGCCTGGCGGGACCGGTGGCAGGCGGAGGTGATCGACGGCTCGGATGCCGCCGGCCGGTTCGGCCACGTCGCGTACCATGGTGCTCCGCTGCCTGCGCCGATGCTGCCCACCGTGCGGCTCAAACCCCGCCGCTGAACCGCGGTTCGCCGGCCGCGGCTACTGCACGGCGGAGGTCAGCCTGGCCAGGTTGTCGAGGATCGTCGAGCGCAACGGCTGCTTCATCCACTCTTCGAGGGTGAGCTCCCGACTGTCTGCCCGGTAGCCGTCCTCCACCGCCCGCAGCGCCTGCACGAATGACGCCCCACGCACCATCAGGGACACCTCGAAGTTGAGGCTGAACGAACGCATGTCCATGTTGCTCGAGCCGATCACGGCGACGTCGTCGTCGATGGTGAAGTGCTTGGCGTGCAGAACGTACGGCGCTTTGTACATGTAGATCTTCACGCCCGCCTGCAGCAGTTCCTCGTAGTAGGAACGTTGTGCGTGGTAAACGAGAGCCTGGTCGCCGATCTCGGAGACGAAAAGTTCCACGTGCAGGCCGCGCTGCACGGCTGTCGTGATCGCGTACATGATCGACTCGTCCGGCACGAAATACGGGCTGGTGATCACGATGCGTTCCTGCGCGTAGTACAGCAGCGCGAGGAACAGGCGCAGGTTGTTCTCGCCCTCGAAGCCGGGTCCGCTGGGCACGACCTGGCAGTCGATGGCATCCGAGATGTCCTCGGGGTGCACGGGCTCGATGTCGCGGGTGAGCAGCTCGTTGGTCTCGCTGTACCAGTCGGTGATGAAGATCGCGTTCAGGCCCGAGACGATGGGGCCTTCGAGCCGCACCATCAGGTCTTTCCATTTGAGGCCGCGGCGGATGTTGCTCTTCATGTTGTAGGTGCGGTCGATCACGTTCTGCGAGCCCATGAACCCGACCCGGCCGTCGACGATGACGAGTTTGCGGTGGTTGCGCAGGTCGGGCCGCTGCCACTGGCCCTTGAACGGCTGCAGCGGCAGCATCAGCTGCCACTGCACCCCGGATTCGGTGAGCCGTTTCTTGGTTTGTTTGAAGCCCGGCTTCCGCATCGACTGGATGTGGTCCATCAGCACCCGCACCGTCACGCCGCGCTTGACGGCGTTCTCCAAAGCGTCGAAGAACGGCGTCGTGGTGGGGTCGAGGGAGAGGATGTAAAACTCGACATGCACGTACTTCCGGGCCTTGTCGATATCGGCGACCATCGCGGCGAAGGTCTCCTCATAGTTGCCGTGCAGCCGCGCCCGGTTGTCGCCGACGAGCGGCATCGCGCCGAGATTGCGGTTGAGCGCGACCACGGATTCGAGCCAACCCGGCCACGGGTGGTCGCGTTGCACGCGTTCCATGCCGGCGGTGCTGTCGAGGATGAACTGGTTGATCTCGGCCTGCATTTCCACCCGACGCTTGGGCAGGGTGCGATAGCCGATCAGCAAGAAGAGCAGGAAACCGAGGTAGGGGATCAGGAAGATCGCCAGCAGCCACGCCATGCCGGAGGTGGGCCTGCGGTTGCGGGGTACGACGATGATCGCGATCACCCGGATGGCGAAGTCAACAAGGAATGCCACCACGAGAAGGATGGTGGAAAGGTCAATACCGAACACGGTTAGGCGGCCGGTTTGTCAAGGCCGAGTCTGGCCCGCTCCTCGGCTTCGACCCGCGCGTAGGCGTTTCGTTCGGTGCGGTCTGAACGGATGATGGCGCGCACGATGATCCAAAAGAGCACCCCGACCAAAACCGTGGGCGCGAGCGAGTACAAAGCGTTGGCCCAGAAGCTATCCATAGTCCCTTCAGCCTACGCGATCTGGACGCGCCCGCCGCCGGGCTACTTGGTGAGGATGCCGAAGATCCCGGAACCGAGCAGGTACAGGCCGACGCCACCCACCACGATCCAGATCATGATCCGGTTGGTCGACGGGCCCTTCTTCTTGCCGTCGTCATCCGGCTTCAGCTGGTCCTTGGGCAGAAAAGTCATCATGCGGGTTACTTTACCAACGGGAACAGAATGGTCTCCCGGATACCGAGGCCGGTCAGGGCCATCAGCAACCTGTCGATGCCCATTCCCATGCCACCGGTGGGTGGCATGCCGTGCTCCAGGGCCCGAAGGAATTCTTCGTCCAGACGCATCGCCTCCGGGTCGCCGCCGGCGGCGAGCCGGGCCTGCTCCATGAAGCGTTCGCGCTGCACGACGGGGTCGACGAGCTCGGAGTAGCCGGTGGCCAGTTCGAAGCCGCGGATGTAGAGGTCCCACTTCTCCACGACGCCGTCGATCGAGCGGTGTCCGCGCACCAGCGGGCTGGTGTCCACCGGGAAGTCGAGCACGAAGGTGGGCCGGATCAGGCCGCCCTTGACGAAGTGCTCCCACAGCTCTTCGACGTACTTGCCGTGGATGGGGTGGTCGACCTCGACGCCTTCGGCGGCGGCCAGGGCCTGCAGCTCGGCCAGCGGGGTGGCCGGGCTGATGGTGCGTCCCACGGCGGCGGAGAGGCTGTCGTACATGCTGATGCGATCCCACTGGCCGCCCAGGTCGTACTCGGTGCCGTCGGCCCAGGTGACCACGTGCGAGCCGCCGGTGATGGCTGCAGCAGCATCCTGGATCAGGGTCTGGGTGAGCTCGGCGATCGACGTGTAGTCGCCGTAGGCCTCGTAGGCCTCGAGCATCGCGAATTCGGGCGAGTGGGTGGAGTCGGCGCCCTCGTTGCGGAAGTTGCGGTTGATCTCGTAGACCCTGTCGATGCCGCCGACGACGGCGCGTTTGAGGAACAGCTCCGGTGCGATGCGCAGGAACAGTTCGGTGTCGAACGCGTTGCTGTGGGTGGAGAACGGCCGGGCCGAGGCGCCGCCGTGCAGGGTCTGCAGCATCGGCGTTTCGATCTCGAGGAAGCCGCGCGCGGTGAAGGTGGCGCGCAGGCTCGCGACGGCCTGGGAGCGCTGCACCACGGTGCGGCGGGCCTGCTCACGGGCGATGAGGTCGAGGTAGCGGCTGCGCACCCGGGTCTCTTCGCTGAGTTCGGAGTGCAGGTTCGGCAGCGGCAGCAGCGCCTTGGCGGCGATCTGCCACTCGGTGACCATGACCGACAGTTCGCCGCGGCGGGAGGAGATGACCTCACCGGCGACAAAGACGTGGTCGCCGAGGTCGACGAGGTCCTTCCAGGCGGCCAACGATTCGTCGCCGACGGCGGCGAGCGACACCATGGCCTGGATGCGGCTGCCGTCGCCGGCCTGCAGGCTCGCGAAACAGAGCTTGCCGGTGTTGCGCAGATGCACCACCCGACCGGCCAGGCCCACGGTCTCGCCGGTGGCGGCGTCCGCTTCGAGCTCGCCGTACCGGGCGCGCACGGCGGGGATGGTGTGGGTGACGGGCACCGACACCGGGTAGGCGCCGCCGGCCGGGCTGGACGCGGCCGCGTTCAGGCGGTCACGCTTGGCCAGACGCACGGCCTTCTGCTCGGTCAGTTCGGCCGCGGCCTGTGCGTCATCGTTGCTGGGCGTGTTGCCGGGCACGGCGTCGGGGATGGTGCTCATGCGGTTCTCCGTCGGTGGGCGTACACGGGCCAGGCCCGGCACCCCGTTGAAAGCGGTTAGGGGATGTCCAGTGAAATGTTGTCGATCAACCGGGTGCTGCCGACCACCGCGGCGACCAGCATCCTGGCCTGGCCGCGGTAGTCGTCGTCGACCGGCAGGAAGGTGTGCGGGTGCACGACAACCAGATAGTCCAGTTTAACCAGAGGCGCGGCCCCGATCACCGCGTGGGCGGCAACTATCGCGACGGGAACCCCGGAGTGGGCCGCGGCCGCGGCCGCGGTCAGGCCCACGAACAGCGACCTGGCCGCGGTGCGGGCGGGCTCGTCGAGGTTGCGGTTGCGGCTCGCGCGGGCCAGGCCGTTGTCTTCCCGCACCGTGGGAACGACCTCGATGCGCACCCGCAGATTGAGGTCGGCGACCATCCTCTCCACCAGGAAAACCTGCTGGGCGTCCTTCTGACCGAAGACGGCGATGTCGGGTTCGACGATGTTCAACAGCTTCGCGACGACGGTGAGCATGCCGTCGAAGTGGCCGGGCCGGGCGGCACCCTCGTAGAGACCGCCGACCGCGCCTGCGGTCAGTCGGGTCGACGAGGCGCCGTCCGGGTACATCTCCTGGGCGTGCGGGGCGAAGACGAATGCGGCGCCCTCCTCCGCCAGCGCCGCCACGTCGGCGTCGAGGGTGCGCGGGTAGGTGTCAAGGTCTTCGTTCACCCCGAACTGCAGCGGGTTGACGAAGACCGACACGACCACGATGTCGCCGACGGCTACGGCACGCCGCACGAGCTCCCGGTGCCCGGCGTGCAGGGCGCCCATGGTGGGAACGAGCACGACGTGGGCATCGCCGCCCCTGGCCGCGGCGTTCTGTTTGGCGAGGCAGAGGCTATTACGCAGCTCGTCTATCGTGTCGATGACTTCTGGCTTGGTGAGCACGGTCACTGGTCCTCCGGGTCGAACGGGTGGGGCGGGTGGGGCGGGTATGGCGGGTCGAGCAGGTGGGTGGTGTCGCCTAGATCAGCGAGGTCGTCGAGCGGATGCCTGGCGCCGGTGCGGGTGAGGGCGTTCTCGATGGCCGAGCGCACCAGCGGCGCGATCACGGCTCCCGGCGCCTCGATGCCGATCTCGCTGAGCAGCCGGGTGGATTGGTCGACGATCGAGCTGGAGAACGCCGTGGCGGTCTCGATGGCCTCGGAGTAGACCTCCCGGTCGCCCTCGGCCACGATCACCGGTTCGCCGCCCATCTCCACTACCAGGGCCTGCGCGATCGGCAGCACGGGGGCTGGGGCGGTCACGGCAAAGTAGCTGTCGGCCAGGCGGCTGATGTCCAGGCTGGTGCCCGTGAACGCCATCGCCGGGTGGATGGCCAGCGGGATCGCGCCGGCCCGCTGGGCGGGCAGCAGCACGTTGGTGCCGTAGCGTGCGGAGGTGTGCAGAACGAGCTGGCCGGGCTGCCAGGTTCCCGTGGCCGCGAGGCCGGTCACGAGGCTGTCGAGCTGGTCGTCCGGCACCGCGATGATCACCAGTTCGCTGCGCTCCACCACCTCGGGCACGGTGAGCACGGGAACGCCCGGCAGGATCGCTTCCGCGCGGTCGCGGCTGGCCTGCGAGATCGCGGAGATCCCGATCAGGGCGTGCCCGGCTCCGGCGAGAGCGGCGGCGAGGATGGGTCCGACATGGCCGGCGCCGATGACGCCGATCCCCAGACGGCCCGGTCGCACCGTCACGAGGTCACCTCCGCGGCGGCGGCGGGACCGACCGGGCTGGCGGGTCGCGGGGTCGGCGCTGGGTCCTGGTCGATGCGACTCCAGTGGTGGCTGGTGTCTGACTCCGCGGACGCGACGGCACCGGCGGTGACGGTCTCCAGCAGGCGCACGGCCTCCCCCACGTCGAGCACGCCGAGGGTCGCGGTCACCGGTCCGGTCACGGTGTGCAGCCTGGCGGTGGCCAGTCGAAGACGGCGTCGGACGGGTCCCTGGTTGATGCCGACGCTTTGCAGACGGGCCAGGGGCACCAGAACGAGTTCCCTGGACAGCACGCCGCGGCGGAGCAGGACGGCGCCGGCGGATACCGCGTAGCCGGTGCGGCGCCAGGAGAACGGTCGCAGCCAGGCCGCCCGGCGGGGCGCGTTGCGGAAGCCGTCGTCGCCGCCGCGGGAGATGAGGCCGTGCTGGATCAGGATCCGCTGCTCGTCGAGCGCGAACCCGGGCAGGATCAGCTCGAGGACCTTCGCCACGTCGGTCAGCGACCCGACCGGCAGCACCGTGGTCGCCGCCTGTCCGGCTGCGCCGTCGTTGGTGGAGTGGCCGGCCTTGTTGATGCTGATCTGCCACCACCCGAAGGGCCGCCAGGCCAGCGGCTGGGTCACGCCGATGGCGTGGATGCGTCCGGGCGGCAGGGTCTCGTTGCTCGTGGTGAGCAGCCCGAAGCCCACCCGCACGCCGTCCCTGGTACCGGCGATGCTGTACCGCAGCGATTTGGTGAACCTGGAGACGTAGTATCCGATGCTCGCGATGAGGCCGGGGAAGATCGCGATCAGCAACCACTCGCTGCCGCCGACGATGACGCTCACGATGAGAGCGACGATGGCCACGGCGACGAAGACCGTGAAGCCGCTGAACACTATCGAGCCGATCAGCCGCAGCACCGGGATCCGGACGACCGACTCCGGCGGGGCGGCGTCAGGGTCCAGTTCGGGTGCGAGGAATTCGCCCACCCGGCTGGTGGCGTAGTCGTTCAGGGCCTGGCGGCGGCCGGCGTGCGCGGCGGTCGCCGTGTCGGCGGGGATCTGTGCGGGGTCGCCGGCCGGCAGCGGCGCCTCTGGCACGCTCTCGCCCGCGACGGGCCGGGGCTGGCGTGCACCGGAGGCCAGCTGCAGGATGTCGCGGCGCAGCCCGTCGGCCAGCGCAGAGCCGAGATAGGCGAGCTGCACGTTTGCGTCCTGACCGGCCACGCTCACCTCGAGCTTGGCCGCACCGAACAGCCTCGGGATGAGGGGGCGCACGATGTTAACGCCCTGGATGCGGTCCAGGCGCGCCTGCCGGTGGCTGCGGAACAGGATGCCGCTGCGGACCTCGACGGATTCGTCGCTGACCCTGAAGGTGTGCATCCGCCAGGACAGGGTGAACGCGATGAGGATGACGATGAGGATCGCGGCGGCGATGAGCAGCGCCCAGCCCACGGCGCCGCGCTCGTAGATCTCATCGAGAGGGTCGCCGGATTGCCGTGGGATCCCGAAGACCACGTCGACGAAGCGCTCGCGCAGGTTGGCGATGACGAAGCCGAGCAGGGCGAAGACGAAGATGCCGCCGCGCAGCACCGGGCTCGCTGGATGCAGGCGGTGCCAGTCCCCGTCGGCGAGGGAGGTCACAGCCCGGCCCGCCTGCTCTCGGCCAGTTCCACCAGGCGGTCGCGGAGGGCATCCGCGTCGGCCTCGGCGAGGCCGGGGATCGCGACGCCGGAGGACGCGGCGGCCGTGACGAACTTGAGGTCGGCGAGGCCGAGCAGGCGCGCGACCGGGCCGCGGGTGATGTCGACCAGTTGCATGCGGCCGTAAGGCACCGACACGAACCGCTGGTACATGATGCCGCGCCGAAAGAGCAGGTCGTCGGCGCGCAGCTGGTACCCGATCGAGCGCACCCGGCGGGGCTCGAATGCCAGCGAGACCATGGTGATCAGCGCGATCAAGCCGCCCACCCAGGCGGCCCAGACCTGGTCAAGCAGCAGCCAGAGGGCCCCGGCGGCGGCGCACACTATGAGCAGGAAGATGACGGTCCCCACGATTTCGACCATGACGTACTTCGGCGACACGCGCTTCCATTCGCCCGCCTCCGGCAGGTCGAGGCGGGCACCGACGGGCGCCACGGCCTCGATGGGATCGCTGCCGGGGTAGTCAGGCACGGGCTGCTCCGCCATCGTTCGGTCCCCCATTGTCGTGATCGTGGTCGTCCGGCGGCAGTGTGCAGAAATGCTCCGCTACGAGACCGCCCGCGAGGAGGAGCACGGCGCCGAGCGCCATCCCGATTGCGAGCCACAACGATGTTACCGCCGGTACCACCGACCGGGTGAGGATGAAAGCCACGATGCCGAGGCCCACGCCGAGCAGGAGCGCACTGGACAGGCTGGATGCCTTGGCGAGCAGGGCGATCCGCATTGCCAGGAACGGGTCGACGCGTTTTGTCGCCCGACCTCTGGTGGCCTGGCGGATGGGCCAGGCCAGGCAGACGAGGATCACGGCGATCAGGATCAGGGCCAGGGGCAGGGTGAACGGCGGAACTATGATCGGCGCGCTCCAGGCCGTCGCCGCCAGTTCGACCAGGAACCCGACGACGAGCCCGGCCAGGCCCAGCGCGATCAGCGGGGTGGGGTGGGTGCGCTTCATCGGCGATCGTCCTCGTCCTCGGGGAGGTCTCCGGTGGGGTCGTCCGGGGTGCCCGGTCGCGGTCGGCCCGGTGTCTTGTGCAGGGTCTCGGTGTGGGCGACCTCGGTATGCGCGGGGTCGGTGCTCGCGGTCACCGGATGCGCCCTGGCGGTGCGTGCGGTGACGGCCAGGAGTTCGCGCACCCGGCCCCGGCCGGGCAGCTCGGCGTCGGGGTCGATGTCGAGCCAGGGAGCCAGCACGAAGTCACGTTCCGCCGCGCGCGGGTGCGGGAGGGTGAGCCTGTCGTCGTCGATGCGGAGGTCGCCCAGGCAGATCAGGTCGATGTCCAGGGTGCGGTCGCCCCAGCGTTCCTCCCGGACCCGGCCGTGGTCGTTTTCGATGGCGTTGACGGCGTCGAGCAGGGCGTGCGGTTCGCCCGTCCAGAGCACGCTCACCACAAGGTTGAGGTAGCCGGGTGCGGTGAGGTCCACCCCGTCGGGCTTCACGGCGTCGGAGGCGTACACCGGGGAGATCGCGGTGAGTTGCGCGCCCGGCAGTTCGGCGATGGCGCGCACGGCGGCGGCCAGGGTGCCCTCGCGGTCACCGAGGTTACTGCCCAGTGCGAGCACGGCGGTGCGCGCCGGAGCGGCGGCTGCGGCGTCGGTCATGCGCGGCTCCCTTCGGTTTGCGTGCGTTCGATTCGCGTGCGTTCGATCTGCACCGACACATCCTCGAAGGGGATCTCGATGGGAGCCTGCGGCTTGTGCACTGTCACCTGCACGCGTTCGGCGGCGTCGTGCGCGAGCACCACGTCGGCGATGCGCTCGGCGAGGGTCTCGATGAGATCGACGGGGTCGCGGCGCACGGCGTCGGCGACCTCCTCGGCGAGTTCGCCGTAGTGGATGGTGCGGGTCAGGTCGTCACCGGACGCCGCCGCACGGAAATCCAGCCAGACCGTCACGTCGATGACGAACTCCTGGCCGTTCTCGCGTTCGAAGTCGAAGACACCGTGGTGCGCGGTGATCCGCAGCCCGGTGAGGGTGATCGAGTCGGTGCTCATGACCCTATTCTGGCCGAATCGACCCGGGCGAGCACGTTGAGGGCGGCCCGGGTGCCCGCCACGTCGTGCACCCGAACGGCCCAGGCGCCCGCCTGGGCGGCGAGCACGCTGAGCACGGCGGTCGGCAGATCCCGGTCGAGGATGGTGGCGTCTTCCGGCAGCACGCCGGCCAGGAATCGTTTGCGGGAGGCACCGACCATGACGGGTAGGCCGAGCGGAGCGAAGGCGTCGAGCCTGGCGAACACCCGCCAGTTCTGCTCGGCGTCCTTGCTGAAGCCGAGTCCGGGGTCCACGACGATCTGGCTGCGCGCCACCCCGGCAGCCTCGAGCACGGCGACTCGTGCGGTCAATTCGGCGACCACGGTGGCGACCACGTCGTCGTACTCAGCGAGGGTGTCCATGGTGCGGGCGTGGCCGCGCCAGTGCATCGCGATGTATGTGAGGCCGGTGCGGGCGACCACCGCCGCCATACCGGGGTCGGCCAGGCCGCCGGACACGTCGTTGATGATGTCGACCCCGGCGTCGGCGGCCCGGTCGGCGGTCTCGGAGTTGAGAGTATCGACACTGGTCATGATGCCCAGCCGGCGCAGCTCGGTGATCACGGGCAGTACCCGGTCCTGCTCGACCTGGGGCGACACCCGGTCGGCGCCGGGCCGGGTGGATTCCCCGCCGACGTCGATGAGGTCGGCTCCCGAGGAGTGCAGGTCCACGGCGTGCCGCACGGCAGCGTCGGTACTCGCCCACCGGCCACCGTCGCTGAACGAGTCGGGAGTGACGTTGAGCACACCCATCACCAGGGTCACCGCACGACCTGCGTCCCGCCGATGAGGGCGATGATCTCCGAGCGAGCAACGGGCAAGGCCAGGTCGCCACGGCTGGCCATGGTCACGGTGGAGCTGTGGGTCTGGCGAGGGCCCCTGGTGGTCACGCAACCGTGGCTGGCATCGAGGACCACCAGGATCCCGCGCGGCGCCAGCCCGGTGTCGAGGGTGTCGGCGATCTCTTCGGTGAGCCGTTCCTGCAGTTGGGGCCTGGCGGCAAGGGTCGTCACGACGCTGGCCAGTTTGCCCAGTCCCACGATGCGCTCACCGGGCAGGTAGGCCAGGTGGGCGGTGCCGAGGAACGGCAGCAGGTGGTGTTCGCAGACGGAACGGAACTCGATGTCACGCAGCAGCACCAGTTCACCGGTCCGGTCTCCGACCGGCACGGTGTCTCTCAGGTGGTCGAGCGGGTCCTGGCCGAGACCGGCGAAGAACTCGGCGTAGGCCGACGCCACCCGCTCCGGGGTCGACGCCAGGCCGGCCCGGCCGGGATCCTCACCGATGGCGGCGAGGATCTCGGCGA
Source organism: Cryobacterium sp. TMB1-7 (assembly GCF_004402435.1). Taxonomy (NCBI): domain Bacteria; kingdom Bacillati; phylum Actinomycetota; class Actinomycetes; order Micrococcales; family Microbacteriaceae; genus Cryobacterium; species Cryobacterium sp. TMB1-7. The sequence goes on from NZ_SOFZ01000019.1 coordinate 59,594, forward strand.
CGGCCGCTTCGATGCGTGGCTGGTCGACTCCCACAGGGGCCGGTCTACGCGGTTGCGGGGCGCGGTTTGAGTGCGGGGGCGCGCTTGGGCTTGTCCGCATCGGCGCCGCCGCTGGTGACGCCACCGTCGACCGCCGCACCGTCGATGGGCGCCTTCGGCGTCGGCATCGCGATGGGGGGCAGGTCGGAAACCGGGCGCTTGTCGCTGGAGAGCCACTGCGGGCGCGGCGGCAGCTTCTGCACGTCGGCGAAGATCTCCACCAGCGCGGTCTGGTCGAGAGTCTCGTGTTCGAGCAGCTTCGCGGCCAGGTCGTCGAGGATCGCCCGGTTGGCGTTGATGACCGTGTAGGCCTCGTCGTGCGCGTTCTCGAGCAGCTGGCGCACCTCGGTGTCCACCCGCTCCGCAAGCCGCTCCGAGTAGTCGCGCTGGTGGCCCATGTCGCGGCCGAACATCATCTCACCGGAGGCCGAACCGAGCTTGAGCGGTCCGACATCACTACTCATGCCGAACTCGGTGACCATCTTGCGAGCCGTGGCGGTGGCCTTCTCGATGTCGTTCGAGGCGCCGGTGGTGGGGTCGTGGAAAATGATCTCCTCGGCGACCCGGCCGCCCATGGCGTAGGCGAGCTGGTCGAGAAGCTCGTTGCGAGACACCGAGTAGCGGTCCTCGAGCGGCATCACCATGGTGTACCCCAGGGCGCGGCCGCGGGGCAGGATGGTGATCTTGGTCACGGGGTCGGTGTTGCGCATGGCCGTGGCAACGAGAGCGTGCCCGCCCTCGTGGTACGCGGTGATGAGCTTCTCCTGGTCGCGCATCACGCGGGTGCGGCGCTGCGGACCGGCCATGACCCTGTCGACGGCTTCGTCGAGGGCGCGGTTGTCGATCAGCTGGGCGTTGGAACGCGCGGTCAGCAGTGCGGCCTCGTTGAGCACGTTCGCCAGGTCGGCGCCGGTGAAGCCCGGCGTCTTGCGGGCGAGCACCTCGAGGTCGACGCCGGCGGCCATCGGCTTGCCCTTGGAGTGCACCTCCAGGATGCGCTTGCGGCCGAGCATGTCGGGGGCGTCGACGCCGATCTGACGGTCGAAACGTCCCGGACGCAGGAGCGCCGGGTCGAGGATGTCGGGCCGGTTGGTGGCCGCAATGAGGATCACGTTGGTCTTGACGTCGAAGCCATCCATCTCCACCAGGAGCTGGTTGAGGGTCTGCTCGCGCTCGTCGTGGCCGCCGCCCATGCCGGCGCCGCGGTGGCGCCCGACGGCGTCGATCTCGTCGACGAAGATGATCGCCGGGGAGTTCTCCTTGGCCTGCTGGAACAGGTCGCGCACCCGGCTGGCACCGACACCGACGAACATCTCGACGAAGTCGGAACCGGAGATCGAGTAGAACGGAACGCCTGCCTCGCCGGCGACGGCGCGGGCCAGAAGGGTCTTTCCGGTTCCGGGAGGACCGTACAGCAGCACGCCCTTCGGGATCCGGGCGCCGACGGCCTGGAACTTGGCCGGTTCCTTGAGGAAGTCCTTGATTTCTTGCAGCTCTTCGATGGCTTCGTCCGCGCCGGCTACGTCGGTGAAGAAGACCTGCGGGGTCTCCTTGGAGACGAGTTTGGCCTTCGACTTGCCGAACTGCATGACCTTGTTGCCGCCGCCCTGCATGCCGGAGAGCATCAGCCAGAAGAACGCACCGATCAGCAGGACCGGCAGGAGGATGCCCAGCAGCGACAGGAACCAGCTGGCCTGGGGAACCTCGTCAGTGAAGCCGTCCTTCGGGTCGGCGTCGGTGACGGCGGCGACGACCTCTTCGCCGCGGGGGGCCACGTAGTAGAACTGCACCTGCTCGCCGTAGGTCGAATCGGCCTTGCTGAGGGTGAGGTCGACGCGCTGATCGCCGTCGACGATCTTCGCCTCAGACACCTTCCCGTCCTTCAGGAAATCCAGGCCCTGCTGGGTGGAAATCTCGCGGAAGCCAGACATGGTCAGGAGGCTCGACCCCACCCAGACGGCGATGACAGCCAGGATGATGTAGAGGAGCGGCCCGCGCAGAAGTTTCTTGACGTTCATGGTGGTCACAGGCTACCGCTCTCGTACTGGGGGAACACCGAGTGTTCGCCCAAAGGTGAACTGGAGGACGTGGTGCAGCGGAGCCTACTCGCCGGTGGAATATACGTGTGGAGCCAGCACCCCGACGCTGCGCAGGTTGCGGTACTTCTCGGCGTAGTCCAGACCGTAGCCGACAACGAACTGGTTGGGGATGTCGAAGCCCAGGTACTTGACGTCGATCTCGACGCGGGCCGCGTCGGGCTTCCGGAGCAGGGCGCAGATCTCGAGCGAGGCCGGCCCGCGGGACTTGAGGTTCGCCATCAGCCAGGACAGGGTGAGGCCGGAGTCGATGATGTCCTCGACGATGAGGACGTGGCGGCCGTGCAGGTCGGTGTCGAGGTCCTTCAGGATCCGCACGACACCGCTGGACTGGGTGCCTGACCCGTAGGAGCTGACGGCCATCCAGTCCATCGTGACGGGGTGCACGAGTTCGCGGGCCAGGTCGGCCATGACCATGACCGCGCCCTTGAGCACGCCCACCAGGAGCAGGTCCTTGCCGGCGTAGTCCGCTTCGATCTGCCGCGACATCTCGGCCAGGCGAGCGCGAATCTCGGTCTCTTCGATCAGGATTTCGGTGAGGTCGCCGTCAATGTCACGAGGTTCCATGGGAGTGGAAGAGTCCTTTGTTTAGGTGGGTCGAGGAGCAGAAAACACGAGCGTTCCCCCCAGACGTTCCACTCTAACGCCTGGCAGGTCGAGCGCATTCTGCCCGTGCCAGTCGGTGACGAGCCTGGCGACGGCCAAGGTGTGGCTGCGTTCCCAGGCAACCCCGAACTCCCGCGCCACCACGTGGCGGATCATCCGCTGGCGGAGGGCCGCCGGGTGCACGGCCAGCGCGGCGACGGACACCCCGATGCCGGCTTCGGCCGGTTCGCAGATCTCCTCGACGAGGTCCCGCACCAGGGCGTCGAGGGCGTCGGCATCCTCACGCAGCGTCTCGGCGGTACGGGCGAGCGCCTCGGCGATGCCCGGCCCGAGCTCGGCCTCGAGCACCGGCAGCACCCGTTGGCGCACCCGCACCCTGGAGTAGCGGGGGTCGGCGTTCTGCGGGTCGGACCAGGCCGGCAGGCCCGCATCCAGGCAGGCCTGCCGGGTCACGACGCGGCGGATGCCCAGCAGCGGCCGCCGGTACGGCCCGCTGATCGACGCCATGCCCTGCAGGCTCGTCGCCCCCGAGCCGCGTGCCAGGCCTAGCAGCACGGTCTCGGCCTGGTCGTCGAGGGTGTGGCCGAGCAGCACCGCGATCGCGCCCGTGCCGGCCAGTGCCTGCTCGAACGCGGCGTACCGCGCGGTCCGCGCGGCGGCTTCGGGGCCGTCGCCGGCGTCTGGCGTCACCGTCACCGGCACGATCAGCACCGGATCCAGGCCGAGAGCCTGAGCCTGTCCGGCCGCGACGGCGGCGGTGTCGGCCGAGCCGGCCTGCAGGCCGTGGTCGACGATGACGGCGCCGGCAGTGAGCCCGGCCCGGGGCGCCTCGAACGCCGTCGCCGCGGCCAGGGCCAGCGAATCCGCTCCCCCGCTCAGCCCCACCAGGACCAGGCCGGCCTCCGGCAGCAGCTCGCGCACGGCACGGCGCAGGTCGGCGATGGCCGGCGACAGTCGCGGGCGGCGGGTGGACTCCATCCAGTAACGTTATCCGCAGACTTCGAATAAGGGAGATACCAGGCCATGGCCGAATACGACGCAGTCATTGAAATCCCACGCGGTAGCCGCAACAAGTATGAGGTGGACCACGAAACCGGTCGGGTCTACCTCGACAGGGTGTTGTACACGAGCTTCGTGTACCCCACCGACTACGGGTTCTTCGAGAACACCCTGGGCCTGGACGGCGACCCCGTCGACGTTCTGGTGCTGCTCGACTTCCCGTTGTTCCCCGGCGTCGGCGTGTCCGTACGCCCCGTCGGCGTGTTCAACATGACCGATGACGGCGGCTCAGACGCCAAGGTCATCGCGGTTCCGGCCGGCGACCCGCGCTGGGACTACATCCAGGACGTCACCGACATCCCGGAGTACACCCGCAAGGAGATCGAGCACTTCTTCGAGCACTACAAGGACCTTGAGCCGAACAAGTGGGTCAAGACCGAGGGCTGGGGCGACGCCGCCGAGGCCGACCAGATTGTGCGCGACGGCCTGAAGAAGCTCGTCGACGAAGGTCACTGACCCACAGCGACGCGCTGAACCGACAGAAGCCGCCTCCCATCAGGGAGGCGGCTTCTGCTGTGTGCCGGGGTCTGTTGCTTAGGACGGTCGGCCGACGTACGGCGCGACCTGGCCTGGCGACCAGATGCTGTGCACCCGAACGGGCTTGCCCACGTCCGGCGCCTCGAGGATCTGTCCGCCGCCGACATAAATGGCCACGTGATAGTAATTCCCCGGCGAACCCCAGAAGACGAGGTCGCCCACCTGCACCTGCGAGAACGAGACGAGCTTGCCCTGACCGGCCATGGTGTTGTACTGGTTGGTCGCCGAGTGGGTGCCGATGTAGATGCCCGCGGCTGCGTAGGCGGCCTTGGTCAGACCGGAACAGTCCCAGACGTCGGGGCCGGAGCCGCCGAGCTTGTAGGCGTCGCCGAGCTGCGCACGGGCGAAGGCGATGACGGTGCCGACGGCTGAAGCGTTGGGTGCGGCCGGGGCGGACTCGACGGGCGGCGGCGCCGGAACAGCGGGAGCAGGAGCAGCGGGAGCAGGGGCGGCGGGAGCCGGAGCAGCGGGAGCCGGAGCAGCGGGAGCTGGAGCCGCGGGAGCCGCCGGAGCCGCAGCGGCCGGAGCATCGGGTGCGGAAGCGGCCGGCGGATTGTTCTTGACGGCGGCCGCAGCGACGGCCTGGGCCTTGGCCAGCGCGGCGGCGGATGCGGCGGCGTCCAGCCCGGTTTGGTACTCGCGCTCCACGTCGGCGGTGGTGTCCTTCAGCAGGGCCAGCTGTTCGTAAAGCTCCGACGACTTCTTCAGCTCGACGTCGAGCGCGGCCTGGGCGCCCAGCGCGGCGTCGCTGGCCGATTCGTACTTCTCCTTGGACTCGGCGCTGAGACGCTTGCGTTCCGCGGTGGCGGCGGCAGCCTGGGCGATGAGCGATTCCGCGGTGTTCTTGTCCTGCACGGCCTGCCGGTAGATGGTCTCGGACTGCTCGCTGAGCTTGCTGGCCGTGCCGAGCTGGCTGAGCAGGTCGTCGGCGGTATTGCCGTTGAGGAACAGGTTGAGGGAGAGGTCCTGGGCACCGGTCTTGGCCAGGTGTGCGGCAATTAAGCCGGCGCGCATCTTGGACGTGTCAGCGGCCTTCTGCGCCACCGCGGACTGCTTGTCCAGGCTCTCCTCCCGGGCCGTGGCTGCATCGAGGTCGTCCTGAGTGACCCTGTAGGCCTCCGCGGCCATCTGGGAGCCCTGCGACGCCACCGCCGACGACTCCTGCAGGCCCTTGAGCAGTCCGGTGAGGTTCTCGATTTCCTTCGCCTTGGTGGCCTCGCTCAGCTTGGCCTTGGCAACTTCGTCCCAACTCGGGTAGTCCTCGTCGGCGAAGGCCGGCACGGCCACGCCGGCCGCGGCGGTGACGGAGCCGATCATCGCTGCCGACAGCAGCGCGGCCGAGGTACGCCGCGAGCGGCGGGTGGACGTGTGCTCAGCCAAGAGGCGCTCCCCTGTCGGACATAAACGGAACGGCGTTGATCCGGTTGCCGCCGCTGAACACCTCGAAGTGCAGGTGGCAACCGGTGGAGGCGCCGGTGGTGCCGGAGCTGGCGATGTTCTGGCCGACCGAGACCTGCTGGCCGACCGAGACGAAGATGCCACCATCGCGGATGTGGGCGTAGCCGGTCATGATGCCGTTGCCGTGGCTGATCTGGACGAAGTTACCGTAGGTGCCCTTGCGGCCCGCGTATTCGACGGTTCCCGATGCTGCCGCGTAGATCGGAGCGCTGCAGCCGGTGCCGATGTCGGTGCCGTAGTGGAAACCGCCGCTGCAGCCGCCGCTGCCGCAGAGGACGGCGCGGGCGCCATAGCCGTCGGTGATGCGTCCGCCGGCGGGAACACCCCAACCCTGGCTGCCGACCTGGCCGCCGCTGAGGCCTGCGCCGGGAGATCCGGTTGAGCCGCCGGACGAGGGGGCCGGTCGGGAGGCCGCGGCGCGTGCGGCTTCGGCCGCGATGGCGGCGAGGCGCGCCTTTTCGGCTTCCGCGGCGATCCGGGCCCGTTCTGCGACGCCGGCCTCGTAACCCGCGGTGGTGGTGGCCTGGGCGTCCTGCATGAACTGCAGTTGCTGCTCGAGGATCACGCTCTGCGCTTCGGAGTCGGCCAGCGCACCGGCTGCGGCGTCCGCCGCCTCCTGGGCAGCCACCATGGCGGCTTCGGCCTCGATTCGGAGGGCCTCGCGCTCGGCCTGGGCCACAGCGGCCTGGTCGCCCAGGGCCTGAGCGGTGTTGTTGGCGGTCTGGGCCTGGTCGTAGACGTCGGTGCTGCGTTCGACGAGTTTGCTCATGCTGCCGAGCTTGGACAGCAGCTCGTCGGCGCCCGCGCCGCTCTTCTGCCCGTCGATGAAGAGGTTGACGCTGAGGTCAGTGCCGCCGGTGCGGTACAGCTGCGCGGCAAGCTGACCGGCCTGGGTGGTCGCGGCGTCCGCCTCGGTCTTGCTGGTGTCGGCCTGAGCCTGCAGGTCGCCGGCGCGACGGCTGGCGTCGTCAAACTTCTCCTGGGCGGTCTGGAGCTCGACTCCACGCGCCTCGGCTTCCGCCTGGGTGCGTTCCACCTCGGTCTGCAGGCCGGCGATGAGGTTCTGGATCTCGGTGACCTGGGCGGCGGCAGCATTGGTGTTGGACTTGGCGGCCAGCACGTCTGGCCAGCTCGGGTAGTCCACGGCCATGGCCGGGCTGATCGGGCTGGCGAGCGTCACCGCGAGGGTCAGGGCGGCGGCGAAGCCGGTCACGCCCATCGTCGCCCGGCGAACGCCGATGCGCCCGCGTCGGGGCTGCTGCCGGTTCGGCCGCAGCCGGCTGAGGCCGGCGTTGACTCCGCGGCTGATCACGGTGGCCGTGCGCTTCATAACTCCCCGATCGGGCTCGTGCTTTGTCACATTTGTCACTGTGGTAACTCTCGTCACAATAACAAACCCCGCTGAGTGGCCAGGGTTCGAATAAAACCTAACCCCCGGGTGCTCCGGTTTGCCGCCCATTCGTGGGCGCGGTGAAAAGCGACACGCCGAGCTGAGAATCGGGTCGGATTCGGGTTCTGACCCGGAATCACGCGGCGAACGGACCCGCAATCCGGCGCCACGCGCACCGGACGCTGGGGCCGATTTGAACTATCGCTCTGCCAACACTTATGATTATGCGTCGGAAGTCATCAGCTTCCGAAGAGCAAGGCCCCATCGTTTAGCGGCCTAGGACGGCGCCCTTTCACGGCGTTAACACGGGTTCGAATCCCGTTGGGGCTACGGATACTGTAGGTTGTACACGGCACGAAAAGTAAGACAGTTCCACAGCACGACAGCACAAGAATCACCGCACGAAATGCACAAAAGTTTGGCCCTGTAGCGCAGTTGGTTAGCGCGCCGCCCTGTCACGGCGGAGGTCGCCGGTTCAAGTCCGGTCAGGGTCGCCAAGGCGACAAGCCCTTTCGAAAGAAGGGGCTTTTCGTCCTTTCGAAGGCGTCTCTCGAGCCGCGTTCGAGGCCCTGTAGCTCAGTTGGTAGAGCGTTCGACTGAAAATCGAAAGGTCACCGGATCGACGCCGGTCGGGGCCACTTGGCCATCTGCGGGCTTCTACCGCGGGTGGCCATTTTTTATGCCCGAAAACAGGCGAGCTTCGGGTCGAGTGCCGTCCCGGCCGAGTCGAGCGGATGCGTGTCAGCCGAACTTCAGATCCAGCACCTGACCACCCGATGTCCATGTGAGCTCCGGATCCGGACCCCGGTAGTGGAAAAACCCCGACAACGCCCCCTTTGCAGCCTCCAGATCGACCACGGCCCCGCTGGGCGCGTATGCAGGCCTGAAGGAATGCGAATCTCCGTCTCATCCGTTCCTTCGATCGAACCCAGGATCCGCCACTGGTTCGTCTCCTGAGCGTTGGCTACGCAATGCACGATGAATCAGCGATTTCGTCTTCGCACGATCTGTCCGGGGCTCCTCAACACCGTTGATCAACCACACATCAGGGAGTTTCGGCTTGGCCGCACGAATCCCTTGTCTTGCAATATCTCCCACCATGACCCCAAGAGCATTGGCTAGTACTAGCACCAGCCATAGGCCGGACCAAGGCCGCGGGAGTTGGGAAAGAAAAACGGACTCCACCACAACGAGAACGATGAACACAAGCATCACGTTGCGATCACGAACGAGACTTCGAACCATGCCGCCTCCGACGAGACCCGCAATGACTACGACGAAGATCTCCAAGCCGTAAAGGCCGTTGAGTGTTTGAAGCACGGCCCAATAAATGCCTACAGCAAAAAGTATTGAAACACCGAGTTTTATCGATGCGTCCCGAACAACACGTTGACGCCGCTGCGATTTACTCATGCCGTGAGAGCTTCCTTCGCTAATGTGTCGTCAGACGCGTCGACTCAGCTTCGATTCCTACCACCCATTCCGGACCGAAAGACGAGGCCCTCGGATTGGCGAGAAAATCGGTCAATGCCGTTTCAACCGAGGCTAGGTCATGAACCAACCGCGCCGGCATGAACCCCTGTACGTCTCCCATCGGAACTTCCACCGACTCATCCGCGACGCCCGCAGATTGCAGCACCGCCCAGGAATTCTCGTCGGTCGAATCAGCATTCCGATGACAGACCATTCCCTGTCCCACTCCACCGGCCACTTCAAAACGAGCGGAACCATGATCAACGGACAGCCGCCCGGATTTCTTGCCGTCCAAGGAACGCAGCGCGGCTATGGCCGCCGACCGGACAGCCCCCATCGTCGCGAACCCTTCCGCATCCACGGTCCAGGGCGCAGCCGCCTGAACTGTGCGATTCGCTACAGCACGCCCCCATGCCACTCCCGCAAGCGTCCCCGCAAAAAACCCGCCGAACCACGCGTATCCAGACGAACCCAGAAGCACGGAGACTGCGACAAACAAAACGAGAACGACAGAACCGATCCACGGCCGCGGGACACCAAATCTCGTTAGCCAGGCGCCGACGCCCAGTCCCGCGAGCATTGCTCCGACCTCAAGAAGCACTCGCTCCCTCGGCACGAACACCATACCCGCGATCGTCGCCAGCAAGACCACCCCGCTGAGGATGAGCGCGCCTTTCCAGGACCGCCGCCGATTTGTTCTCACAACATCCAACTCTCTGCGCTTGCTTGTCACCAGCCGAGACGGGAACCGTAAAAGCTAGCCGAACTTCAGATCAAGTGCGGCATCTCCTGACGTCCAGGCAAGCTCCGGGTCAGGGCCCCGGTAATGGAAGAAGCCGCGTAAAGCCCTGCCTGCAGTTTCGAGATCGACCACAGCACCGCTGGGCGCATGCGCAGCTCCCGAGGGTATTCGGATCTCGGTTTCCTCATTGCCGTCAACCGAACCGAGCATCCGCCACTCCCTTTCCTCCCGGAAATTTGCTACGCAATGCACGATGAATCCCGTCGCCGGACTTCCCATGGCCTCGAACAACCCCTCGTTGCGCTCCACAAAGAAACGTCCCGCCCTCGCACTATCCCAGGACGAAAGCAACTGTTGCAATTCCCGTCTTACGGTAGTACGTCCCTTTGGAGCATCCTCATCTCCTGTGCCAGCAATCGCGCCCTCATTCATCACGGTGAGGCCCCTGCCCCTCGCTCGACTCAGGTCATTCCACCAGCCGATAACTCTGCACTTCTGGAGCTCCGCGCAAGACGTGCTTCATGATGACCCGGCCGTACCAGCCGATGTCGAACTCGTACTCGGCGCCGACTTGAAAAGAGGACGCTAGCTCTTGTTGCTCGTCGGAAGTCACACCTCTGGAAATTCCCAGGGGGCCGCAGTTCGACGTCAGGATAAGAACCGCGGGCGTCGACACCGACCCTCTCGAACCGCCCGATGCTGTCTTCGGCTCTGCCGACACCACCACACAGCGCACGCTTTCAACAGCAATCGTGTTCCACACCGGGCTGAACAACACACCCACAGCAACCACGACCGTAAGTAGGAAAACTACCCAGGATAACGACCTGACAATTCGCTTAGCGACCTTCGGTCTTACAGGATTACGCGTTGCCGGCATTTCCTTGTTCACCTTTTCCATTACCAGCCACGCACATGGAGGCCCGTTTACGGACCGGAAGCCCCGCCCGCGACTCCCTGAATGGCACCATTCATGAGTTTCACATACGACGCGACACCCGGTGGCAACCTACTAGACAACGCTCCCCGGCCGTAACCGCAGCCCAGGTCATTCCACCAGCCGATAACCCTGCACCGCCTGGATTTCGTGGAGGACATCTTTCATGATGACCCGGGAATACCAACCAATGTCGAACTCATACTCGGCACCGACTTCGAAGGAGGACGCAAGCTCCTGCCTGCCATCGAACGTCACTCCGCTCGAGATCACCAGGGGACCGCAGTTCGACGTCTCGATGAGCACCTCGGGCGTCGACGCCGACCCTCTCGATCCGCCCGACGCCGTCCTCGGCTCTGCCGACACCACCACACAGCGCACGTTCTCAACAGCAATCGAGTCCAACACCGGGCTGAACAGCACACCCCCGACAACCACAACCATAAGAAGGAAACCTACCCAGGACAACCACTCGGCTCTTGGCTTCTTCGTCGTCTTTGCTGTTACAGGGTTACCCGTTGTCGGCATTTCTCTGTTCACCTGTTGCCGGCAGCGCTCGGAATTGGTCCGTGGGGAACGAGTGCGGCGGCCGATGTGTTCAACCGACAACGTCCTGTGGGTCGACTGCAGGGTGGACGGGCCAGTGGCCGGTGGCGTCGCGGATCTCGATGGCGCGCAGCAGCGGCGTCATGTCGTAGATATTGGTGTTCAGGTTGAGCTTTACCCCCTTTGTGGACCTGATGTATACAAACGGAGGCATCGCGCTGTAACGGTCGATGTCGGTGTAGGTGATGACACGTTCCTTGCCGAGCATGGTGCGGAACGCAACCTCGTAGTCGCGTGGAGCAACGTAAAAGTTCCGGTACATCAGCAGAAACCCGGTTCCGCCCAGGAGCATTGCCACCGAAGTAATGTACTGACCCAGTGCATCTCCGTCGGCAAAACTGGCGAAGATAGTCATGAGGGCTCCCACGATCACAACGAGCCAGCCGACGATCGGAATGAACTTCACCATTCGGCGCCGATCGGGATGTTCCTTGGACCGGTTGGGGTGCTTTCGTGCCCACCACCGAACGGCCACGATAAGTAGTACGGCAAACGCGATGATGACGAACTTCAAACCGGTTTCAGCGGACATGTCTGTTGTCTTTCGTGTGCATCATAAGTGGTGAATCGATGGAGGCTGTGCGCGGTCGTCACTTGCCCTGGGTGGCTATTCCGCATTGGTGACGGGGAGTTTGTGTGCTGGCGGTCACGCGGGTGCCGTCATCTACACGAAAGGGAAAAATGGGAAACAGTCACCGCTCCCGCAGCCAGCCGTGGCCGGCAGCACCGCGCCGGCGACATTGCCGAGTTCGTCAAAGACCGCTCAAGACGCATGAGTATCAGCCGAATTTCAGATCCAGCACCTGATCACCCGATGTCCAGGTGAGCTCCGGATCCGGCCCCCGATGATGGAAGAATCCCAACAATGCCGCCTTTGCAGTCTCCAGGTCGACCACAACGCCGCTGGGCGCATATGCAGGGCCTGAGGGAATCGAAATCTCGGTCTCAGCCTTTCCGACGATGGAACCGAGAATCCGCCACTCGCCCTCTTCCTGCCGATGTGCTGCACAGTGCACGATGAAACCGGTCACCGGGTTACCCATCGCCTCGAACAATCCGTCCTTGCGTTCAACACGGAAACACCCTGACTTCGCGCTGTCCCACAAAGAGAGGGCATCCAATGAAGCTGTCTTCGCACTCTCCGTCCGTTGCTCCTGAGCACCATTGATCACCCACACATCACGCAGTACCTTTGGCCGACTCTCACGCAATCCTTCGCTGACGGTGTTGCCGACCATCACGCCGATGGCGTTGGCTGGTATCAGAACCGGCCAGATCCTGGACCAGGGTTCAGGAGACTGAGAAAGAAGCGCGCACTCCGCAATAACTAGGACGAAGAGAACAACCGCCACCAAGTTTTCGCGAACGAAAGCTCGGACTGAACCGCCCCCTACAAGGCCAAGGACAATCAAGGCGGCGATCTCCACACCTTTGGAACCGTTAGTCAGGGAAAAGAGGACGAAAAAGGTCCCTAATGCAAACACCAGTGCCGTGGCCAGGAGAGCCCAGGTCCCTCGAACAAAGCGAGAAAGCGGCGACGAATTCTGCATATCTCTCATATCCTCAATCACCTACAAGCAGGAAGTTCGCGAGATCGAATCCGCCCCCAAGGGAAGTTCCTACAGCTGCCGAGCGCACTAGTGCAGTTCCGTTCACGCCGCCGCGAAGTCCCGACAACGTGCTGGCGTTGGTCCGAGCCGCCTGGGCCAGGGTACTCGACGGAGAAGGGCCGCCGGGGACATGAGTCAGAGCGCCGCCAGTAAAAGCAGACAACGCCACGTCTCCAATCTGAAGCTGTTCCCCGGATATCGCCCTATCCGCAGCAATTCCAGCTACGCCACCGCCGCTTCCAATGGCAGTCATTATCAACCGTGCTGGCGCTCGGGCAATAAGTCCTGCAGCGGGCGAATTCGCTGCGAAACCAGCGGCTTTGGCCAGAGTTCCGCCCGCCGGTCCCGCTAAACCCCCAACAGCTCCGCTCACGCCGCCGCCAACCATGGCACCAGCGAGACCTCGCCAGTCCTGGACGCCTCCGTTCTTGGCAGCGTAGATGACCCCACCGCCAACTGCACCCGCGGCTCCGTTGACAGCTGCGTTGATAGCGACGTATCCACCCAATCTGGTTACGCTCGACGCGGCAGCCATTGTGATGCGAGCAGCAGCGACGCCAGCCCCTCCCAGAGCGCCAGCGGCACCGCCCGCAAGGGCTTCCACGCCCACTTGTCCCCAATTCACGGCACCGTTCGCTGCTTTCTGGGAAATCGTCGATATGCCCCCACTCGCCAATGCCCCGGATACTGCACCAATCAGCACCATGCCAGCCGGGCCGCCCACCCCAGTGCACATCAGCGCAACTCCGGCAGCGATCGCTAACCCACCGGCAACGTATTCCCAGTGGCTCCCAGCCGCCTGATCGTGGGCCTCGAGATCCGCGTCAGTAAGGGGGCGCAGCCCGGCGGGGTCGGTGGTGTTCAGCGGGTTGTTGCCAGCGTAGGCGTAGGGGTTGCCGTCCCAGCCCGCACCCAGGATCGGGGACAGGGGGTCGGTGGAAAGGAAACCACGGCTGGCCGGATCGTAGGCGCGCGCGCCGAGCCACTCCAGTCCCGCGATGTCCAGGCCGCCGTTGCCGGTCAGGGTGATCCCGGCCGGCAACAGTCCGGCCAACCCGGCAGAACCAGCACCGGGCGTGCCTCCGGGTGCCGGGTCCGGGATGGTCGGTGCGCCGATAACAGCCCACGGGTCGGTCTGATCGGTCGGGCGGGCCGCACGCCAGCCCGGCGCCATCCACGCGTCCCCGAACCCGGTGACACCGCCCGGTAACGACAAAACCTGCCCGTCGCCGATACCGGCCAGCACCGGGAACGGGCTGGCGGTGTCCCACCACAGCTCCGTGCCGTCAACGCCAGCCAGCTCACCCAGGGCATCCACCCGCAGCTCATGCCGGGACATCGCCAGCCCGTCGGGCGTGCGATCCGTGGTGCTGTTCAGGTGACCGGTGGGTCCCCAGGCGTATTCGGTCCAGGATCCGTCGGCCCCGATCAGCCGGGTCCGGCGACCCAACCCGTCATGCACATACTCCGTCCGAGACCCGTCCGGTTCCGTCACCGACACCAACTGTCCCGCGGTGTCGTACTCGTAGGTTCGGGAACCGCCCGGGGCGGATTCCTGCACCAGACGCCCGCCGGCGTCATACACCCACTCCGACACCACAGCCGGAACGGACGTATCCTGCTCCCCGTTCCGGGTTGTGGCCGCCGAGACCATCTGCCCGGCACCGTCGTAGCCGTACCGGGTCACCGCCCCAGCCCGGGCCAGCCCGGTGATGCGGCCGTCGCCGTCCCGACCGAGCAGTGTCACATCAGCCGTGCCCGGGTCAGAACGGTCCGCACGACTGTGCTCGGCCAGACTTCCGTACCGGTATACCCACTCCTGCACCAGCTCGCCGGCCGTGGCAGAGAGGATGCGCCCCGAACGGTCGTGCGTGAAAGTGGCCTCGCCGAGGGCGGGGTTACTCACGGCGGTCACCCGGCCGGCAGCATCCCGGCGATACGTGGTGGTAGTGCCGTGCGCGTCGGTGAACGCAGTCCGGTTGCCATCGGCGTCGTACGCCCAGGACAACCCGCGGGGCCCGCGGGTGCGGGAGGTCAGCCGCCCGCACCGGTCAAAGCCCAGCTCGTGCTCCACAGCCAGGCCCTCACCGCCCAAAGAGTCGGAAATCACCACACGGCGGCGGAGCCGGTCGCGCTGAATCGAGGCGAGGAGTCTCCCGTCCACCGAGGTGGTCGTTTCCTGCCCGGCGGCGTCGTAGGTCCAGCTGGTGACCTGACCGTCCGGGTCGGTCTGGGACAGTTGCCGCCCGGCGGGGTCGTAGGTCGCGGTGGTGACCCGGCCGAGGGGGTCGGTGACCGCGTCGACCTGGTCGGTGGCCGTGTAGGCGCGGGTCGTCACCCCGCCGAGGGGGTCGGTGACCCGCACCAGGCGCCCGCGCACGTCGTACTCGAACCGGGTGCGCCCGCCCACCCCGTTGACGGTGCCGGTCAGTTCCCCCGCGGTGTTGTACGTGAACCGGCGGGTCCCGTACCAGGTGTCTTGGGAAAAGCTCAGCCGCCCGGCTTTGTCGTACCCGTACCGGGACACACCCTGGCCGGGGCTCCGGCGCGACAGGAGCCGCCCGCAGGAGTCGTACTCGAAGGTCTCGACCTCGCCCGTGGGCAGGGTGCGCGCACTGACCCGCTGGTCGGCGTCGTAGGTGAGTTCGGTGACCGCGCCGAGCGGGTCGGTGGTTTTCCAGGGCCGGCCGCATCCGTCGTACTCGTACTGCGTGAGCGCGCCGGCGGGGGAGGTGATCGAGGTGATCTTCCCGGCCACGTCCCGGCCGAGCACCGTCAGGCCGCCCTCACCATCGACCAGTTCCACCGGGTTGCCGGCCGGGTCATAGGAGATGAGTTCTGCGGAGCCGTCTTCACCTTGCACCCGGGTGGGGCGGCCGTAGGTGTCAAAGCTGTAGGTGGCGCTCCCGAACGCGTCTGCCAGGGTGGCCGTGCCCGACTGCCGGTCCGTGGTGGCGTCCGTGCGCACGCCGGTGGGGTCGATGACGGCGCTCAGCGCACCGACCTGGTCGTACTCCCGCGCCCAGTCGTGGCCGGCGGGGTCGGTGATCCCCACGAGCCGGGACAGCGTGTCGTGCACGAAGCCCCACCGGGCGCCGTCGGGCAGCACGGCGGCGGTGACGTTGCCGAGTTCGTCGAAGACCCGCTCGATGCTGCGGCCCAGGGGGTCGATGGTGCGCACCAGCTCACCGTTGCCGGCGTATTCGAGTTCGGTGCGTCCGCCGTCCGGGGCGATGGATGCTGTCGTGCGCCCGGCCGGGTCGTGTTCAAACGTCCAGACGGCGCCGTCGGGATCTTCCCGCCGAACCAGCAGCCCCGCACTGTCGTAACTGAAGCGGGTCTGCACCCCGGAGGGGGTGATGGCCGCCACCGGCCGGCCGGCCGGGTCGCGGACGATCCTCGCGACGTCTCCGACTGCGTTGCGGGTGGCGACGAGGTCACCGAAGTCGTCGTAGTCAAAGCTGACGGTGACCCCTGCCGGGTCCAGCACCCGGGCCAGTTGCCCGTTCCGCCACACCAGCTCGGTGCGCCCGCCCAGCGCATCCAGAATCACCGAGGGGTCCCGGGTCACCGCGTCGGCATACTCGAAGGAAACGACCGAACCGGTTTCGGTGACCAGGGTATCGATGCGGTCGTGGTCGTCCCAGCCGTAGGTGAGGTCGGCGCCTTCCGGGGTGACGGTGCGGGTTCGCCGGCCCCGCCCGTCGTAGCCGTGCACCGTGACGGTTCCGTCGCGCTCGGTGAAGGAGACCAGGTTTCCGTGGCCGTCATACGCCATCGACTGCCGGTGGTCGTGGGAATCAAGCACCCCGACCAGGCGGCCCTTCGCGTCGGCGATCCACGAGTTGGAGCGGGTACCGTCCTCATCCGAGACCACGGTGACCCGGCCCGGCAGGTACGCGAATCGGCTTCGGCGCCCGTGCTGGGTGACCTGGAGCACAACCCTGCCGTGCGCGTCATAAGTGTTCTCCGCTTCGAGAACCCCCGCGCACGAGAAGACCGCCTCAATCAGGCCCTGCTCGTTCCACCGGCTGCTCACAGCAGCACAAACCACCGGCGTTGCTTAGACCGCTTGACTTTGCCCGACGGGTTGGGTGCTTTTCTCACGGTTCGCGGATGTATGCCACGATGTGGGCATGAAACGCTCCGCTTCCGCGCATCTCGAACTCGTTGCACACGGGCCCGCTGAGCTGGTTCTGTCCGTCGCCGTCGCCGCGGACGCGAGCGCCACGGAGCTGCTCGCCATCGTGCAAAACAACACCGCGCTCACCTACCGGGACGTCCTCGACGCGCACGGCACCCGGCTCCAGCTCGTCTCGGTACAGGCCGGCCGGATCGACATCGACTACACGGTCGAGGTGTCGGGCGAATCCGGGCCCGCAGAGGTGTCCGACATCGACCTCGTGCGTTACCTCCGGCCCAGCCGCTATATCGAATCCGACCATCTCTGGCCCACCGCGCACGCCGAGTTCCGCGGGCTCACCGGCACCGACCTGCTCAACGCGATCACCTCCTGGGTGGGCACGCACCTGAGTTACGTGCCCGGCGCCAGCCTGCCCACGGATGGTGCGGTGCGCACCCTGCTGTCCCGGCAGGGCGTCTGCCGCGACTACGCCCACCTCGTCATAGCCTTCCTGCGCGCGCACGACGTGCCGGCCCGCCTGGTGTCGGCCTACGCTCCCGGCCTGTCACCGATGGACTTCCACGCCGTGGCCGAGGCGTATCTCGACGGCGCCTGGCAGGTCGTCGACGCCACCGGGCTCGCTCCGCGCCAGTCGCTTCTGCGCATCGCCACCGGCCGGGACGCCGCAGACACCGCCTTCCTCTCCTCGGCGGGCGCCGCAATTGCGCTGAACGTGCTCACCGTCACCGCCGTCGCCGACGTGCTGCCGCGGGACGACGTCACCAGGCTGGCCCGGCTGGCCTAGACGCCACCCCTGGAGTGGTTACAGCGGGGCCGGAAGGCACGCGCTATGGTCCCTGCAGCGCACAACAGACCTGAGAATAACTCACTCGTACCTGTCGCCCCTGTCAGGCCGATGACAGCACGAGCCTCCGCGGCATCCGGCTCCCAACTTGCAAGGGATACTCGTGACGACTGACGCCGGCGCCGTGAGGGCGCTATGGATAGCACCGTCCGCGGACGTCGACCCCCGCGCGGTGCTCGGCGCCGGCAGCACGGTGGCGGACCGCGCCCAGGTCCGCGAATTCGCCCGGGTCGGCCCCGGATGCACGGTCGGGTACGCCGCGTACCTCGGGCCTGGCGTCATCCTCGGACGCCAGTGCACAGTGCAGGATTTCGCCCTTCTCTACGAACCGACCCTGCTGGAGGAACGGGTGCACGTCGGACCAGGGGCCGTGTTCACCAACGACAGGTTCCCCCGAGCCGTTTCGCCGATCGGCCGCCTCAAGACCACGGCGGACTGGGACCTCGTCGGTGTCACCGTGCGCACCGGGGCATCCATCGGCGCCAACACGGTCTGCGTCGCACCCCTCACCATCGGGCGCTGGGCCGTGGTGGCCGACGGCTCCGTGGTGACCGCCGACGTGCCCGAGTACGCCCTGATGGACGGGATTCCGGCCAGGAGGGTGCACTGGGTGGGACAGAGCGGCGCCCGCCTGGATCGCGTCGGCCCCGACCTTTTCAGATGCCCGGTGACCGGCGCGCTCTACGGCGAACACAACGGCGCCCTCCGCCCACTCGGAATTGCCCCCCGATAAGGTCACAGCGACACCTTCCCAGCCCGGCTATGGTCACGTCGTGAGGACCTGGGCGTGCGCCAGGTCTCGTCAAGAGTCCGTCTCCGGCTTGCGCTATTGCCGGCGTCGGGCTCTGTCCGAGCTGCACCTGTACACCCGACATGCAGGGATGGAACGTGAAAAGAAGTACTTTGCGGCGACCCCTCCGTGCGGCCGGCTGCCCCGCAGCCTCCCACCGCCCCGCGAAAGGTCGACGCTCGTGATACCCGCACCGGAGACGGCCGGGCACCCCCTCATCGAAGCGACCGCCGACGTGGACCCCACCGCGGAGGTCGGCGCTGAGACACGCGTGTGGCACCTCGCCCAGGTGCGCGAAAATGCCTCCGTCGGCAGCGGCTGCATCCTCGGGCGTGGCTCGTACATCGGACCCGGCGTCATTCTCGGACGCAACTGCAAGGTACAGAACTACGCACTGATCTACGAACCGGCGGTCCTGGAAGACGGCGTCTTCGTCGGTCCCGCCGTGGTGTTCACCAACGACATGTTTCCGCGGGCCGTCAACCCCGATTTGAGCATCAAAATGGCAGAGGACTGGCATCCGGTGGGTGTGCACGTCGGCACGGGCGCGTCCATCGGTGCGCGGGCCGTCTGCATCGGACCGGTCAGCATCGGCCGTTGGGCGCTCGTCGCGGCCGGCGCCGTGGTGACGAAGGATGTCCCGGACTACGCCATCGTCGCCGGCGTACCGGCCAGACGCATCGGCTGGGTCGGTCGGTCGGGGATCCCGCTGCGGAGAGCTGAGGACGGCCGGCTGACCTGCCCGGCCACCGGTGAGCACTTTTACGAACGTGACGGCGTCCTCCTGGCAGAACGTGAGTCCGGATGAACAAGCGTCAGCTCGGGCTCACCGCGCTCGCCCTCACCGTGGCAGTGGCGACGGCCGGCATGATCGTGGCCCAGCTGCTGCCGGCAGCCGACCGGATTCGCTCGGTGGCGGAATCCACACCGTCGGCCACGGCGCCACCGACAGCCGCCGAGAGCGGCGCCCCCACGCCCACGTCGACCGCGCGGATCGACGAGACGGTGCCGCCTGCTCCAGAGAGACCGCAGGCCGACCCCGCACCCGACACCGATACGGAGGCGGGCCCCCGCACCTCAACCGAAGTGCTCCCGCCCGGGCAGGTCGACGTCACCCTGCCACCGTCGAAGCCCCGGTCCGCGCTCGTCTCGCTGCCACTCCCCCCAACCGTGAACTCCCTCGGCGACGTTGTACACGGGTTCCCCACCGATGTCATGCCGGGGATCCCGAACTCACTCGTCGACAACAGCTCGGTGGCGACGCAGGGCGACCGTCTGCAGGCCGCGTTCAAGGCAAGGACCACACTCGGCACCGACGACGTCCTCACGTTTTACCGGCACCATTTCGCGCCCCTGGGACTCCTTGAAACCCCGGCGACCACGACCGAACGCGGGACAACGCTCAGTTTCGCCCGCGACGACGATTCGGTGACCCTGTCGGTCACCGCCGTCGCCGGCGGATCCAGCTACGTGCTCTTCGGCGTTTTCACGGCGCAGGGTTGACGGCGGCCGGCCCGTGTACATCTCTTTTTCCGACCGGGGATCGGCACAAGGAACGGCATCCCCTCCCGGACGCCCCGTCGCGACGCGGGTCTCGTCCGTCGTCATCGCGCTGGGAATCGTCAGCCTGGTCACTGACGTCTCCTCGGAGTCGGTGTCGGCGATCCTTCCGCTGTACATCACGGGAGTGCTGGGCCTGTCGACAGTCGCCTACGGGCTTCTCGACGGGATCTACCAGGGCGTCAGCGCCATCGTGCGCATCGCCGGCGGCTGGGCGGCGGACCGGGGGGACCAGCCGAAGTGGATCGCGTTCTTCGGGTACGGTCTGTCAGTCCTGGCCCGCACCGGACTTCTCTTCGCAACCGGATTCACGTCCCTGGCGGCCGTCATCGCTGTCGATCGCCTCGGTAAGGGCGTCCGGACCGCCCCGCGCGATGCGCTGATTACAGCGTCATCGCTCCCGGAGAACCTCGGTAGGTCTTTCGGAGTGCACCGCATGCTGGACACCGTCGGGGCCGCGGTCGGGCCACTGCTCGCCTTCGCGATCCTGTTCGCCATCCCGGACGGCTACGACACTGTTTTTGTCGTATCGCTCGCCTTCGCGATCGTCGGCGTCTTTGTGCTCGGCCTGGTCGTACCGAACACCCGTCCTTCGGCAGAGCGCGCCGCACCCGGCACCTCCCGGGCGTCGTTCAGGTGGGCTCAGCTGAGGGATCCGCGGCTGCGCCGCCTGCTCCTCACCGCGGGACTGTTGGGCATCGTGACCATCGGTGACGGGTTCATCTACCTGGTCCTGCAGAGCCGGGATGCCTTCGCGGCGGCCTGGTTTCCCCTGCTCTACGTGGGCACCAACGTCGTCTTCCTCCTCCTTGCGATCCCGCTGGGCAAGCTCGCCGACAGGTTCGGCCGCGCCAGGGTCTTCGTTTGCGGCCATCTCGCGCTCCTGGCTGCCTACGCCTCTGCAGCGGTCCCCGTTGCCGGGCTTCCGACGACGATTCTCTGTCTGATAGCCCTCGGTGCGTTCTATGCGTCCACCGACGGCATCCTCGCGGCGCTCGCGGCCCAGTCGACGTCTGAGGCCAGCCGTGCGACAGCCATCGCCTCCGCCCAGACCGTCGTTGCCGCCACCCGGCTGATCGCGTCCACTGGATTCGGTGTGCTCTGGTTCGCGGTGGGCCGCGGCGACGCCATGCTGATCATCGCGGGCGCACTCGCCCTGCTGATCCCGCTGGCCGCTCTCGTCCTGCGCGGCGCGTTCGACCGGACGCAGACGACATGACCGCACGCAAACGCACCATCGCCGCCGTGCTGGTCAGCGCGGTGCTCCTCGGCGGAGCCGGAGGCTACGGCATCGTGGCCTGGGCAGGCTCCCAGGAACGACGGACCGGCGGGAACGCCGTGCAGGCGGTCACCACCGACACGGCGGCGACAGGAGACCGGATCGTGTTCCGCAATACGGCATCCGGCGACGGGTACGGGCTGGTCGCCTTCGTCCCGCTCGCCGATCCCGCCGGTGAGCGCTCGGTGACGGCCCAGGCGTGCGACAGGGTGTATGCAACCACAGTCGTGGAGATGTGCCTCCACATCGACCGCGGGATCGTCACGACGTTCGCGGCCACCCTGCGCGGTGCGGACGCCGCCGAGCTCCGCACCTGGCCGTTACCCGGCATCCCCAGCCGCACTCGGGTATCCGCCAACTCCCGCCTCGTCGCCGTGACAGCGTTCGTGACCGGGGAATCATATGGGACGGTCGCGTTCTCGACTCAGACGACGATTTCCACAATCGACGGCACCGACTACGGCAATCTCGAAGACTTCGCTCTCTTGGTGGACGGTGAGCGCATCACAGCGGCCGACCGCAACATCTGGGGCGTGACCTTCGGCAGCGACGACACCACCTTCTATGCCACGGCGGCCACGGCCGGACGCACCTGGTTGGTGCGGGGCGACCTGACCGCCCGCACCCTGACGGCCATCCGGGAAAGCGCCGAGTGCCCGTCGCTCTCCCCCGACGGTCGTCATATCGCCTACAAGAAGATCGTTACCGGCACTGCGTCGCCGGTCTGGTCCATCGCGGTGCTCGATCTCGAGACGGGGGTGGAGACTCTCCTCCCCGCCCCCGGCAACGTCGACGACCAGGTGGAATGGCTGGATGATTCGACACTGCTCTACGGGCTGGCCCGCACCGACGTCGTCGGTGACAGCGATGTCTGGTCCATCTCCATCGACGGGGCCAGCCAACCTCGCCTTTTCATCCCGCACGCCTGGTCTCCATCGGTGGTGCGCTCATGACTGCCAAACGCGGGCAGAACGCGACACGTCTGGACGACCCCGCGACGGCGCCCCCCACGGTCGATCACGTCCTGATCACCAGGTTCAACCTGCCGACCCCGGGCCCAGAGGGTCGAGTGCGCCAACGCGAGGGATGGCTCACCGGCCGCGCCGACCTCTTCGAGAAATACTGCCTGCCGTCGGTGCGCGCTCAAACCAACCAGAACTTCCGCTGGCTCGTTTACCTCGACCCGGACAGCCCCGAATGGCTCGTCCAACGCCTGGCACCGTTCGTGCGGGACCAGGTCTTCGAGCCGATCTACCGGGCAGAGGTCACCCCGGCCATCATTCTCGACGACATCCGCGCTGGGCGAACCACACCGTCCGCCGACCTGCTGACCACGAATCTCGACAACGACGACGGGCTCGCCGCCGATTTCGTCGACCGCCTACAGCGAATCCCTCCAAGGGGGCCGCGCTCGGCGCTGTACCTCGCGTCGGGACTGATCCTCGGTCCCGACGGGTTGTTCCTCCGCGTCGACAAGCTCAACGCGTTCTGCTCCGTCAGGGAGACCTGGAACGATCCCGTCACCTGTTGGGCGGACTGGCACACGCTGCTCCCTCGGTCCATGCCGAGCGTTGCGGTATCCGGCCCACCGGCGTGGCTGCAGGTCGTGCACGGCAGCAACGTCAGCAACCGGGTTCGCGGCCGGCTCGTCGCGTCGAACGGCTACGCCGCCCTGTTCCCCACCCTGCCCACCGATCTTGACCAGCCGACGCGTACCGACCTGCTCCGCGACCGCCTGTTGAGCGGGCCAGCCAGGCTGCTGCGGGAATCCTCTCGCGCCGCCGTGAAGTCCACCCTGCTATTCCTGGTCGGCAAGCGCGGGGTCGACCGAATCAAGGAGTGGCACAGCGGGACGACGAAATGACACCAGTCCGCCCCGAGCCGCGTCACTTTACCCCCCGATAAGGTCACAGCGGCTCGTCGCTTGCCCGGCTATGGTCACCTCGTGAGGACCTGAGCCTGCCTCAGGTTTGAACACGAGTCCGTGCCGGGCCTTACCCTTCCGGCCGCGGGCTGTATCCGAGCTGAACCTGTACACCCGAAATGCAGGGATGGAACGTGACCACAACCATTATTTGTCGACCCCTCTGTGCGTCCGGCTGCCTCGTAGCCGACCGCTTCCTCGTTCGACGGCGACGCCGATGAACAAGCGTCAGCTCGGCCTGGCAGCGCTCGGCCTCACGGTGCTGGTGGCCAGCGCCGGCGTCGTGGTCGCGCAGCTGCTGCCCCCGACCGACCGGATCCAGAGCGTGGCGGAGTCGACGCCGCCCACCGCGCAACCGACCTCCGAGCGGAGTGTCACCCCGACGCCGGCCGACACCGACGGTGCGACGCCCGCTCCGGTTGAGGAGGAGCCGACGGACACCGGCGCGGACGGCGAGCGCTGGAGCGAAGCCGACGCCGCGCCGCGCACGTCGACCGAAGTGCTCCCTGAGCAGCCTGAGAGCGTCATCCTGCCACCATCGAAGCCCCGGACCACCCTCGTTTCGTTGCCGCTTCCCCCCACCGCCAGCTCGACCGGAACCGTGGTCGGCGGGTTCCCCACGGACGTCATGCCCGGCATCCCGGAGTCGGTTATCGACAACGCGTCCGTCGCGACCGAGGGCGACCGTATGCAGGCCGCGCTGGAGGCCAGGACGTCACTCGGAACCACCGACGTCCTGGCGTTCTACCGGCAGCATTTCGCTCCGCTGGGTCTTCTGGAGTCTCCGACCACCGCCGCCAAACGGTCGACGACGCTGAGCTTCGCGCGAGGCGACGACTCCATCACCCTCGCCGTCACAGCCGTCGCCGGCGGGTCCAGCTACGTGCTCTTCGGCGCATTCACCGCGCAGGACTGACAGGCAGGCCCGTGTACATCTCGTTGTCCGGCCTCTGCACGCCCCTCCCTTCCCTTGTCCATGCCTGGTCTCCCTCGGTGGTGCGAACATGACTCTTGATACAGCCCGAATCGTCCTCGGCGGGTCCGCCGTGGACCTGCTCGAATTCAGCGACTCCATAGAACGGATAACCGAGCACCTCGAGGCGCCTGACATCCCGCCCCTGGCGGTCACGTCGATCAACCTCGACCATGTGCATCACTTCGGGGCGGGTGCCGACTGGTCGGGAACGCTCGACGACGACGGACCGGCGCCGGAGGCGGGGCACAGCCAGCTGACCTGGCTGAACCTCATCGATGGTGCCCCGCTCGCCGCGCAGGCCGGCCGCATCACCGGCCGCGCCTGGCCGCGCCTGGCCGGCAGTGACCTGATCGGACCGATCTTGGCGCTATGCGAAAGCCGCGGCACCCGCATCGGCTTTCTGGGCGGGACGGCCGACACCCACGACCGTCTTCTCGCCGAGCTCGCCGTTCGATACCCAGCGCTGTGCGTTGCCGGTCTCTGGGCTCCCGCTAGGGACGAACTGAACGATTCGGTGCGGTCGGAGGCGATCGCCCGCGAGATCCACGATGCCGCCACCGAGCTCCTGATCGTCGGACTCGGAAAGCCTCGGCAGGAGCTGTGGATCGCAGAACACGGGCTGGCGACGGGCTCCCGCGTGCTGCTGGCCTTCGGCGCCGTCGTCGACTTTCTCGCCGGACGGGTGACCAGGGCTCCGCACTGGATTTCCGCGCACGGACTGGAGTGGGCGTGGCGGCTCGCACTGGAACCCCGGCGCCTGTGCACCCGGTACCTCGTGCAGGGCCCACCTGCCTACCTCGCGGTGCGGCGGCGGGAGTCGATCGCCGCCCCCTGGACACCCTCTCCGGCGGTGATCGGAGTCCACCCCCACGATGGTGCGCCAGAGAACCGATTCGTCGGCTTCGCCGACCCGGACGAGCACGCCGACGTGGCCGTCGTTGTCGTCGCCGACAGCACAGTCAGCGTCCTCCCGCTGCTCGAGGAACTCCGAGCGGAGTGTCAGGACCTCCGACTGCGCTGCATCGTGACCGGCGGGGACCCCGGTCGCACCTCCCGGCCCGAGCTGCTGCTCCAACGGGACGTGATCCTGGTGCCGACGGAACGAAACCGCGGCCATGCGGCTTCGATCAATGCCGCCAGAGCCCACATCGGCAGGGCGGACGCTGTGCTCGTGCTCGACGGCACCGGGGAGGTGGAGCGTGGCGCGCTGCGAACCATGGTCGACCGGATGAACCGCGCCGGCGCCGGCGCGGTGGTACCCCGCTTGCTCACCGGTGATGGCGCCACCCGTCGGCACCTGCCCAAGGAACCCACGGTGAGCCGGGCCCTCCTCAGCGCAACCGTCGAAAAGGACGATTCCGGCTCTGGAGGCCGGTTCAGCTCGGTGTACACCGACGCTGAGAGCTACGAGCATGCGCATCAAGTGCGCTGGGGGTTCGACACCGGGCTCCTGGTGCGCCGGGACGTCGACGACCTCGTCGGCGACAGGGACGAGCGGTTCACCGCCGCCCAGGAGTCGGACTACTTCCGCCGCGTGCGTGAGACGGGGGCGCCGATCTGGTACGAACCTGCCGCGCGTATCAGGTCCGAAGCCAGCCCCGGCGTCCGCACGCCCGCGCTGGCGGCGCTGCTCGCCGCGAACCAGGTCCGCTTCACCCGCCGCTATCGGTCCTTCGGTTACGCGCTCGCCTTCCAGGCTGCCTTGGCCGTGACCGCCGCCCGGCACTGGACCGACCCCGCCCAGCGCACGATCGTGCGCGCCCTGCTGACGGGATCTGTCTGGAGGACGGCGCCGGCCGCTCCCCCAAAGCCGGTCGCGGTCACCACGACAGAGCCCGGCCCGTGGGGCAGGTCCGCCACGCCGGCCGGCACCATCATCATCCCCGCCCACAACGAGCGCGCGACGATCGGACGTACCCTCGCCCTGATCGCCCCGATGGCGGCCCTGAACCAGGCGGAGATCATCGTCGTCTGCAACGGCTGCTCCGACAGCACGGCGTCCGTCGCCCGCCGGTTCCCCGGCGTCGCGGTGTACGACATCGAGACAGCATCCAAGACCGCGGCCCTCAACGTCGGCGACGCCGCCGCCCACGCCTGGCCGCGTCTCTACCTGGACGCAGACGTGGCGATCGAACCCACCACGGTGCGCGCGATCTTCGACTCTCTCGGGACCGGGCGCATCCTGGCCGCACGCCCCGAGTACACCTATGACACCACAGGCGCGTCGGCCCTGGTCAAAAGCTACTACCGCGCGCGGCGAAGGATACCGACCAATCGCGACGCCGTCTGGGGCGCCGGTGCCTATGCCGTGAACGCGTCAGGGCACGGCAGATTCGACCGCTTCCCCGACGTCACGGCCGACGACTCGTACGTCGACAGCCTCTTCCGCTCCGACGAGAAGGTCGTCGTACCGACCGGCTCTCCCGTGCGGGTCTTCACACCCCGGACCGTCGCCAGCCTCGTCGCCGTTCTCGCCCGCCAGTATCGGGGGGTCTCGGAATTGGGGACCGAGTCCACGACCGCCGGAAGCATCAGGTCCCTCGTCGCATCCGTGCGCGGCCCGGCGAGCGCGGCCGACGTGGTCTGCTACGGGCTGCTCACGGTGCTCGGCCGGCTCAGGGCCCACCGTGTCGTCAGCCGAGGCCGGGCGGGCTGGGAACGCGACTTGTCCAGCCGAGCACTCCCTCCGGACCTCGCGGCGTGACCCTGACGACTTCGGCCAATCACCCCCTCTTTGGGGTCCGACGGTCTGCCTCGACCGGGATACTGTCTGCTCCGACGGGGACCCTGGTCCCGTCGATTGCATCATGGGTCTGGCTCGTAAAACCTGCCACATCCGATCCGAACCAAGGGGGTGAACGCGTGTACTCATCACGTCGACCCTGCCCGTTCCTGCCATGACCGCGTTGACGCCCGACCGGTCGCCGTCGCCCGCCCCCGGGCGCGACACCTTCGTCAGCGCTGACCAGCCGGCCGATGTCGCGGTCATCATCGTCACCTACAACAGCGAGGCAGACGTCGGGCCGCTCCTCGCCAGTCTGAGAGAGGCCACGCCGTCGGTTCGGATGTGCGTCGTCGTCGTCGACAACGATTCGACCGATGGCACCCTCGGTGTGCTTGCCGAGCACGCCGACATCACCGTGCGCTCCAGCGGCGGCAATCGCGGCTACGCCGGCGGAATCAACGTGGCGTTGAGGCTTGTCGGCCGTGCACGCAGCATTCTGGTGCTCAACCCGGACCTGGTGGTTCGACCGGGCAGTGTGCGCGAGATGCTCAACTGCTTGGAATCAACCGGCGCCGGCGTCGTCGTTCCCCGCCTGGTGGATTCCCTCGGCGTCCTCCAGGCGTCGCTCCGCCGCGAACCGACGGTGCTGCGGTCGTTCGGCGAAGCGCTGTTCGGCTCTCGGGCCCGGCGGAGGCCGGGCTGGCTCTCCGAGACCGTCTACGACCAGGAAAGCTACCGGCGCGCGCACGTCGTGGAGTGGGCCACCGGAGCCGCCCTGCTGATCGACCGGGCGCTCGCCGAGCGCCTCGGTGATTGGGATGAGCGGTACTTTCTCTATTCAGAGGAAACCGACTACTTCCGCCGCGCCCGGAACGCCGGCGCAACGGTGTGGTACGACCCGGCAGCGACCGTCGCTCACCGCCAGGGCGGCTCAGGTGTGTCCGCCGGGCAATCCGCGTTGATGTCCGTGAACCGGGTGCGCTACGCCGAACGGCACGGCACCCCCGCCGCCGCCGCGCTCGTGCACGTTGCGGTCACGCTCCATGCGGCCCTCCGGGCCCACCGGGCGGCCGATCGCTACGCCCTGGCCGTGCTGCTGGATCGTCGCCGGTGGAGGACCCTTCCTCATGCGACGAACACCGCCGCCTCTCCGATCGGGATGGGCGAATGACCGCCGCCGGCTTGCTGCGAGTTCTCCTGCGGCGCTGGTATGTCGTCGTGGCCGTTTTCGCCGTCCTGGGCGTCACGTTCGTCACCCTCGACGAGGCCGGCGGCGCTTACGTCTCGCAAACGAAGGTGGTCTTCGTGGTTCCCGATGCCGCAGCCGTCGGCGTCTTCGACGACCGACAGCGGGACACCCTGTTGGAATTCGTCGGGGCCATCGAGCAGGAGATCAACGACGGAAAGCTGCCCGACCGTCTCTCGCCGGACGCCCCACTCTTCGGTGCGGGAGTCTCCGAGGGGTATCAGGTCGTCATACCCAACACCGGCGGACAGTGGGAGTACAGCTTCCCCGACCCGGTGTTGTCGGTACGGGTCGCCGGTCAGGATCCCGACAGGGTAAGAGTGACCCTCAACACTCTCCTCGACCGGATCGACGTTCTCACCGCCGACCGGCAGAGCACCCTGGACCCCCGGGATGCCATCAGCACTGAGCGGGTCCCGGCCGAGGCCACGGTCAGTCACGTCGGCGGATCCCGCAGAACACAGGCCAGGGCCCTGCTCGTACTCGGGCTGGTCGGGCTCGGCGTGGCCGCGACCGCGGCAACGCTCGTCGACCGGCTCGCCGGCCGGACTCCCAGACCCCGCCGCCAGGACGGGTCGGCCGGCCAAACCCTGCCGCCCACTATTTCACCGGGCACAACCGCCCAGCAAACGGAGCGTGTGACATGACACTGAAGAACTTCCTGCGAGGCCTCGGACGGCGCTGGTACGTCGTGCTGATCGGTCTGGTACTCACCGGCGTCGCTGCCGGCGTCGTGTATTCCGAGGTGCAACCCACCTACCAACGCAACGCGACCCTGCTCCTCATGCCCGCGGCCTCGAGCGTTCCCGAAGGAGAGAACCCCTACCTGTTCCTCGGCGGCCTCGGCCAAGCCAGTGACGTGTTGGTGAACACGATGGCCTCGCAGACCGTGCGTGAGTCGTTGTTGGATGGGCATCCGGCCGCGGACGCCACCGTCCAGCGCATCGCGACCAGCAGCGGTCCGCTCCTTTCCGTCACCGCCACCGGCAGCACCAACAGTGAGGTTGCCCTGGTGCTCGACCGCGCCCTCTCCGGCGTGCAGACAAACCTCAGCTCCCTGCAGACCCGAGCCGACGTTCCGGAGGTTGAGCGCATCACCGCGATGCCTCTCACCACAGACGAAACCAGTACGGTGATCCAGAAGAGCCGGCTGGAAGCCGTCGCCGCAACAGCTGCCGCCGGCTTCGCTCTCACCCTGCTCCTGGCCGGGTTGGTGGACGGGCTGCTGCTGTCCAGGGACAGGAGACGCCGGTTGGATCCGCCCGTTGCCGATTCCGCCGGCACGCCGGATGACGTTGAGCTCGAAGACGGCCGGGCAACCGAGGACTTCGACGACGACCTCGGCGCACCCCAGGGTCCGAGGCACCCGGACCTGTCCCGTTCCGGCGACCGCCGGGTGCTCGCCGGCGTCCCGGACGGCTTTGACGACAGCACGATCCCCGTCAAGCACGGCGCAGACGCACGCGCTCCCGAGCACGCCGAATGAGCAGGCCGGCGCCCGCGGCGACCCGCGCCGCCGCGACGGAGCGAGGTCCCCATCGGGGGATCGACGGACTGACTGTTCTCACCGTGTACGTGGTTCTGCTGTTCGCGGTTCCGTCCGGACTCACGATCACGGCCCTGGGGTCGGCGGGACGGCCCGCAACGCTCTGGGCCCTCGGCGCGGGACTCTGGTGGTGCTGGCATCAGCTGCAGCGTCAGTCCCCTCTGCCACCGGGCCCGCGACGCGTATCCGCGGCGTTGTTCGCCCTCCTCGCGGTGGCGGGCTTCAGCTACGCCTGTGCCATGCTTCGCGGGCTGCCCACCGACGAGGTCAGCCCGGCCGACAACGGGCTCCTGCGACTGCTGGCGTGGGCCGGGATCCTGCTCGTCGGCATCGACGGTCTCCCCAGCGTCGGCGAACTACGGGTCCTGCTGCGCAGGCTCGCGTGGGCGGGCGGCGCGATGGCGACCCTGGGCATCCTTCAGTTTCTGACGGGCAACCTTCTCCTGGAGTTCTGGCACTTCGTGCCGTTCACGATGTGGGAGGGCCCCACCTCGGACGCACTCGACCAGCGAGCCGGCTTCATCCGCGCGTCGGGAACGGCGATCCATCCGCTTGAGTACGGAGTCGTCCTGGCCATGGCTTTTCCGATCGCCCTCGCCCTGGCCGTCGAGAATCGCTCGGCGCATCGGCTGATCCCCTGGCTGCCTGTCGCCATGATCACTGTCGCGTCACTGCTCTCGGTCTCCCGGTCAACCCTGATCGGCCTCGCCGTGGGACTGATCATCATGCTGCCGACCCTCTCCCGCAGCGTCCGGATGCTCATTGTCACGGTGGGCGGCGCCCTGACCGTCGCGATCGGGGTGCTCGTCCCCGGGATGATCGGAACGATCCGCGGTCTGTTCACCGGACTGGGGTCGGACCCGAGCACCGCATCGCGAACGACCAGCTACGACATCGCCATCGACTACATGAGCCGGTTCCCTGTCGTCGGCAAGGGATTCGGCACCTTCATCGCGAAATATCACATCTTCGACAACCAGTACCTGCTCCTGGCGATCGAGTTGGGAATCCTGGGCGTCATCGCCTTCCTCATCCTGGTCGTCGCCGGCATCGTCAGTGCGGCGCAGGCCCGCCGCACGGCCACCGACAGCCTGGACCGGCAGCTGGCCCAGGCCCTCGTCGCGGCGCTCGTCGCGGGCAGTCTGCTGATGGCCTTCTTCGACGGTTTCGCGTTCTCGATGTCTGCGGGGATGCTCTTCCTCGTCCTCGGCCTGGCTGGGGGTGCGCGGCACCTGCTCGCTGCAGGGCCTCCCGTGCCCGGTCAGCCGGTGGCGACCCGATAGGACAGCTGGACTCCTCCGGGCAGTCGGCGGTTCAGCCCGCGGACACCCGCTACTCGCTGCCCGCCCCTGCCGTGAGGGGCACCCGGTAGATGTGGTAGCTGAATTCCTCGGCGAAGGCGTCGGTGAATCGTCCCTTGCCGTCGACCGCCAGGCTGCGATCTTCTCCCAGCACCTCGACGTTCTTGCCTTCGACCCCGGGCGGCAGGGTGAGAGTGCGCTCCCCCGGGCCGGCAGAGCCGTCGACCATCGCGAAGATGTAGGCCGACCCTGCATAGGTTTTGAGCATGGTGTCGAGCTTCGGACCGAAGGTGTACTCGTAGGACTGGGTGTTGAGCACCGGGGCGAGTGAGTGAATTTGAGCGTTCACCGACTTCACTGCGGCGACCTGAGCATTGCCACAAAAGCCCGGGCTGACCTGAGATTGGCGGAAAACGTTGCTGCTTTGGCACGTTCCACTGAGGCTCTGATTGAAATAGGCAATCCCTCGGGCTTCGTTGATGATCGAGTTCATCACCGCCCCCGTGAGCTGCCCCGGGGTGAGGTAGGACCTCGGCGCAGCATCCGGCGGACCGCCGTTCAGGTTCTCCACCCATTGCCAGAGTGGTTGCAGTTTTCCGTCTGCGGCGTCCTGGGCGCGGAGGGAGTTCATAGTGGCGCCGTAGCTCGACGCGGTGCGACAGGTCGCCTGCGCGACCGGGGTCAGATACACATCCCGATACGGGGTCTGGTCGCAGAAGGGGATGCTGTACCAGTACATGTCCACCGACACCACATCGGTGTATCCGTTCACGTACTGGCGCGCTGCCTCCTGCGGGAGGTCACTTGCGATCACCATCTGGGTGAAGTTCGCGTAGCGGAAGCGCCCGTCGTCGGGGAGGGCGTCGACCAACCCCTGGAGGTGCTTGTGGCCGTCTGCTGGGGTGAATCGGCCGTCGACCTCATCGTCAAGGAATTGGCCCACCCAATTGCCGCTGTCGGCGGTGAAGCCGTCGTTGAGCTTTCCGCCGATCCAGAACACACCGTTGTCGGCAAAGAGCCGGTACGGCGTGCCATCCCACATGCCGCTGTACGTGTTGATGCCGAGTGACTTGTCGTAGGCGACCTCGTCATCGGTGCTGAAGTTGCCGAACCAGGAGACGATAGGGAAAAACGTCGGGTCGTCCCAACCGGCCGCGTCGGCCTTGCTGAACTGTTTCCAGTAGGCCGGCCCTCCTTCCCAGGGAATCCGCGGAAGGGCCAGCGAGGTCCCGGTGTCGCTCGGGGGCACCGAGATCGGGTCGGGCGCAGCCGGGGTCGGGGTGGAGGACGATTCGGCCGGGGCCGAGGGACTAGCGGCCCGCGGGTGGTCTTCCGGCACCGTTTCACCCGGGGCGGCGGGGCGGAACCTGACGTCGACGTAATAGTTGGTGTCCTCGAACGACGCGGTCGGGAAGCCTCCGGACCCGTAGCGGAAGACGCCGCCGCCGGCCGGAACCGACAGCGCGCCGTTGGTATGCGGGTCGGCTAGCGCGCCGGCATCCGAGGCGTAGTGACCCCGTGGCGCGAAGTAGGAGGCGACATAGCTGTGGCCGCGGTGAACCGGCACCGGTTCGGCGAAGGTGGCTTCCTGCCATCCGCTGGAGGATTCTCGGGTGAATTCCACCCGAGTCAGCGGGTTCCCGTCACCGTCCCACAGAGTGCCCAGGTGTGGTCCGGAGTTGCCTGTGCCCTTGTAAAACCGGAGACCGGTCACCCAGCCATCCCGGGTGCTGGTGAAGCGGACGCCCACTTCCACCGACGCATCGTCCGATGCTGCGGCCACAGTGGGGGTCGGTGAACCGAAGATGTTGGCCTCTGCCCGTGCCTGTCCTGCGACGCCGGCCACCATCGACAGTGCGGCCACAACGACCACGACGCCCGCTGCGACGATCACCGCCCACCGCCGGCGGCTCGCCGTGATGACGGTGGTCTGTTCCGATGGCATGTGCTGCTCCCTCGCGATGGCCGAACTGCCGGGTGCTCAGGTGAGCGCGCCGGATGCTGCGGGTCGTGATCGTGGCGTCGCGGGGACACCTGAGCTGCCCGCGGGGAGGACGAGGTCCAGGAGCCGCCCCGCCCGGACGTCCCAGCTGTGGGATGCCGCAAATTCGATCCGGCGTCGGCGGTCGGTCTCAGCCTCCGCGCCGCGTGCCGGATCGGAAACGATTCGCTGCACGTGCTCAGCGAAGTGCCGCGGATCAGTCCCGACGCTGATCAGGTCGGTGTTCAACCACTGGACTGCCGGCAGATCGGTCGACACCACCGGCAGCCCGTTGGCCAGGTATTCCAGGGTTTTCAAGGGAAAGCTAGCTCGGTTGAATGACGTGATGCGATACGGAGTCAGGCCGACCACCGCCCCCACGAGGTGACCGGGTAGTTCCGCAAACGGAACCTCCCCGAGCCAGGTCACCGTCTCTGCGGCGAGAAACGCGTCGAGGCGGACCGTGATCTGAGGATCACGCTCAGTACGCGGTCCGACGACCAGGATCGGCACCCCGGTCGCCAGCACCGCTTCGAGCACGTCGAAGTCCAATCGCTCATTGAGTTGTCCGACCAGGGCGGCAGCGGCTTCCGGGTCCCCGCGGTCGGGTTGACGCCGGCCGGCAGACACAACAGGTTCGCAGCCGTTGGGCAGGACCTCGACCGTGCGGTCGACGGCGAGACCGCTGACTGTTGCGGCGAGCTCCGGGGTGACCGCGGCGACGACGTCCGCCCGGGACACATTCCTTCGGAGGATCCGGGAAATACCAGACTGGGGCAGATCCAGCAGGGCAGCGCCGGCCACCCAGTCGTCGGTGAGGTAGAGCAGCCGACTACCCCGTACCCGTCTCGGGAACCGTGCCCGGGGAGTCGCCACCACGACAGCGGTCACGTCGGCGTTGAGCTTCTTGACCGCCCAGCGGACTGCCCAGGCGCCCAGGGCACCCGCGATGGAGAGCATTGCCCGCTTCGACGCGAACGGCACGGTGACGCTGCGCAGCCGAACGATGTTCGGGCCCTCGGAGACAAGCTGAGGCAACGGCCAGCGGTAGTTGCGGCGCAATGTCCTGTGCACCGCCACCGGAGGGTCAACCCAGAGGACCGGGATGCGTCGGGCCAGCGCCGCCGTGAGACGCCGGTCGGTTCCCGGAACGGCATCCCATTCGGCGCCGGCGATGTAGACGAGGTACGGCAGTGTCACGAGCCCGCTCCCGTCGTCACCGGCAGGCTTCCGGGCCGGACACTCGCCGGACGGGCGTTGAAGTCGTCGGTCTGCTCGGTTCCGATCAACCGGCGCACACGTTTCCCCGCGTAGTACCGGGCGTACCGGGTCAGGGCCGCAGCATCGTGCCGGACCTGCTGCCCGCGCGTGACCCGCAGCTGGAGTGCTGCGCGATAGATGGCCAGCTGGGTCACGGCTGCGGCCTCCACCGAGAACCGCCCGTGCACGGTTGCCAGGCCGAACGCGCCGACTTCCGCTCGAAGACCGGCGTCCTCGAGCAGTTGCCGGAGGATGCCCTCCAACCGGGCCGGACCCGTTTCGGCCGATTCTCCCACCCCGTACCACCCGGCCCAGAGGAATTCCGGCAGGGTATCCGGGGTGAGAAGCTCCCAGTATCCGCCCTCCCCCTGCACCACCAGCGGTTTCGCGAAGGCGAGCGCTTTCAACGCAGACCCGCCCATGCCGAGCATCACATCGGCTGACTCGTAGACGGGCCGGGGATCGGTCACCTCGCCCAGCAGGACCACGGTGCCGGCACCCGAGTCCGCGTTGACGTGCGCGGCACGGGCGACCACCTCCTCGCGGGCGGGCCCGTCCCCGGCGATGACGAGCCGAATGGCCGCGTGCCGGGCCAGGGCTCCGACGGTGTCGATCGCCGTGAGGATTCCCTCCAGCTTCAGCTGATGGGCGAACCTGGTCACCATGCCAACCGTGAACCGACCGTCGTCGCCGGCTCCGAAGACCCCGGCGGGCACCGCACCCGGATGATTCTCCGTCAGGTCGACCGGCGGCTCCAGCAGGCTGACCGAGGAGCGACCGAAGGCACGCTCGGCGGCGGCGATCGCCTCGGTCCCGACCGCGAGTGGCATGCTCTTCGGAAGGAACGGTGCGACAGCCATCGACATCACGGTGGACACCGCGACGGCGGATGGCTGCAGCCGGCTGGCGAGGACGCACTCCAGCGCCGGTGGCCACTCGTAGCCGTGCAGCACATCGATCTTCCGTTCCACCACGAGGTCGGCGAGCGCACGGGCCACCCGGGGTGACGGGCGCCGGCCCGGTCGTGGAGCCGCGATGAATTCGAGACCCAGATCGGCGACTCGCTGCACAAGCGCACCCGGGGTGCCGAAGACAATAACCCGGTGACCACGGCGCTGCAGCGCGGCCGCAATCTCAATCGCGTTGAGCTGGCTCCCGCCGATCCCGAGGTCGTGCGGGTAGACGAGCACCCCGAGCGTCATGCGCGCCCCCCGGTCATGCGCCGGGCCAGCCAGCTGGACGGCCAGGCGAGGCCGGCCAGAACCCGGCCGAAGGTTCGGGAACGGCGAAGCGACGGCGGCACAAGCGGGAGAAGCAGCGGTGCGGTCAGCACCAGGTAGAGGATGCCGCCGGCCAACCCTCCGAGCAAAAACTTCGCCGGAGCCGCTGACACCAGCATCGCCACGGCCCACGCTGTCCCTCCGGCCGCGGTGCCGGCACACACCGGCCAGGCAATCGCCCGAACCATCACACCGAACGGTCGAGGGATCGTTCGTCGCAGCATCAGGAGATACAACGGGAGGATGACTCCCGCGCTCACCAGAATGTGGGCCAGTCCCACGCCCACCAGACCGCCGTATCGGACACCGACCGCCATGGCGGGCAGGAGCACCGCGAGAGCGGCGACCTGCACGAGGAGCAGACCGCCGGTGCGGCCGGTGGAGATGATGATGTTCGCCAGGAGGAGGCCCAACACGAAGATGACCCCGTAAACGGCGAGGACGACGAGGGCCGGTGCGGCTCCCGTCCACTGGGTTCCATAGATGGTGGTGAGCAACGGCTCGGCGAGTGCGAGGGTGAGTGCGCCGATCGCGCAGGCCACCAGGGCGACAGTTCGGCAGGCCTGAAGCAGGGCGCCGCGAAGGTCCCCGCCTTCATGACGCACTCGGGAGAACGCGGGTTGAACGATGCCGTTCAGAACGGATCCGATCACGGCGGTAGACCAGGCGGCGATGGTGAACGCCAGAGAGTAGAGCCCGGTGGCTTCAACGCCCAGGGTGCGGCCGACGAAGACGTAATCCACATTGAGCAACGCCTGGCTGAGCAGGTTGGCCAGTGCGAGCGGCAGTCCGAAGCGAATCAGCATTCCGATCTGATCCCGCCGAAATCCCGGCCAGTAGCGTTTTTTCACCTTCATGGTGAGGATCACCCCGGTGACCAGCTGCGCCGCGACCCGCGACCAGGCGAACGCCAACGCCCCATCACCGGCGAGTGCCACCAATAAGAGGACCGCGCTGCTCGGAACGAACGCGATCGCTGCCGCTCGAAAGATCACATCCTGCCGGAAGTCGCGTTGGATCAGCGCCCCCGGCACCACGAACGGCCCGATGAGTGCCACCGAGAGCGCCATCACCCGAAGCGGCCCTGCCGCATCCGGGGAGCCGAGGGCAGCAGCGAGAGGGTCGGCGAAAACGGCCATCGCGGTGCCCAGCACGAGGCTCGTGATGATCGAGACCGTGGCGATCGTCGGCGCGATGCGGTCGGGGTCGAGGTCGTTACGGAGCAGCGCCGAAGAGATGCCGAGTTCGGCGAGGCTGACGACGACCCCCTGCACGACCATGGCCAGGGCGAACACCCCGAACGCCTCCGGGGCCACGATCCGGGCGACGACCGCCATGATCGCGATGTTGGCGAAGCGCAGGAACAGGGTGCTGCCGGCCGACCAGAGCGCCCCCCTACGCACCTGATCGCCGAGGACCGAGCCGGGTGAGGCGTCGGTCACAGGCATGATTGCAGGGTGTCGACCACCCGATCCTGCTGCTCGTCGGTGAGGCCGGGGTAGATCGGCAGCGAGAGGATCTCCCCGCTCAGGCGTTCGGCGACGGGGAACGTGCCCTGCCCCCTGGCCACGTCAGCGAAGGCGGGGAGCTGATGCACCGGGACCGGGTAATGGATGCCCACGCCGATACCCGCGTCGCTCATGTCCTGATACGTCCGGTTCCGTTCCGGCACCCGCACCACGAATTGGTGGAACACGTGCTCGTTCCCTGGCGCGGTTCGGGGGGTGACCACTCCGGGAGCCCCGTCGAGCAGGGCGGTGTACCGGGCGGCAAGGCGTCGGCGTTCGGCGTTCCACCCGTCGAGCAGGGCGAGCTTGGCGGAAAGCACCACGGCCTGCAGGGTGTCGAGCCGGGAGTTGGTCCCCACGCTGAGGTGCTCGTACTTGCGCACTCCGCCGTGGTTACTGAGCGCACGCACCTCGGCGGCGATCGCGTCGGAGGATGTGATCACGGCACCTGCGTCACCGTAGGCGCCGAGGTTCTTGCCGGGGTAAAAGCTGGTGCCGGCCACGTCCCCCAGGGACCCGGCGCGCCGACCATGGGACCGCGCCCCCTGGGCCTGCGCCGCGTCTTCGACCAGGACGACGTCGGGGCCGACCAGCAGACGGAGTTCGTCGACCGGCGCGGCTTGACCGTAAAGGTGCACGGCGATGACCGCTCGGGTCTGGGCGGTCATCCGCTCGCCCACACTCACGGGGTCGAGGAGGAAATTCTCGTCGCAGTCGGCGAAGACCACCCGCGCACCGGCGCGCAGAACGGCTTCGGCGCTCGCCACGAAGGTGTTGGCGGGAACGATGACCTCGTCGCCTGCGCCGATGCCGCTGGCGCGCAGTGCGAGCTCGAGCGCGTCGGTGCCGTTACCGACACCGATCACGTGCCGGCTGGTGCAGTAGGCCGCGTATTCCCCTTCGAACCGGGCGACGTCGGGGCCCTGGATGAAGGAACTCGCCGCGATGACCCGGTCGAAGCCCTGCCGAACCACGTCGGCGATCTGCTGATGCTGCCCGGCCAGGTCGAGCATCGGGACTCGTTCGGTGGTCTTCACACTGCGCTCCTCTGATAGACGGACCGGGCGGGGACACCGGCCCAGGTTTCTCCGGCCGGCACGTCGGCGATGACAGCGGCGCCCATCCCGACGATCGCTCCGGCTCCGACGACGACGCCCTGCCGAACGGTGGCGTTCATGCCGAGGTAGGCACCCTCGTGCACTGTGACTCCCCCGGCGAGGGAGACTCCGGCAGTGAGAGTGGCAAAGTCACCGACGACCACGTCGTGCGTGAGGGTTGCCTGCGGCATGACCACGACATGACGGCCGACTCTGACGTCGGCAGTGAGCACGGTGTGCGCAAGCAGCACACTGCCCCGGCCGACGGTGCAGGAGGCGGGGACACGTGCCGAGGCGTCGATGACCGTGACATACCGCTCCGGTTGCACCTCCAGGGCGGCCAGCCGGTCAGCCACCCGGCGTCGCCCGGCGCCGGAGCCGACGCAGATCAGCAGCCCGGTCCGGTGCCTCGCAGCGAGTTCCAATCCGCCGATCACGTCGATTCCAGCCACGCGGCTGCCGTGCAGCTCCTCATCGTCGTCGAGAATTGCCACCCAGCGGAATTCACGCTGTTCCGCCGAGACGACCTCTCTCGCCAGGCCGCTGGCGGCGAGCAGGATGACGTCCCTCATGCGGCGCCCCGGCGACGGGTGGACGAGACCTGCACCACGGCATCGATCACACGGTCCTGTTCAGCATCCGCCAGCTCGTGATAGAGCGGCAGGATCAGCGTGTTGTCGTTCAGGCGCTCGGTGACCGGAAGCGGAACGTTGTGCTCGACCCAATCCCGGTAGGCCGGTTGGCGGTGTGCCGCCATGATGCCGCGGCGGGCCGAGATGTCCGCATGCGCCAGCGCCTCGACGAGGCCCTCTCGATCCGTGGGAAAATCCGGGAGCACTTCGACCCAGTAGGACTGGAAGTTCGAGGTTCCCCACTCCGGGTCGCTGACCACGCGCAGACCCGGCACTGCGGCCAGGGCGATGCTGTACCGCTCCGCCAGCTCCCGTCGCTTGCGCACGACTTCCGGCAAGCGTCCGAGTTGCACGATCCCGATCGCGGCCTGAAGGTCGGTCATCCGGTAGTTGAATCCGATCTCCCGGTATTCCTCGGCCGGCGAAAGCACACTTGCCTGGCGGCTGGCGGCCGAGAGGCTCATCGAGTGCTCCCGAAGCTGCCGGGCGCGGGTCGCCCACGCCGTTGTCGACGTGGTCAGCATCCCGCCCTCGCCGGTGGTGAGGAGCTTGCGCGGGTGGAAGGACCACGCGGCGATGTCAGCCCCGGCACCGACCGGGCGCCCCCGGTAGGTGGACCCGGCGCCGCAGGCCGCATCTTCGATGACGAAGATCCCGCGCAGTTCGCACACTGCACGGATCGCGGCGAGGTCAACCGGGATCCCGCCCTGGTCCACCACGATCACCGCTCGTGTGCGATCGGTGATGACCGCGGACACGGTCTCCGCGGTGAGGTTGCCCGTCGCCAGGTCCACGTCGGCGAAGACCGGGCGGGCGCCGACGTACGTAGGCGCGTTGGCGGTCGCGATGAACGAGAAGGAGGGGACGATCACCTCGTCCCCGGCCTGGACGCCCGCAACGACGAGTGCCAGGTGCAGGGCCGTGGTGCAGTTCGACGTCGCCACGGCGTGCTCGGCGCCCATGGCCGTCGCGAATTCCTCCTCGAACCGGGCCACCCGGGGTCCCTGCGCGACCCAGCCGGATTCGATCACTTCGGTGACCGCCTGGATCTCGTCGGCGCCGATCCACGGCTTCATGACATTGATGCGGCTCATGAGGTCACCAGCGTTCGGCCGGCGGCGATTTCCTCGCGGAGGGGTGCCCACCAGGCGACGAGTTCCCG
The DNA here is from genome assembly GCF_004402435.1 of Cryobacterium sp. TMB1-7. Classification (NCBI taxonomy): domain Bacteria; kingdom Bacillati; phylum Actinomycetota; class Actinomycetes; order Micrococcales; family Microbacteriaceae; genus Cryobacterium; species Cryobacterium sp. TMB1-7. The sequence goes on from NZ_SOFZ01000019.1 coordinate 99,402, forward strand.
GAGCCCCTGATCGAGCCCGACCCGGGCTTCGAACCCGAGATCCCGCCGGGCTGCGGAGACATCAGCAAGTCGGCGCGCCACTCCGTTAACTGCCCGGTCGGGGCCGTGCTCAACCGGCAACGTCGAATCCATCGCTCGCAGGAGGTGCTCAGCCAGTTCGAGCAGGCGCGTCTCCACCCCGCTGGCGATGTTGTACACGCCGTCACGGCTGTCACTGGTCGCAGCGAGCAGGTTCGCCCTGGCGATGTCGGCGGTGAACACGAAGTCCATGGTTTGGCGGCCGTCCCCGAAGATCAGCGGTGCTTTCCCGTCGATGATGCGCTCCATCCACCGCACCAGGACTTCGGTATAGAGGCCGTGCACGTCCATCCTCGGACCGTAGACGTTGAAGTACCGCAGCGCCACGAAGTCGAGGCCGCGCATGGCTCTGAAGCTGCGCAGCATGCCCTCATTGAACGACTTCGCCGCACCGTAGAAGGTGTCGTTGTTGTGGTGGTGGTGGCGCTCCGAGGTGGGGAAGTGCTCCGCGAGTCCGTACACCGAAGCGCTGGACGCGGTAATGAGCTTCTCGATGCCCCGGTCGGCCGCCGCCTCGAAGACGTTGAAGGTGCCGTCGACGAGCACCTCGAGGGCCAGGCGCGGATCTTCGGCGCATTGAGTGATCCTGAGTGCTGCCTCGTGGAAGACCAGGTCCTTGCCCGCGACGATGTCATGGACCAGGTCACGGTCACGTAGGTCGCCCTCCACCAGAGTCACCCGGCCAGACGCCAGGGCCCCGGCGAGGTTGTCGCGCCGGCCCCTGACCAGGTTGTCGAGCACGTCAATGTGCGCCGCACCGGCATCAAGGAGCTGGTCGACGATAGCCGATCCGATGGTGCCGGCGCCGCCGGTGACAAGGACAGTCGCTCCGACCAGGGCGCTCATGACGCCTCACCGATCAGGCTCAGGTCATCGGCACTGGCACGGATGTCGGCAACGGGTGCGAGTTCGGCCGCCGCCAGGCTCCTGGTCGCCGCCTCCAGCACCGCCAGTACCCGCAGTCCCGACTCCCCGTCGGTCCTGGCGGGACGTTTCTCCCGGATGCTGCGGGCGAACTCCGTCGCCATCGCACCGAGGGCCTCGTGTTCGGGGAGGGCGGGCGACCACGTGTCACCCAACCGATAGGAGATCGTCGACTCCCGACGCGCCTCCCCGCCGACGGCCTGCAGCGACAGGTCGACGCCGCGGTCGTAGACGCTGACCCGTTGTTGCGGGTTCAAGTCGTCCCAGACCAGGGTTCGTTTGGTGCCGCCGATGATCATCTGGCGAATCTTGGTGGGGCTGAGCCAGTTCACGTGCACGTGGGCCATCGCCCCGTTCGCCAACGGCAGCGCGAGGTATCCCACGCACGCCTTACCCGCCCCCAGCGGATCAGCGCCGTGGGCCGACACCGACAGCGGCCGCAGCCCGCCGGGAAGCACGAAGTCGATGATAGACAGGTCGTGAGGGGCGAGGTCCCAGAAAACGTCGACGTCGGGCTGGATCAGGCCGAGGTTCACGCGCACCGAATCGATGAACAGGATGTCGCCGAGCGCTCCCTCCGCGACAAGCTCCCGGATCTTCAGTACGGCGGGCGTGTAGCAGTAGGTGTGGTCGGCCATGAGGACCAGTCCCCTGTCGGCGGCCACTCGAACCATGTCCCGGCCCTTGACCCCGGTGTCGGCGAGAGGTTTCTCCACCATCACGTGCTTGCCTGCGCTCAGGGCGGCCCTGGCGATGCCGTGGTGGGTGGAGGCCGGCGTGGCAATAGCCACGGCGTCGATGTCATCGGATTCCAGCAGGTCCTTGAGCGATGTCACCACGCGGGCGCCGCCGACACCGTCGGCGACCCGTTGGGCGCGGTCCCTGTCGAGGTCACAGATCGCGACCAGGTCCCATTCCGGGTTAGCTCGGAAGTTGCGGGCGAGGTTCGGCCCCCAGTATCCGGCGCCGACGACGGCGATTCGAAGTTTCGTGTTCACTGATACCCCCAGGGTGTTGTGGGCGTTCAGGACCGCTCGGGTGACGGGCCTGTCATGCGAGGCTTCACCGCGGGTTCGGTGAAACCGAATTCTCTAGCCGGATCGTGTGAAAACCACGTCGACGAAGTAGTTCTCCGCCTGCCAGCTGTTGGTCGGGAAGCCGCCGGCGGGTCCGTAGAGGTACCGGCCGTTGGACGTCGTGCCGGCGGTCAGCGGACCGACGGTGCGCGGGGTGGCGAAGTAGTTCGGCGTCGCGGAGTACCGGCCGTTGGGTGCGAAGTAGGACACCACGTAGGTCTGGCCGGCGGTCAAGACCACGGGTGTCGCC